>CAYLMY010000193.1:0-6360 GCA_964384635.1 uncultured Undibacter sp.
TTAGGAGCCGGCTTTCAGGGTGCCGAGGTCGATATAGCCGCGCAGCCCGGCGAGCAGCAGGGCGCCAATGTGAAGCTGGAGTACGAATTCGCCGGACAGGATCAGCCTCGCCAGTTCCGCAGGCGTAACCAGCCGCATTTCGATACCGGTTTCGCTCGGCCGCCCTTGCTCGCCGGTCTCAACAAAGAACGAATGGATCTGGTTCGACAGCCGGGCGGTGCAGGGTGCGTAGGCGCCGAGCGCATGCACGGCGCGCGCGCTAAAGCCGGTCTCCTCGCGCAGCTCGCGCGCGCAACAGGCCGCTGGGCTCTCGCCCTTATCGACCAGCCCCGCCGGCAATTCCCAGGTGAAGCGCTCGAGTGCGGGACGGTATTGCCGCACGATCGGAACCCGCCCGTCCGGCGTCAACGCCACGATGGCGATGTAATCTTGCTGGCCGACCGCGTGATAGAGCTCGGGACTGGCGCCTTGCGCGAACTCGACCTCGCGCTCGATGATCGCCATCCACGGCGACACGGTGGTGGTGCGGCGGGCTTTGATCTTCGGCCAATCCCCGGCCATCCTGTTCGTTCTCCGGTGTCACGCCGCGCGTTTGCGCGGTACGGTCTCCGCCTTCCGCCTGAGATAGGTCGTGGCGAAGGCATAACGGTACCAGCGCAAGTAATCCGGCAGCCACTTTAGCACCTGGAAGCGGCTCGCGCCGTGCGCGCGCTGGAACCACTGCGCCGGCACCTCGCCGATGCGCCAGCCGAGCCGATGGCATTTCACGAGCAGTTCGATGCTGTAGCAGAAGCCGCGCGTCGATTCGATCTCGATTTGGCTGATTGCGCGCCGCGAGAATAGGCGGAAGCCATTGCTGGCGTCGTGGGTCGGTAGCCGCGCTAGATGATAGAGCGTGAAATTGGCGGCCCGCACCAGAACCGCCTTCAGCCACGGGCAGCCGGTCATGTCGCCACCAGCCATGAAGCGGCTGGCGCAGACCACGTCGCAGCCGGTTTGCGCCTCGGCCACCAGGGCATCGAGCATGCCGGCGTTGTAGTTATCGTCGGCCGGAAACACGAGCAGATACGGCGCGGTGCTCGCGGCAAATCCCGTCAGCACCGCGCCATGGGCGCCGCGGCCGCGGTTGCGCACGAACTCGATCGTCAAGTCCCCGAACGCGTCGCGGTTGTTCGTGATCGCCGGCAGCGTGTCGTCGTCCTCGCGGTCGTAACAGATTAACACGCGGTTCGGCGTCTTCACGGCCTGTGCGATCGAAGCAAGCGTCGGCACGATATTGGCGCCCTCGTTGTACACCGGGATGATGATATCGAGGCGCGGCGGCGCGGGCGTCATCGGATGACGTTGGCACCTTCGAGATGACCCCAGACGTCGAGCACCGGCTTGCCCTTGAGATCGGCCTGCGCGTAGGCGGCGTGCGGCGTGCACAGGATCAAGATGTCGCTGTTGGCGATCATCTCGTCGAGCGGCACCAATTCCGGGTCCGTGGTCACGAACGGGTCGGTGGTCAGGACCGCACGCGCCTGTCCGTTCAACACCTTCTTGAACTTGTAGCTGAGCGAGGCGCGGGTATCGTCGCTTTCGGCCTTGAACGCCATGCCGAGCAGGCCGACCGTCATCTTGGACAGATCGAAGCGGCGCTTGAGATCGTCGACCACGTGCAACACCAGCCCCTCATTGATCAGCAGCGCGGTGTGGCCGAGGCCGAACTGATTACGCGCGAAGGCGGAGAGCTGCATGGTGTCCTTGACCAGGCAGGGGCCGGCGGCGAAGCCCGGGCGCGGAATGCTCTGCGCGCGCGGATAATTGTGCTTCATTGCCGCTAAAACGCGCTGATAATCGACGCCGGCCGACTTGGCGACCAAGTAGAACTCGTTGGTGGCGGCGAACTCGATGTAGCGATAGGCGTTGCTGAACAGCTTGGCGAACTCGGCTTCGATCGGCGACAGCGTCACCACTTCCGGCGTGATGCGCTCGAACAGGGCGGCAGCCTCGCGTTCCGCCTCGGGCGTGCAGCCGGATACGATCTGCGGCATCTCGCGCAACTCTTTCAGCCCGTTGCCCTGCACCACGCGCTCGGGACAGAACGCCACCTTCAGCTTGCGGCCCTTGGCTTGCAGATAGGACGCCAGCCAGCCGGTGGTGCCGGGAAACACGGTCGAGCGCAGCACCAGGAGCTGGCCGTCGGCGAGCGCCGGCAAAATGGCGTCGATGCAGTCCTGCACCACTTGCCGCACCGGATTGAGGAATTCATCGACCGGCGTGCCGATCGTGATGATGACCGGGCCGCCGGCCGAAATCTTGTCGGATGAATCGGTGAATACCAGCCGGTTGCCGGCCAGCGCCTTGGCGAGCACGCTTTGCGCGCCGCGCTCGATGAACGGCAGCCGCCCGCTTTTAAGCGTGTCCAGGCTCTGCCGGTTGAGATCGTTGACGTTGACCCGCAGGCCCGCTTCCGCCAGCGCCAGCACCAGCGGAATGCCGACATGACCGGCGCCGCCGACTACGGTGACATCCGCGTTCTCGACCGTGGTGGCTGCGCCGCTGGCGGCGATGTCGGGCCGCACGGTCATCGCGGCTTTTCCCCGCTGGTCAGCACGAAAGGACGGAACGGCTTCATGACGCCCAAGTTGAATATGACATTGTCGATGAAATTATAGACCGGCAGCATGGCCCGCGTGCGCTGCGAAGCGACGTAGCGGTAGGGCAGGCCGGCCAAAGTGTCGGTTTGCACGCGAAAACCCGCATTGCGAAAAACCTCGGCGGTCCTTGACGCCAGGATCGGCCGCTCGTTCTCGGTGACGCCGAGCGGACTATAAAACGGCGACGCCTGGTCGCGATAGAGCCACATGAACGGATTCATGCGGTTGGGATCGAAGGCGACGAAACGTCCGCCCGGCCTGAGCACGCGGAAAACCTCGGCAGCCAGGCGGCGCGGATCGGGGAAATGGTGTACCAGCCCGCTTAGCAGCACGCCATCGAACTGGCCGGCGTCGAACGGCAGGTTCTCGGCGTCACCCTCGTGGAAGTCGATGGCCGGAAATTTCCGCCGCGCCAGCGCCACCAGCTTGGGCGAAATGTCGAGGCCGCAGGCCCGATAGCCGCGTTCGGCCAGCAGCCCGGTGAAGGTGCCGGAGCCGCAGCCGACGTCGAGCACGCGCGCGCCCGGCGCCAACGCGCTCAGCCGCGCGAAGGCATCCATGATGCGCGCCTTCGCCCGCGGCAGGAACACGTCGTAATCGTCGGCCGCCGCGAAGCGGTCGAAGAAGGCGACCTCCTTCGCCTTGTCCTGCGATTGTGCGCCCACGACCTGGTCCATCGTCACAGGAATCGCGGCACCGGCAGCGGCGTGATCAATTGGCCGCGGAAGCCCTTGGCCTTGAGCTTGGGCGCCAATTCATCCGCGATATGCCAGGAGAAGATCACCGCGCAGTTGGGCTGGTCTTCAAACAGCTTGGCCTCGTCCACCACCGGGATCTGCGTGCCCGGCATGTATTTGCCGATCTTCAGTGAGCCGGGAATTTCGCAGACGTAATCGATCAGCGCCTCGTCGAGCCCGACGTAATTGACCAGCGTGCTCGCCCGCGACGGCGCTGAGATGCCGGCAACGCGCTGCCCCTTTTCCTTCAGCTCGCGCAGCATCGACAGCAAACGCAGCTTGGACAGCACCACGTCGCGCCGAAAGGCGGCCAGCCGCTTGACCAAGGCCTCGCCGCGCGGCTCGGCCGCCAGCATGTGTCGCACGCTGTCCTGCACCGTGTGGGTGCCGTGGCGCGCCGCGTAGACGCGGATCGAGCCGCCGTGGCTGGGGATCGGCCGCGCGTGGAACACTTCGAGGTCGTGCATCTCCAGAAGATGCTTGAGGCTCGCCACCGAGTAATAGCGCAGGTGCTCGTGATAGACCGTGTCGTATTGCAGCGTGTCGAGCAGGCCGATGAGGTAATGCGATTCGGAAATGAAGGCGCCGCCGTCCTTTAGCATTTCGACGATGCCGTCGACGATTGAATGCACGTCCTCGATATGGGCGAAGCAGTTGGCGGCGGTGACGACGCTCGCCGGTCCGTGTTCGCGCTTGACCTCGCGCGCCACCTCGGGACCGAAATAGCGCTTGAGCGTCGGGATGCCGCGCTTGTTGGCGATGTCGCCGACGTCGGTCGGCTCGATGCCGAGCACGCGGTGGCCGCCGCTTTTGAAATTCGACAGCAGCGTGCCGTCGTTGGAGCCGATATCGACCACCAGATCGTCCTCGCCGAGGCCCAACATGCCGGTCGCCTCGCGCTGCAGGTCGGCGAAATTGTCGCGCAGCAATTTGGTGGTGCCGCTGGTATAGGGATATTCGGGCGGGAAGATAATGGCGGGATCGACCGCCAGGCCGAGCTGCACCAGCTCGCAATTGCGGCAATGCAGGAGATTGGTCGGGAACCACGGCTGCTGATGCGGCACGGTCCCGATCGGCACCATCTGGTTGACCGGCGGCATGTAGCCGAGCGAAAGCACGTCGGTAAGCGGCGCGTGGCCGCAGACCTGGCAGCATTCGACTGGAACGCTGCCGGCCGTGCCGGCGGCGCGCGCTATTTTGGTCGGACGCAAGGCATCAATCTCCACACGCAAAACCGCTTGGCGTGGACATACAATGTAAATGCTTCCGCGTCATCGGCATTTTTCGTCTGCGTCGAGTCTTGGCGGCTTTCTTAATCCTGCCGAAGACGCCGCCGTTTTTCGCCGCGTCAGGCCGAACGGGCGAAGCGTCGTCGAATCCGAAGCAACAACCGCCAGAGCAAAAACACGACTAATGGATAACCGACAGTGACGCGAAGCAAATGAAAAAATGACGGCTGCGGCCAGTCAGGGCCTCCGAAAATTTCGCCCCATGCGACGGGCAAAATTAAAAACGCTTCCCATATGAACAGCAGCGCATATCCAAATCGCCCGAGGGTGCGCAGAATTTCGTCGTCTTCAGCGCGTTCCAGACGGGCGTCTGCTGCATCGACGTTTGGCAGCGATCTCTGGCGTTTCTCATCGATGCGGCGAATCTTTTCGAGTTTCTTATTTTCCTTTTTGACTTGCCTTATCTGGCGCCGCCCCGATAACCAGTTCCTTAGGCTCTCCGTGAGGAGATATATTAGACAGCCAACTGCAATCACTATGCTTAATATGCTCAGCACTTGCAGCATGGACGATGACCAGTGTTTGCACAGCCAGCGCAGCTAAACGCGAGCGTCATAGTCTACGACCATCGCTCTTATCTTGGCAATTATAGTATTTCATTGTTCGCATTTCCAGCAGGCATAGTGTCGCGCAACTAAACGCGAGGTTCAAAGTCAATGACCTTCGCTCTCATACAGACGACGCAAAAAATCGGCGCCGTGTGTGGCCTGCCGGGTGATCGCGCGAGATTATCATGCCGCGCGACAATGAGTGGTCCTCGCACTCATTCGATAGTCATGACCCTCGTCGTCAGCGCAATACTGACGCTCGCGCCGGTATTCACGACGGCAATGGCCGGTCAAATTTCTTATACGGATTTGCTCTCGCGCAAGCGGCCGGTCGCGACCAAGCGCATTCATTATGGAGCCAGCCCCAGCCAGTTTGGAGATTTCTGGCTGCCTTCAGGCTCTGGTCCCTATCCGGTGGCGGTATTGATTCACGGCGGATGCTGGCGCGCGGATTTACCCGGCCTGGAGCTAATGGCCTATGCCGCCGAAGATCTTCGCCAACACGACATCGCTGTCTGGAACGTCGAATACCGGCGTCTCGGTGAGCCCGGCGGTGGCTATCCTGGCAGTTTCGAGGACATCGCCAGTGCGATCGATTGGCTGCGCAAGCTTGCAACTAGCTACCCGTTGGATCTCGGCGATGTTGTGGTGGTGGGCCATTCCGCAGGTGGCCATCTGGCATTGTGGGTCGCCGCGCGTCCGCGGTTGCCAAAGACCAGCCCGCTCTATCGGGAAAATCCTCTTGCGATTAAACGGGCGATCAGCCTTGCTGGCATCGGCGACCTCGGCGCGTATCGTCTGCACGGGCCGGGTGCTTGCGGCGAACCACGAACGGTTGACGCGCTTGTCGGCGCCGCGATGCGTGGGTCCTGGGACATTTTTTCGGACACGTCCCCTGCCACGCTCCTTCCCATCGGCGTGCCGCAGGCAATCATTTCGGGCGCGCTCGATCCAATCGTGCCGGCTGCGATTGGCCGCGCTTATGCCGCGAGCGCGGCTTCGGCCGGAGATTCAGTGCAGGAGATCACGATTGCCGCCGCTGGCCATTTTGAGCTGATTGATCCGGAGTCGAAAGCTTTCGAAACGATCAGATCGATAATCGAGCGATCGCAAAAGTGAGGAAAAAAATTGTCCGTCTTGGATC
>CAYLMY010000194.1:0-4645 GCA_964384635.1 uncultured Undibacter sp.
TGGTGGACGCCATGGCGCGCGACATGAAGATCCCGCGCGAACAGGCCGACAAGCTGGCGCCCGCCTCAATTCCGATGGGCCGCATCGCCGAGGTGGAGGAGGTGGCCAATCTGGTCACCATGCTGGCGTCGCCGCTCATGCAGATGGTCAACGGCACCATGATCGAGATCGACGGCGGCCAGGACAAGCCGCTGATGGACCGCTTCCGCGACAAGCCGCGCGGCTGAACAGGGCAGTGCCCGATACTTTTGGCCGGTTTGCGTATTTGAGAACTCGATGTCTGCGACCGGTCTACATAATCGAACAGGGCCGGATCCGCTGGCACGGTTCCATGGCACAACTCGACAACAACTTGGACGTGCAACGCGACTATCTAACCGTGTAATTTGGGTGTCCCGGAAAGCCGGTATGTTCGGTTGCGGGCCGCTATGGGCCTTTCGCCGGGTCCCGATCCCGGTCATGATTTCTCACGACGATAACTTTTGCGGGTAGGGCGGCAAGAGAACGGCGGACCGATGCGACGCGAAAAATTGAAAGTTGTGGCGCCAGCGGCGCCCGAGCATGGCCGCTATGTGCTCGACGACCAGGTCGGCTTCCTGATGCGCGTCGCCATACAGCGCCACACTTCGATCTTCACCGCGCGCATGATCGAGGGCTTGACCCAAACCCAGTTCGCTGCGCTCGCCAAGCTTTACGAGGTGGGGCCGTGCTCGCAGAACCACCTCGGGCGGCTGATCTATCTCGACGCGGCCACCATCAAGGGTGTGGTCGATCGCTTAAGCGGGCGCGGTTTTGTTACCGCGCTGGCCGATCCGAACGACCGTCGCCGCCGCGCGGTGGCGCTCAGCGAGCGTGGCCGACAGGTGACTGAAGCCGCCATGCTGGTCGCCGCCGAAATCACCGCCGCCACGCTCTCGCCGCTGACCGCGGAAGAACAGCGCCTGGTGGTGCGGCTGTTGAAGAAGCTGGGATGATTCAATCAGAAGCGTCGCAATCTTTCCGGGGGGCATAGAGCAACGGAAGGAGAAGCCAATGCGTAAGTTACTCGTGGTGGCCGTGATGGCTTTGACGCTCGCCGGCTGCGAGACCGCCCGGCAGGATCGCGTGCTGGGCGGCGCCTTGCTCGGCGCCGCCGGCGGCAGCCTGATCGGCGGCCTGGCCGGCCGGTCCGTCGGTGCGGCGCTTGCCGGCGGCGTGATCGGCGCCGCGGCTGGCGCCATCATCGCCGACGCCACGCGGCCGGGCTGGTGCTATTACTACAAAAATCATCGCCGCCACTACGTGCACTGCCGCTGATTGGCGGCGGACGATTTCGAATGCCCGGGCCCGCAAGGGTTCGGGCATTCGCCGACGGTCATGCGGCTACGAGGTTGCGAGAGGAGACGCCGGTGTTCAGCGTAGGAAAGGCCACCATTACGCGTATCGAGGAAACCTATCTGCCGTGCTATCCGCTGCGCGACATCTTCCCGGACTTCACCGACGCGCGTCTGGCCGAACACGAGAGCTGGTTGGCACCGCATCACTACGAAGCGGAAACCGGGCGCATCAAACTCGCCGTCCACAGCTGGCTGTTGCAGGTCGGCGGCAAGAAAATTCTGATCGACTCATGCTGCGGCAACAACAAGGTCAAGCCGGGCCGTCCGTTCTGGAACATGCTCAACGTCGATTATCTGAAGCGGCTCGCCCGCGCCGGCGCGCGGCCGGAGGAGATCGATCTGGTGATGTGCACGCACCTGCATCACGATCACGTCGGCTGGAATACGCGGCAAAAGGACGGCAAGTGGGTGCCGACCTTTCCCAACGCCCGTTACGTGTTCTCCAAGCCTGACGTCGATTATTTCTCCAAGATCGATGCCGATCCAAAAGAGGGGCCGGCGGAGCTCGGCACCTTCCGCGAATGCGTGATCCCGATCCTCGAATACGGGCGCGCCGATCTGGTGGAATGTGGCCCGCACCGGCTCAACGACTTCATCGAGATCGACGCAGCGCCCGGCCATGCGCCGGGTCACGTGTTCTTCAAGCTCGAGAGCGACGGCGCGCGCGCCGCCTTCATCGGCGACGTCTGGCACCACCTGCTGCAGGTCTATTACCCGGACTGGAATTTCCCGAAGAATTCGGACGCAGCGCTTGCGCGCGTTTCCCGGCGCAAGGTGCTCGACTATTGCGCTTCGAGCGGCGCGCTGGTGTTTCCCGGCCATGTCGGGGCGCCGTTCGCCGGCCGCGTCGAGGCGGCGCCGAATGGCTACAAGCCGAACTTTCCGGCGACGGACCGATAGCAAGAATTCGCGCTTGATCGCAGCGGTCCCGGCGGTGTGCGGGCGAGAAGGATTTTCCCCGCGATCTTCTTGGCGCGAATGATTTATTCGAAAACCAGGCAAATCATTGGAATTATAGATTTATTTTCTCAAATCCACTTGCGGCGCTCCCTGCAAAGCGCATTTCTAGACCCGAGCAAGACGTTTCCCACTGTCCGGCGCGGCCGGCCAGTTCAGTTCTAGAGGACGCTTTCATGGTCGACATTATTCAGCTTGAGCCGGATATCGCGGTGGCGCCGCAGCTCGTCGAGGCCGACTTCGCCGAGATCGCGGCGCGCGGCTTCCGCTCGGTCGTCAATAATCGCCCCGACGGCGAGGCGCCGGATCAGCTTCCGAACGCAAAGGCCGCGGCGGCGGCGCGCCGGCACGGGCTCGCGTTTCGCTACCAGCCGGTGAAGAACGCCAGCGCAACCGACGACGACGTCGTCAGTACCTTCGCGCGGCACATGGACGATCTGCCGGGGCCGATCTTGTTCTATTGCCGCACCGGCACGCGCTGCACGATTCTGTGGACGCAGGCTGCCGCGCCTCGCCTGGGCGTCGACGAAGTTTTGTCGGTCGCGCACAACGCCGGCTATGAGTTGGACTTCCTGCGCGACACCTTGGCGGAGCGCGGCGACTGGCTCAGCCTCACAACCGTGCCGGCATCTGCACCCGCGCTGCGGACGCAGACCGGCGGCTAGCACCAGCCAAATCCATCAGTCCGCCGCCATCAGCGCCTTAAGCCTCTGCGGCGTGACCGGCAATTGCGTCACCGCGCCTGGGCGTTGCAGCGCGTCGTCGATTGCCGAGGCGATCGCCGCGCCCACTGGCGTGATGCCGCCTTCGCCGGCGCCCTTGACGCCGAGCGGATTGAGCGGGGAGGGCGCGTCTTCGGTCACGATCACCTCGACGCCCGGCACTTCACGCGCGGTCGGCAGCAAATAGTCGGCGAAGCTGACCGACAGCGGCTCGCCGTTCTCAGCGTAGAGAAATTCCTCATAGAGCGCGCCGCCCAGCCCCTGCGCCATGCCGCCCATGATCTGGCCTTCCACCAGCATCGGGTTGACCGCCTTGCCGATGTCGAAGGCCACCAAGTAGCGCTCGATGGTCACGCCGCCGGTGTCGGCGTCGAGCTTGAGCTGCACCACATGGGCGCCGTAAGGGTAGACCATCTGGCTCGATTTGAATTCGGCTTCGGCGCTCAAACCGTCGGTGGCGGCCGCCAGCGCCGCGAGCGACATCGATGGACCGGGCGCGCCGGTGCGCACCACCTCGCTGTCCACGATGTCGAGCGCGCCGGGCGTGGTCTGCATCAGTTCGGCGGCGGCGGCGAGCGCCTCTTCGCGCAGCTTAAGCGCGGCCAGCCGCGTGGCCTCGCCGCACATCACCGTCACGCGCGAGGCGAAGGCGCCCAGGCCCTTGTCGATGCGGTCGGTCTGCCCGTGCGTGACCTTGATACCGGCGTAGTTGACGCCCAGCGTGTCGGCGGCGATCTGCGCAATCGCGGTTTCCGCGCCTTGCCCGACCGAGGCGACGCCGGTGACGACCTCGATGGCGCCGCTAGGCGCCACCTCGATGCGCACCTTGTCGAACGGACCGAGCCCGCTTTTCTCCACGAACATGGCAAAGCCGGCGCCGACTTTTTCGCCGCCGGCGCGCCGCCGCGCCAAGTCGCGTTGCATCGCCGGCCAGTCGGCGGCGGTCAGCAGCTTGTCCATCAGCTTGGCGTAGTCGCCGCTGTCGTAGATCAGGCGGGTGCCGAGTGTGCCGAAGCCGAGGTCGTAGGGCATGGCGCTTTTCGGCACCAGGTTGCGGCGGCGGATTTCGATGGCGTCGATGCCGGTTCTGGCGGCGATGGCGTCGATCAGCCGTTCGCGCACGAAGGTGGTCTCGTAGCGGCCGGGCGAGCGGTAGGTGCCGCAGGGCGTCTTGTTGGTCAGCCGCATGTGGCCGACGGCGCGATAGGCCGGCACGCGGTAGGGGCCGGGCAGCATGGCGGCGGCGAGGTCAGGCACCGTTGCCGCATGGGTCCGAGCATAGGCACCATTGTCGTGGAAGAACTCATCCTCGATGCCGAGGATCAGCCCTTCTACGTCGATTGCCGCCCTGATTTTGTGGCGTTGCTGGCGCGAGTGGTTGGCGGCGATCAGGTGCTCGCGCCGGTCCTCTATCCATTTGATCGGCTTACGGAATTTCAGCGCGGCCGCGCACACCAGCAGGTCTTCCGGATACATCTCGCCGCGGATGCCGAAGCCGCCGCCGACATGGCCCTCAAATAGCTGAACGCTCTCAGGTTTTCGCCCGAACATGAGCGCCAAGCGGTCGCGATTCCAGTGCGGCACTTTGGC
>CAYLMY010000194.1:4745-6316 GCA_964384635.1 uncultured Undibacter sp.
ACCGCATGCACGCCCGGCAGCTTGAGCGCCGCGCTGGCGTCGATCTTGCGAAGCTTCCCGTGCGCCACGGGCGAGCGCACCACCCGCATGTGCCACTGGCCCGGAAAATTGATATCGGCGGCAAAGCGGCCCTGGCCGAGCAGCAGCGGGCGATCTTCCAGACGCGGGACCGAACGGCCGATGAATTTGGCCGGTTTGGTCATTTTCCGCGCATCTCCTTGGCCGCGGCGCGTACGGCCTTGATGATGTTCTGATAGCCGGTGCAGCGGCAGAGATTGGACGACAACACGTCGAGCAGGTCTTCATCGCTGATATCGGGCTCGCGTTCCAGCACGCCCACCGCCAGCATCAGGAAACCCGGCGTACAGAAACCGCATTGCAGCCCGTGATGGTCCATGAAGGCCTGCTGCATCGGGTGCAGTGTGTCGCCGTCGGCGAGCCCATCGATGGTACGGATCTGTTTGCCCGCCGCCTGCACGGCGAACATGAGACACGAGCGCACCGGCTCGTCGTCCACCAGTACGGTGCAGGCGCCGCAGATGCCGTGCTCGCAGCCGATATGGGTGCCGGTCTGGCCGCAGTCCTCGCGGATCGCGTCGACCAGTGTGCGGCGCGGTTCGACCGCGATGGCGTGATCGCGGCCGTTGATGGTGAGCATGATTTCGATTTTGGCGCTCATGCGGCTTTTTCCTTGGCGCGCAAGGCGGCGCGGATGCGCTGTGGTGTCGCCGGCATCTCGTCGATCTCGACGCCGAAGGGCGAGAGCGCATCGTTGATAGCGTTAATCACTGCCGCCGGCGGACCGATGGCGCCGCCTTCGCCCAGGCCCTTGGCCTTGGTGTTCGACATGGTGCTCGGCGTTTCCATATGGTGCAATTCGATCGGCGGGATCTCGTGCGCGGTCGGCGGCAGATAGTCCGCCAGCGTCGAGGTGAGGATATTGCCGGTCTCGTCATAAATGATCTCCTCCAGCAGCGCGTTGCCTATGCCCTGCGCGATGCCGCCATGCACCTGGCCGTCGGCGATCATCGGGTTGATGATGCGGCCGGCGTCCTCCGCCGCCACGTAACGCTCGATGACCACGCGCCCGGTCTCCACGTCCACTTCGACCAGCGCGATATGGCAAGCGTTGGAAAAAGTGCCGGACGGATCGTAAGTGCCGCTCTCGGTCAAGCCCGGTTCGATCTCGCCCTTGAATTTATGCGTCTGGGTGTAGGCCTCGCGCGCCATCTTAGCGATGGTGACCGTGCGGTCGGTGCCCGCGACTTTCGCGGCGCCGTCCTCCAGCACGATGTCGTCCGCTGCCGCCTCCAAGATATGGCTGGCGATGGTGATCAGCTTGGCGCGCACTTTCTTGGCGGCGATGAGCGAAGCGCCGCCGGCGATCACCAGCGAGCGGCTGGCGAAAGTGCCCCAGCCGTAGGGCGTGTTGTCGGTGTCGCCGTGGATCACCTTGATGAATTGTGGCGCAACGCCGATTTCGTCAGCGATAATCTGGGCGAGCGCGGTGCGCAGGCCCTGACCGTGCGGCGAGGAGCCGATGCGCGCCTCCACAAAGCCGGACGGATCGA
>CAYLMY010000195.1:0-1100 GCA_964384635.1 uncultured Undibacter sp.
TTCCTGATCATCTCCGTATGCTCCCCCAGCTTGGGGATCGGGCCATAGCTGCGCTCCTGTCCGGCGCGCAGTGGCGCCGGCGCGGGTAGCGAGACCGGCCCGCTCGGCGCGCCGACGGTGATCCTTCTGAGATGCGGGTGCGTCGCCAGCAATTCCCAGTCGTTGACGCGGGCAAAGGCGATATCGGCCGCTTCCAGCATCTTGCTCAGCGGCGCGACGTCGTGGCGCGCAAACACCGCCGCCACGATGCCATCCGTTTCGGCGCGGTTCTCCACCCGCTTCGGGTTGGTGGCAAATTTCGCCTGCGTGCCGAGCGAGGCATCACCCAGCACCTTGTCCGCCAGCACGCGCCATTCGCGGTCGTTCTGGATGGCGATCAGGATGTCGGCGCCATCGCGGGTCTTGAACACGCCATAGGGCGCGATGCCGGCGTGCGCCAAGCCGATGCGCTTGAACGGTGTGCCGCCCTCGCCGTGCAGCAACGGCACCGTCATCCATTCCGCCATGGCGTCGAACATAGAGACTGAAATTTCAGCACCCACGCCGCTGCGGGTGCGCGCGATCAACGCCTCCAAGATCGCCTCATAGGCATTGAGCCCGGCGCCGATGTCGACGATGGAGACGCCGACCCGCGCGGGGCTTTCCGGCCCGCCGGTGACGGAGGCAACACCTGACTCGGCCTGGACTAGCAGATCATAGGCCTTGCGCTGGGCGTAAGGCCCGCTCTCGCCGTAGCCGGAGATCGAGCAGCAAATGAGCCGCGGGTAGTCCTTGCGCAGCCGCGCAAACGCGAAGCCGAGCTTGGCAAGCGCGCCGGGCTTCAGGTTCTGCACAAACACGTCGGCCTTTGCGAGCATGGCTTCCAGCAGCGCCTTGTCTTGCGTCATGGTGAGGTCGAGCATCACCGATTGCTTGCCGCGGTTAAGCCAGACGAAATTGGCGCTCTCGCCATGCACCACGTGGTCATAGTAACGGGCGAAATCGCCTTCCGGACGCTCGATCTTGATCACGCGCGCGCCGGCATCGGCGAGGCGGCAGGTGCACTGCGGCGCCGCCACCGCTTGCTCGACCGAGACGACCAAGAGGCCTTCGAGGGGGAG
>CAYLMY010000195.1:1200-6316 GCA_964384635.1 uncultured Undibacter sp.
GCGGCGCCGCCACCGCTTGCTCGACCGAGACGACCAAGAGGCCTTCGAGGGGGAGCATGCTTACCTCTCCCCGCTTGCGGGGAGAGGTCGGTTCCCGCCGGAGGCGGGAACCGGGTGAGGGGGCGCTTCAGTGCGCAGAGCGTCGGCGATTATTTCCAACACGCCGTTCATATTGTGCACGACGTCGTTATTCCAGAACCGCAGAACTTGATAGTTGTGCTCGTGAAGCCATCGATCGCGCACCCGGTCCTTAATGCTGTCGTCGTGCTGACCACCGTCAACTTCGATGACCAGTCGCTTTTCGCGACATAAGAAGTCAACGACGTAATCGCCGATCGGTTGCTGGCGGACGAATTTATTGCCATCGATCGCGCGCGCACGGAGTTTGTTCCAAAGGCGCAATTCAGCGCTTGTCGAGTCTCGCCGCAGTCGACGCGCCAGCCCCGTTCTTATTTTGTCGGCACCCCGCATGCGGCCACGCCCCCTCACCCGACCGCCTTCGCTACACTTCGGCGGTCGACCTCTCCCCGCAAGCGGGGAGAGGTAACCGTGCCGCGCTGCCGGCGTGAAATCAATACGACCGCGGAAGCCCCAGCACGTGCTCGGCCAGATACGACAGGATCAAATTGGTGGAGATCGGCGCCACCTGGTAGAGCCGGGTCTCGCGGAACTTGCGCTCGATGTCGTATTCCTCGGCGAAGCCAAATCCGCCAAATGTCTGCACGCACATGTCGGCGGCGAACCAGGAGGCGTCGGCGGCAATCAGCTTGGCCATGTTGGCCTCCGGCCCGACGTCGCCGCCGGCCTCGTATTGGGCTGCTGCCTCGCGCACCATCAATTCGGCGGCGCGCATCTGGGCATAGGCGCGCGCGATCGGGAACTGCACGCCCTGGTTCTGCCCGATCGGTCGCTCGAACAGCACGCGCTCCTTCGCGTAGGCCGTCGCCTTGGCGATGAACCATTTGGCGTCGCCGACGCATTCGGCCGCGATCAAGATGCGCTCGGCGTTCATGCCGGAGAGGATGTAGCGGAAGCCCTGGCCTTCCTCGCCGATCAGGTTCTCCGCCGGCACCCGCAGGTCGTCGAAGAAGATCTGCGTGGTTGAGTGGTTCATCATGGTGCGGACCGGCGTAATGGTCATGCTGGTGCCTTGCGCCAGCCGCATGTCCACCAGGAACAGCGACAGACCCTCGCTGCGCTGCTTGACCTGCTCGCGCGGCGTGGTGCGCGCCAGCAGCAGCATCAGGTCGGAATGTTCCGCGCGCGAGGTCCAGATCTTCTGGCCGTTGATGATGTAGTGGTTGCCTTCCTTGCGCGCGCTGGTGCGCAAACTGAGCGTGTCGGTGCCCGAGGTCGGTTCCGTCACACCAAAAGCCTGCAGGCGCAATTCGCCGCCGGCGATCTTGGGCAGGTATTCCTGCTTCTGCGCGTCGCTGCCGTGGCGCAGGATGGTGCCCATGATGTACATCTGCGCATGACAGGCGGCGCCGTTGCCGCCGGAGGCATGAACCTCTTCCATGATGGCAGCGGCGGCGCTGATCGGGAGCCCGCTGCCGCCGTATTCCTCCGGGATGAGGGCTGCGAGATAGCCGGCCTCGGTCAAGGCGGCGACGAATTCTTTCGGATAGGCCCGCTCGCGATCCAGCGCGCGCCAGTATTCGCCGGGGAATTTGGCGCAAAGCGCGCGCACGCCCTCGCGGATGTCGGCGAGGCCGTCGTCGTGTTCCAAAGAAGTCTTACTCATGCAGTACTCATCTACGCAGCGATTTCCGCGCGGCCATTGTTGATCGCCACGACGTCGCGCTCCACCGCGCGGGCGCGGAAGCTTAGCACGGCGCCGTCACGCCAGATCTCGGTGCGGATCGTTTCGCCCGGATAGACCGGCGCCGAGAAGCGCCCCTTGATCGCGGTCAGCCGCGCCGGATCGTAGCCGCAGGCCGACTTGAGCAGAGCGTGGCCGGCGACGCCGAACGTGGCAAGCCCGTGCAGGATCGGCCGCGGGAAGCCGGCGGCGCGCGCGAATTCTGGATCGGCATGCAGCGGATTGACGTCGCCGGAGAGGCGGTAGATCAGCGCCATTTCCGGCCGCGTCGGCAAGTCGCAGACAAGATCGGCCGCACGCTCAGGCAGCGGATGCGGCGCCGGCGCCTGGCGCTTCGGCCCGCCGAAGCCGCCGTCGGCGCGGCAGAAAGTGGTCTGCGTCAGCGTCGCCAGCAATTCGCCGCTCGTTTTGTCGGTCACTTTACGTTCGGAAAACACCAGCGCGCCCTTGCCCTCGCCCTTGTCGATCGCTTTGACGATGCGGGTTTGCCCGATCACGGTGCCTTCGGGCGCCACCGGCCTGTGCAGCGTCAGGCCCTGCTCGCCGTGCACCACCTTGGTCCAGTTCACGCCACTTGCCGGATTGCGCAACCAGTAGGGCGAATAGCCCTGCACCAGCGCGAAAGTCGGCAGCACTTTCAAATTCTTCTCGTAGACAAAAGCAAGCTCGTCCGCGTTCATCGGGTCCTGGCCGAGCCCGAGGCCAAGCGCATAGAGCATGCAGTCCTTGGGGCCGTAGCTGTGCTCGACCGGAGGGATTTGCAGCGCCAAAAGTTTTTCGTAGACGATGGCCATTCTCTACTCCGTCATCACCGGGCCGGCGCCAACGGGTCCGCGCGAAGCGCGGCCCGATGACAGGCTCCGCGCCGTGACCCGGTGATCCCGATCATATTGGCACGGCCTAACCACCCTAAGCGGGATGGCCGGGTCAAGCCCGGCCATGACGGCTCTGAGTTTTAAATCGGGTCCCAACTGAACACATCGCCGGAGCGCTCGAGCGGCGTGAACGAGGGGCCGAAGGCGCCTTTCAGTTGCTCAGCGAGCTTTTCCGGCGTCCAGCCGTCGGAGCGGTGGATGACGCGGATCGGGCGCGGCTGGTTGAACAGAAAGATTTCGTTGTTGCGCACCGCGAAGATCTGCCCGGAAATGCCGTCCGCCTTGTCGGAGCCGAGATAGACCGCGAGCGGCGCGATTTTTTCCGGCGTCATCTGCGCCAGCCGCTCGACACGCTGCTTCTCCGCTTCGGTTTGCGCCGGGATCGATTCGATCATGCGGGTGAAGGCAAAGGGCGCGATGCAGTTCGAGCGCACGCCGAAGCGTTGCATATCGAGCGCGATGCCGCGCGACAGGCCCATGATGCCGAGCTTGGCGGCCATGTAATTGGCCTGGCCGAAATTGCCGACTAGGCCGGAGGTCGAAGTCATGTGCACGTAGGAGCCCGTGCCCTGCTCGCGGAAATGGCCGGCGACCGCGCGGCTCATATTGAACGAGCCGTGCAAGTGCACCGCGATCACGTCCGACCAGTCGGAATGGCTCATTTTGTGGAAGATGACGTCGCGCAGGATGCCGGCATTGTTGACGAGAATGTCGACGCGGCCGAAGGCGTCGAGCGCCGCCTTGACGATAGCTTCCGCGTTCTTCGGCTCGGTGATGGAGAGCGTGAAGGCGATCGCCTCGCCGCCGGATTTCTTGATGGCCGCGACCGTCTCCTGCGCCGGACCGGTATCGGTGCCTGACCCGGTGAGGCTGGCGCCGATGTCGCACACCACCACGCGCGCACCTTCGCGTGCCATCAGCTCGGCGATGGCGCGCCCGATGCCACGCCCGCCCCCGGTGACGATGGCGACTTTTCCCGCAACAATCCCAGCCATTTCCTGTTCTTTCCTCCCCGCTACGGCGCGTCCGCGCTGGCGCGAAGACGCCGCAAATTCTTAACCACGATCCGCCAGCATGTTGCAAGCGCCGGGGACGCTGCCTGGAAGAATGCGTCAACCACCCTGGTTAGGCAGACCGTAACCGTCCCGCTCGAATTACATGCGGCATCGATTTCGTAAGTCTTCAGCAAGCATCGTCGTGTCGCGCACTCGGTGCGCGCGCGGTGACCACTCCCGCACACGCAAATCGTGAGTAAACGCGTGGTGTTTTTTTCGGTCGCCGCGTTGCGATCAACATCAATGAAATTGTCACCGATGATCGGCGCGGTGCAGCGAGAGTGATCGCTGAAGATCTTAACCGTTTGTTGGCCGCACCCATTTACCCGACTTTATTAAGATACCTTTCTAATCGGCAACAACAAAAAACATGGGTCTGTGGGAGGCCTCATGAGTGGTGTGTTGTCGATGCGCGCCAAGCGTCGGCTTGGCGACGAGTCCACGCGTAAATGCAATGCCGGGATCACGCTTGCCGGTGGACTACTCTTTATCGCGCTGATTTTATGTAGTGGGATCGGCGATGCCCGCGCCCATTCGAACGCGTCGGCAATTTCTCTCAGGCCCGATTGTTCTCCGGCACATTTCACCAGTGTGCTCGCGGTCGCGCATTGTTCGCCGGCACAAAAATTCGCGAGCCGTTTGGACGATCCGCCTGCGCTGCCGATCTTGAACGTTTGCGCCCAGTCGCGAACGCTTCGCGACGTCACCGGCAGCGTTCCAGATCTGCGCCTAGACGTCTTGCCGCCGAAGCCCATCCTTCTCACGACGCTAATGTCGCTGCCTTCGCTGGCGCCGTCGACGACCGTCCCGGCGCAGATCGTCGATAACGACGGCCTGGCGCCCACGATGATCGTCGGTATCGCGTCGATGTACGATCCCATCGGTTTGGACAAAGAAGTTTCTGCCAACCTGGAAACCGCGTCCGGCGAACTGTACGACGAAACGGCCTGGACCGCGGCAATCCGTATTGATCTGCGGACGCGTTTTGAAGGCGTGCGTTTCGGCACCAACTACAAACCAGTTTTTGCGCTGGTTGAAACCGCCAACAAGCGCGCCATTGTCAAAGTCAACGACGTCGGACCGTTGGCGCCTGGCCGCGTCATCGATCTGAACCTGCGGTCGATGCAGTATTTCGATCCGACCCTCGAGCTTGGACTGCTCCACGACGTCCGCGTGACGCTGCTGCCCGGGACCTATTGGACGACCGGGCCTGTCGACGGCAACGACGAGACGATACTTGTCGGCAGTTTGGGGCCGTAGCGGCGCTATCGGCCCCACACCTCCTCGGCCAGCTCTACCACCATGCGCAACTTGGCCCATTGCTCGTCCTCGGCCAGCACGTTGCCTTCCTCGGTCGAGGCGAA
>CAYLMY010000196.1:0-6305 GCA_964384635.1 uncultured Undibacter sp.
GCTACATGATGGATTTCTTCGGCACCGGCTGGGACGTGGCCGAGCGCATGGGCCTGCTGCCGCGCTTGCGCGCCGTGCGCTACCCGATCGACGCCCTGGAATTTGTGGACGAGCAGGGCCAAGTCTACATGCACATGCCGATCGAGCGCATGCGCCACGCGCTCGACGAAAAATATGTCTATCTGCGGCGGCAGGATCTCGAGCGCATCCTGGCCGCGCGCGCGCGCGAGGTGGGCGTTGTGCCACACTACGGCTGCGCGCTCGCCGCCCTCACAGACCGCGGTGATGCCGTGCACGCGTGCTTTGAAGACGGGTCCGAAGAAGATTTCGCGCTGGTGGTCGGCGCCGACGGCGTGCATTCACGCGTGCGCGAGCTCACTTTCGGCGAGGAGCGGCCACTCGCGCGTTTCCTCGGTTTTTATGTCGCGGCCTTTCACATCGCTCGCAACGGCTTGCCGGTAAACCGCGCGGCCACGATCTACGAGGAGCCCGACCGGCTGAGCATGGTCTATCCGCTCGACGAGAACTGGCTCGACGCCACGTTCGTGATCCGCCACGGCGAAATCGGGCACCTGCCGCACGGCGAACGCCTCGCCTTCCTGCGCGAGCGTTTCCGCGGTGCCGGCTGGATCACGCAGGACGCACTCGCCGCCTGCCCGGAAGACGCGTCGGTCTTCTTCGACAGCGTGACGCAGATCGTCATGCCGCAATGGCATCGCGGGCGCGTCGCACTGATCGGCGATGCCTGCGGTTGCCTCACGCTGCTCGCCGGCCAAGGCTCGCATATGGCGATGGCGGGCAGCTACGTGCTGGCGCAGGAGCTCGCGCGTCAGGCCGATCACGCGGCCGCCTTTGCCGCCTACCAGAATGCGCTGAAGCCGTCCGTCGACAAGAAACAGAAAGGCGCGGCGCGCTCCGCTCCCTTGTTCGTACCCAAGCCGAGCTCCTGGCCCTGGCTGCGGCGGCTGACGATCAAGCTGATCTTCAGCCGGCCGCTAATAGACCTCGTGCTCGTATCTTTCGGATCCAAGAGTGTTTTGGCCGGCCGGCGCTGACGGCTTGCGGGCAGCGGTGGCGCCGAAATCACCGTGTGGCGCCGCAATTGAGCCGGTCACATCGCCGTTGTCATCCGCGACATACCCGTCCGCACCGGGGACGGCAGTCAGGATGTGGCCGGCTGAGGCGCCGATCGAGCCGGTATAGGCCGGCCCGCGATGCTGGCTGGCATAATGCGCGCGCACCCGCGCCGCGACGATCTCGCCCTTAACCGCCTCGGGCCGGCAGGGACGGTAGCCGGGCTCGCGCCGCATCAGATCGACGTGGATGTGGTTGTAGTGGGCGGCGTTGTAGCCGGGCGCCAGCACCGTGACGAAAGTCTCGCAGGCGTAAAGCTGCACGTCGTGCAAAAAGCCCTGCTCTTCCGGCGAGCCGTGCCAGCCGTCCTTGACGGTGATCTTGCGGCCGTCAGCGAGCGTGAAACCGGCGATGTCGAGCGCATTGCCGAAGGCATGCTCGGAAATGCCGTGACCGCCGGCGCCGTTCATGCTGCGGCAGGAATAAGCCGAAATCTGCTTGATCTCGACCACCGGCGAGCGGAACCAACGCAGCGCTGCCGGCTGCACGCCTTCGCTCACCCAGCGGTCAAGCGCGGAGACGATCGGACAGGCGAGCTTCGCCGTCGGCGTCAATTGGGCGGCTGGAACGGCGGCAGGATTAATAGGCGCGCGCGTCGGCCCGAGCCGCGGCGGCTGATAGACCGGCGCATTGTAACTCTGCGGACGCTTTGCCGGATAACGCTGTGGACGCTGCGCCGGCACCGCGGCGCTGCCGCCCGGCGGAATGATGGCGTCGTCGGGAATATCGTCGGGCCGCGCGGCGGCTCTCGGATAATTGCTTTGGTAAGTGCTCGGCGGCGGCAGTGGCGCCGCACGCATGGGCGCGGCGCGCTGCGGCATGGGTTGCGCCGTCTCGGGCGGGCTGATCGACATCGGTTGGCCGGCCGGCGCACCGGATTGCGAGCGAATGATGCCCTGCGGACCGGGCACCCAGCGCATGGTCTCGCCCTTCACCGGATCCGTGTACACCGGGGCGTTTCGCATCGGCGCGACTTGGACCGGCGCGATCCGTTGCGGCGGCGCGTAGCGCAGCTCGCTCGCCGGCCAGCGCGGCATGTCCGAAGAAGCATTGGGGATTGCGGCCGGCGGCCGCAACTCGCCGGCGTAACTCATCGCACCAGTAGCGTTGTCCTCGCCCAGTGCCGTCACCTTGAGCGGGAAATCCATGCCGCACATGCCCGGCCCCTCGATCGGATCGATGCGTTCGACGCCGATCTTGACCGCGCTCGATTTCAGGCACGCCACCTCTGCGTCATGCCGCCAGGCCGCGCGCTCGCCGTCCATGAAAAAACCGCGCCCGCAGCCGGCAAGCGCCAGCAGAACCACGCCTCCGGCAATGGCGAAACCCCATCCACGCGTCATGCCCGCAAAAATGCGAGCAGTTTCTTTAACGAGGCTTCAACGCTGCGGACCCACGAATTCGTTAAGGATAAGGATTCCTTGCCGCCCGATGCGCGGTGTGGTCGAACGCTTTTGTCCCGGACGCGCAGCAGACACCCGGGCGAAGCGCTGGCACGCCTTCATATGCAGTTTTTTGCAATTGTGTTCACATGCATTTTTGCAACCGTTGCACCGGCGCGACATTGCGACACCGCTGATTGGACGACCATTCGCGATGATTTTGCCCCCAAAATAGTGGCCGGCGGGCTTTTGCACCGTCAGTTCTCCCAATCGGTGCTTTTTTGCTTCGGTAGATCAATCGTTTGATGTCACCATTCCGATAGCGCATGACATTTTGCACAAAATTCGTGCTGCCGGCATGCAACCGTTTAGGGGGTTTCGCGTTCTATGCTAGCTTGAAACCACATCAACAAGGGAGGCACCGACCGTGGACCTTGCCTTGAGACTGAATGTGCTAGCGGTGTGCGCCGTGTTCGTTTTCGTTGGCGCGATTTTGCTGGGGGCATTCTGAGTTCAAGCGGCCGACGACGACGCCAAACCAATAAAGCCGGGTAAGACCGGTGAAGCGATACGACACCGGAGAGCGATCCTCTCCGGTGTTTCGCTTTTCAAAGCGAGACAACCATGCGGCCAAAAACCCTGCTCGAACTCGTTGGCGCGCCTGCCAGTACAACGCATCTGACCGATGCCGTCTTGATCGTCATCGACGCCCAGCGCGAATATGTCGATGGCAAACTACCACTGAGCGGCATGGAACCGGCGCTCAAGGAAATCGGCAGCTTGCTGGCGCGCGCGCGCAAGGCGGGCACTCCGATCATTCATATCAAGCATCGCGGGCGTCCCGGCGGGGCGTTCGGACCGGACACCCCGGGATTTGACATTGCGGACGCGGCGGCCCCTTCCGGCGCGGAAGCCGTCATCGAAAAAAGCCTGCCCAATGCGTTTGCCGGCACCACGTTGCAGGCGACGCTGGATGGTCTCGGTCGCAAGCAGCTCATCCTGACCGGCTTCATGACGCATATGTGCGTCGAAGCGACGGCGCGCGCGGCGCTCGACCATGGATTCAAATCCACCGTCGTCGCAGCCGCAACGGCGACGCGCGACCTTCCCGATCCATTGACAGGAAATGCAGTGCCGGCCACGGAGGTCCAGCGCAACGCGCTTGCCGCGCTCGCCGACCGCTTCGCCACAATTGTCGCGACAGCAGATTCGATCCCGGACTAAATCGTCACGCCGCCGCTGTGCGCGCCGCTGAATTGTAACTGTAGTTGAGGATCGGCGACAACCAGCGTTCAGCCTCCGCCACGCTCCAGCCCTTGCGCTTGGCGTAATCCTCGACCTGGTCGCGCTCGATCTTGCCGACGCCGAAATAGGCGCTCTGCGGATGGCTGAAATAGAGCCCGCACACCGCCGCGCCCGGCTGCATGGCGAAGCTTTCGGTCAGCTTCACGCCGGTGCGTTCGGCATCGAGCAGACGGAATAGCGTGCCCTTCTCGGTATGGTCGGGCTGCGCCGGATAGCCGGGCGCCGGCCGTATGCCGCGATACCGCTCGGCGATCAGCGCGGCATTGTCGAGCGTCTCGTCGGCGGCATAGCCCCAGAATTCCTTGCGCACGCGCTGGTGCAATCTTTCGGCAAAAGCTTCCGCCAGCCGGTCGGCCAGCGCCTTGGCCAGGATGGCGGAATAATCGTCGTTGGCGCGCTTGAAGCGATCGGCGATCTCGTCCGCGCCGATGCCGGCTGTGACGGTGAAGGCGCCGATATAATCGGGCAGGCCACTGTCGCGCGGCGCCACGAAGTCGGATAGCGCGACATTGTTGCGACCCTCGCGCTTGGAAAGCTGCTGGCGCAGCGCATGCAGGGTCGCGATCGGCTTGTCGCGCGCCTCGTCGGCATAAACGAAAATATCGTCGCCTTGCGCCTGCGCCGGCCAGAAGCCGAAGGCGGCGCTGGCCTTGAACCAGCGTTCGGCCACGATCTTGTCGAGCATGGCGCGCGCGTCCTCGAACAGCGAGCGCGCCACGCGGCCGAACTTGGCGTCGTCGAGGATGGCGGGGAATTTTCCTTTAAGTTCCCAGGTGGTGAAGAACGGCGTCCAGTCGATGAAGTCTATCAGCTCGGCGATCGGATAATCAGCCAGCACCTTGTTGCCGAGGAATGACGGTTGCGGCGGCGCGTAGGCACTCCAGTCGAGCTTCAAGGCATTGCCGCGCGCAGCCGGAAGCGGTAGCCGCGCCTTGTCTTCCTGCGCGCGCGCGTGCGCGGCGGCGATCTTGGCGTATTCGCCGCGCAGCTCGGCGACGTAGGCAGGCTTGGCTTCGCCCGACATCAGCGCCTGCGCCACGCCGACCGCGCGGCTGGCGTCGGTGACGTAGACCGCCTGGCCGCGCCGGTAGTTGGGGTGGATCTTCACCGCCGTGTGCACGCGGCTGGTGGTGGCGCCGCCGATCAGCAGCGGTAATTCGAAGCCCTGCCGCTCCATCTCCGCCGCCACGAGGCACATCTCGTCGAGCGAGGGCGTGATCAGCCCCGATAGCCCGATGATGTCGGCACCCTCGGCCTTGGCGGTCTCCAGGATCTTGGCGGCCGGCACCATGACGCCGAGATCGATCACCTCGTAGTTGTTGCACTGGAGCACGACGCCGACGATGTTCTTGCCGATGTCGTGCACGTCGCCCTTCACCGTCGCCATCACGATCTTGCCGTTCGACGCATTGTGGGCGCGGCCGTCCTTCTCGTGCTCCATGTAGGGCATGAGGTACGCGACCGCCTGCTTCATGACGCGGGCCGACTTGACCACCTGCGGCAGGAACATTTTGCCGGAGCCGAACAGGTCGCCGACGATATTCATGCCGTCCATCAGCGGGCCTTCGATCACTTCGAGCGGACGCTTGGCGGCTTTACGCGCTTCCTCGACGTCGGCTTCCACGAATTCCGTTATGCCGTGTACCAATGCATGCGCCAGCCGCTTTTCGACTGGCCGCTCGCGCCAGGCAAGATCGACTTCCTTGGCCGCCTGCCCCTTGCCGCGGAATTTGTCCGCCAGCGCCAGCAGCCGCTCGGACGCGTCGGGCCGGCGGTTGAGCACCACGTCCTCGCACGCTTCGCGCAATTCGGGATCGAGGTTGTCATAGACCGCCAACTGCCCGGCATTGACGATGCCCATATCCATGCCGGCCTTGATGGCATGATACAGGAACACCGAATGCATGGCCTCGCGCACGCGCTCGTTGCCGCGGAAGGAGAACGACAGGTTGGAGACGCCGCCCGAGACATGCACGTGCGGCAGGTTCTTTCTGATCCAACGCGTCGCCTCGATGAAATCGACGCCGTAATTGTTGTGCTCGTCCATGCCGGTGGCGATGGCGAAGATGTTGGGATCGAAGATGATGTCCTCGGGCGGGAAGCCGACCTTGTTGACCAGGATGTCGTAGGCGCGCCGGCAGATCGCGGTCTTGCGCTCGAGCGTGTCGGCCTGGCCCTTCTCGTCGAAGGCCATCACCACCACTGCGGCGCCGTGCCAGCGCACGATGCGGGCGTGATCGAGGAACGCCGCCTCGCCCTCCTTGAGCGAGATCGAGTTCACCACCGGCTTGCCTTGCAAGCATTTGAGGCCAGCTTCGATCACGAAGAATTTCGATGAATCGACCATCACCGGTACGCGCGAGATGTCGGGCTCGGCGGCGATCAAATTGAGGAAGGTCACCATCGCCGCTTCCGAGTCGAGCAGGCCTTCGTCCATGTTGACGTCGATCACCTGCGCGCCGTTCTCCACTTGGTCGCGCGCCA
>CAYLMY010000197.1:0-6085 GCA_964384635.1 uncultured Undibacter sp.
GCACGCCGCGCGAGGTGAGATAGAGCGTGGCCTCGCGGCCCATGCCGATGCCGGCGGTGAGGTATTCCTCGCTGCCGATGCATTCGCTGGCCCGCGTATTGACCAGCACGATGTCGAACGGCTGCAGCGCGTGGCCGATGCGCTTGAGCTCGGCCTCCACCTCGGCCGCGCTCACCACATGGCCGTCGGGCAGCTTGCGGAAATCGAGCTTGACGCCGGGGCGGAAGAACCAGTCGAGCGGCACCTCGTCGATGGTGATCATGCGGTTGCCGTGAATGTCCTTGGACTGGAAGTGATAGGGCGCGTCCATGTGGGTGCCGTTGTGGGTGGCGAGCGTGACGTTCTCGATCGCCCAGGCTTCGCCGTCCGGCAGGTCTTCCGTCTTCAGGCCGGGAAAGACGGAGGTCAGGACCCCGGCGTTCTGCTTGCCGGTCACGTAGTCGATCTTCGGCCGCATGAAGGGCGGATCGAGCACCGTCTCGTTGTCGAGCGCGATCGAGATGTCGAGCATGCGGCTGGGCAGTTTCATGGGCGGCCTCCCTTTATTCGTATGCGCGGATGCTAGAGGAGAACGAGCGTGCGGCAAACTCGGAGTCACCCCTCCCCCGGCCGTCCCGCACGACAGCGCGCGCGTGTTTTGCCAGAAAAGTGAAGCAAGACCTGCGTCCGAATGCCCAGAAGCACAGCCGATTCGGAGGCTCGACCGTCATTCGCCTGCTTGACCCGACGCTGGCTGGTCATGGGCGCAGCCGGTTCCAACCAGATCGGAAAACATCTACTATCCACGGCCGTTCGGCCGTCTATCGAAGGATCCCGGCCAAGTTCATTGGCAACTGTCCAAAACTACGAAAAGTAATCATGTGCGACGGAGTAGGAAAATGAGGAGACCAAAGTTTGCGTTTTTTGCGCTCGCAGCAGTGCTTCTGTCTGCGTCCACGGCGCCATCGACTGCCGCAACCATCGGTTACGCGGAATCTCTCGGCAAACTCGCGGTGGCCTGCGGCAAGGATATCAACCGGTTTTGCCGGAAAGCCAATCTTGGCGGCGGGCAGGTTGCCGAGTGCCTGGAGCGTCATCAGAGCAGCGTCTCGCTCGACTGCAAGGCGACATCAAACGAGGTGGGCGCGCTGTTGCGGAAAAGAGCCGCCGCGCGCGCCTCCGTCAGGCACGTTTGCGAATTGGACAGGCTGAGGTTTTGCGGCGGCATTCAGCCGGGCGACGCCCAGATTCTGGGCTGCATGTATCAGGCGCGCAATTCTTTGCGCCCGGCCTGCCGGCAGGCGCTGATCGATTCCGGATATGAGGCCAACCTGGACCCGGGTCCGCTCGGGGTTCAGATCCACCTGCGCTCGCGCGACATTCTCAGCAGTCTTGTCGCCACTGGGAACACCTATGTCGGGCTAGACGTTGCGCGCATGCGCCAGATCGCCGCCCAGGCGGCGCACGATCCCGCGCGCGCCGATCCCTTCACCAGGCCGCCTCTGTTCGAGCAGCTCGACAAGCTGCCGCAGCTGACCATCGCTATTTATTTCGACTTCGATTCGGCGCGCATCAGCCCGAGGTCGTATCGCTCGATCGGGCTGATGGCCGACGCGTTGTATCACCCCATGCTGTACGGCTATTGCTTCCTGATCGTCGGCAACACCGACGCCACCGGCCGCCGCGAGTACAATCTCAAGCTCAGCGACCGTCGCGCCGAATCCATCCGTCAGGCGCTCATCAATCCGTTCGGAATCGGCAAGCTGCGGGTCGACACGCTGGGGCTGGGGGAGGAGCAGCTGCTCAACCGGCGCAAGCCCAAGGCGGCGGAGAACCGGCGCGTTCAGTTGATCAATGTCGGCCAGTTGCCCAACAACCCGCAATGTCCTGTCGTTGGGGAGAAGGACATCAAGTAGCCGCGGGAAAGCGCGTGCCGGCGGGCGGCGCCGCTAGGTCTGCTGGACTTCGGGATGGCGCGGCGCAGCCCGCGGGCGCGGCTTGGTCAGCATGAAAAATATGTCGAGCATCGGATCCAGCAGGCCACTCAGGGTGATCCAATAGAACCGGCCAAACATGATTTTCATCAGATGATTGAGCCGGCTCGGGCGTTTCTTCACGACCGGGGCGGCGTACGAGCCGATGACAAAGGTGCCGCGGCCGTCACCGAGATCGACCGGACAGTGGGTGCGGCCATCGAAGGTCGCCGCCACGCCGGCTAATTGCTTGCCGACGACCTCGGCCTCGAGATGCGCGCCCACGCCGGCCTTCGATGTCGGGAGGTTCGCCCCGTCGCCGATCGCATAGGCCGTATCGAAGCCCTTGACGTGCAGCGTTTCCTTGTCGGTGATGATGAAGCGATCCGGATCGAGGACACTCGCCGGTTCAAAAGCGATGTTGGCGCCGACGAACGGCGGGATGACGATGGGTAGGTCATACTCGATCGTGTCGCCTTCGATCGACGTGATCGTCCGCTTGGCTGGATCGATGCGGTCGACATCGAAGAAGGTCATGATTTCGATGCCGCGCTCCTTCACGATGGGCTCGATTATTTCGCTCATCGGCTCCGCCGGATACGGCCGCGGATAGGGCGTGAAAAAGATCAGGCGGCTCTTCCCGCGCAAGCCTTTTTTGCGCAAGAGCCTGTCGGCCAGCAAGATACCCTCGATCGGTGAAGGCGGGCACACGCAGATCGGCGAAGCTTGTCCCAGCGCGAGCGTCCCGCCCTTAAACGCATCCAGCGACGCCCACACCTTCTTGGCCTGCGCGATCGTGCTGTGATAGTCGCCGAACTGGGCATTGACCTCTGGCAGGCCGGGGATCTGGCTTGTGTCCGTGTCCGCACCGGTTGCGAGCACCACGGAATCGTACTCATAGCGGGTGCCGGACTCGGTCTCGACCACGCGATCGCGCAGATTGACCAGCGTCACTCTGTCCTGCACAAACCGCACATGCCGGGACAGCAGATTGCGCTCGTCACGCACGATGTTAGCGCTCGCATTGGTGAAGGCCACGTACAACAAAGCCGGCTGAAACATGTGTTCGGGCGACGCGCTCAAAAGGGTGACGTCGAACTTGTGGCGCCCGAGCTTGTTGGCCAGCATCGTGCCGCCGGTGCCGCCCCCGATGATGAGAACGCGCGGCATGGCTTCACCTTCGCACGATCTTGAGCACCGAGACGATCTTGTCTTTCTGGTCCTCGATCGACACGATCTCGTTCTTGGTTTTTTCGGCCCAGGCGCGCACGTCGGACTTGACGCCCGGATCGGTGGCCCAAAGCTCGATCACGTCACCGACCTTCGAGCGCCGATAGGCCAAGGCCAGATCGAGGATCGGTCCCGGGCAAGACGAGCCGCGCGAGTCGACGATGGTGTGGGGTGCAACTTCGCTCATGGGTCACCTCAGATGAACAGTGTCTGGCCGTGCCCCGAGCAATGGAGCATTTCCGGCCATATTCCACCTTGATCTGCGTCAACCCATCGCAAATACAAGAGGAAGCAGCCAACATTGGCCAAGCGCAAACTGATTCTGCGCAAGGCAAACGAAAGTGGCGGGCTTTTGAACCGCCGTTTCGATTCATCATCGATGCCCGGATCAAGCCCGGGCATGATAGCGGTTGCTCGATAAACTGACGGCGATAGGATCGGCGCCGAACGCGAACAATGCCGCCCACCCAACGGAGCCCCCATGCCCAAGGCCTACTGGATTTCCGCCTATCGCGAGATCAAGGACCCCGCCAAGCTCAAGGCCTATGCCGAGCTGGCGCCGAAGGCGACGATTCCCTTCGGCGCCCGCTATCTCTGTAAGGGCCTGCCGCAGGTGACCCACGAGGCCGGCCTGAAGGAGCGCATCGTGATCTCCGAGTTCCCTAGCCTGGAGAAGGCCATCGCCGCGCACGATTCGCCCGGCTATCAGGCGGCGCTCAAGGCGCTGGGCGACGGCGCCGTGCGCGACATCCGCATCATCGAGGGCGAGGAATGAGGCTTGAGGCCCTCGCGCGCCAGCCGCTGATCCGGCTGCTCGTCGTCAATTGCGCCGCTGGCGTGGCCGCGGCGCTGTTGATGCTGGGCGGGCTCATGGCGCTCAACCCGGGCAACCTGCGTGCGCTGATTTTCGCCGACCGCATGGGCGCGGTCGCGCTCGGCCTGCTGCTGTTCGGGCTCACGGTGACGTTCGGCAGCGTGGCCATGGGCACGGCCATCATGGCGCTGGGCCGGGAACGCGACAGCGGCGAGCGCGGCGACCGGGCGCGGCCGCTCGCGGCCCGGTTGCGCAAAGCGCGGCGCATGCCTATATAACAGCCTTCCGATTGAGCTTGACCTTGCCGTCTCGGCCTACGGGCCCTTTCCCAAGAACTCGCAAAAATCCGGATATGAGGCCCATGCGAATGGTTCGCATGGGGCATAGACGCACACGTTGCGTTTTCAAAAGGAGGCCACTTTGGCCACAGGTACCGTTAAGTTCTTCAATTCCCAAAAAGGCTTTGGCTTTATCGTGCAGGACGGCGGCGGCCCGGATGTGTTCGTTCACATCTCGGCGGTCGAGCGCGCCGGCATGAGCAACCTCAACGAGGGCCAGAAGCTTTCGTTCGACGTCGAAGCCGATGGGCGCAGCGGCAAGTCCGCCGCCACCAATCTCGAGACGGTCTGACGTCTGCACGGCTGGAGGAACCCCGCGCTTGCGCGGGGTTTTTCTTTTTCCTATAGGTTCGCGCGCAGGATCAGAATCATGGCGAAAAAACCGGGAACCAACCCCAAAGGCGAATTCGTGTTCTTCGACGTCGTCTACGAGGACGGCTCGCAGCGCTCCAACCGGCGCGTGCCGGCCGAGCTCCTGGGCGGGCTCACGAAGGACGAACCCGCGCGCGGCTTCATCATCGAGCAGGACCGTGAAATTGCGGCCAAATCCGGCCGCGCCCCGCTCAAGATCAAGTCCATCGCGCGCGTCGGCGCCAAGCCGAAGAAGATCATGAAGGTGGGTTAGCGGACGCTTCACGGCCTACCGCCAAGCCGCTCGGAAAACAGCACCAGCGCGCGGCGATAAATCTCCGAGCGGTTCCACTCGCGCATCACCTGGAAATTTTCCGTGCCCATGGCGTAGGGCGCCCCGGCGCGCCAGCCGTTGACCTTCAACAGATTGGCGGTGGAGGCGAGCACGTCCGGCACCGAGTGCCGCAAGTTCACGTGGCCGTCGCCGTCGAAATCGATCCCGTACTTGATGTAGCTCGACGGCAAGAACTGGGTCTGCCCGATCTCGCCGGCAAAGGCGCCGATCAGGTCGCTCTGCGGCAGGTCGCCGCGCTGGAGGATTTTCAGCGCGGCGATGAGTTCGCGCTGGAACAGTTCGGTGCGGCGGCAGTCCCAGGCCAGCGTCGCCTGCGTGCGGATGACCGGACGCTTGCCCATGTCGCCGGAGCCGTTGTCGCTTTCCATGGTCCAGATCGCCATCAGCAATTCCTTCGGCACGCCGAACTGCCGCTCGACGCGGGCGAGCAAGGCGGCGTTGCGCTGCATCAGGCGCGCCGCGCGCTTGACGCGGGCCGCGCCGACGCGCGTCTTGATGAATTTTTCGAAATTGCCCTCGCGGCGGAAAGCGTGGGCCTGGCGGCGGTCGAAGCGCAGCACCGCTTGATCGGGGGTGAGACCGGCAAAGGCCTGCGCGATGACGGCACGCGAGATGCCGGCTGACTGCGCCTCGCGCGCCATCTCGGCGAGGAAGGCGTTGAAGTTGCCGCCGCAGCGCGCCGCCCGCACCGGCGCGGCGAGCAGAAGCGTGAGCAGCAGGGCGGTCAGCAGGCGCGCGATCATGCGGGACCTCGTTTGCGTTGCGGCGGCAGGATGGCATGCGCCACGAGTCGGCGGAAGGCGATGGGAAGTCGCAGCCACCCAACCGCTCATTCCCGCGCAAGCGGGAATCCAGCGCTGGGTCCCCGCTTTCGCGGGGACGAACGGGATGGGTGTCGCGCGCGCTGTCATGGCCGGGCTTGTCCCGGCCATCCACGCCTCGCGTCTATCGGCCTCATGCTGAGGAGCACGCGTAAGCGTGCGTCTCGAAGTGTCTAGCCCCCTTTTTCAGTACCAGTGATTTGGTGGTTCACTAAGATTGTTTC
>CAYLMY010000198.1:0-6044 GCA_964384635.1 uncultured Undibacter sp.
GTGCCGACAATGAAATCGGTCGTTCGAACGAATAAGAACCATCCAAGGGAGGAGTCCTAATGCGAGCCACCAGTACCATCCTGAAGTTGGGCACCGCTGTCTGCCTCGGCGGCGCTTTCGCGCTTTCGTCCATGTCGGCGCAAGCCGCGTGGAAACCGTCCCGGACGGTGGAATTCATCGTTCCGGCCGGCATCGGCGGCGGCGCCGGCCAGATGGCGCAACTGATCCAAGGCATCATCCAGAAACACAAGCTGATGGATACCTCGATGGTCGTCATCAGCAAGAAGGGCGGCTCTGGCGCCGAGGGCTTCCTCTACATCAAGAACCACAAGAACGATCCGCATAAAATCATCATTACCCTGTCCAACCTGTTCACGACGCCGCTCGCGACCGGCTCGCCGTTCAGTTGGAAAGATTACACTCCGATCGCCATGATGGCGCTCGACGAGTTCGTGTTCTGGGTGAATTCGAAGACACCCTATAAGACGCCGGACGAATATATGGCCGCGGTCAAGAAAGCCGGCGGCAAGATGAAGATGGGCGGCACCGGCTCCAAGCAGGAAGACCAGATCATCACCGCCGCCATCGAGCAGAAGACTGGCGATAAGTTCACGTACGTGCCTTACAAAGGCGGCGGCACGGTCGCGACCCAGCTCGTCGGCGGCCACATCGACTCGACCGTCAACAATCCGATCGAGCAGGTGGCGCACTGGCGCGCCGGCAGCACGCGGCCGCTCTGCGTGTTCGACAGCAAGCCCATGCCATACAAGGCCAAAGTCACCAAAGACATGGCGTGGGGCGACATCCCGACCTGCAATTCCAAGGGTCTCGATATCGAATACACGATGTTGCGCGGCATCATGACGACGCCGGGCGTGTCGAAGGACGTCGTTGCCTACTATGTGGACTTGCTCACGAAGGTACGGGCGACGCCGGAGTGGAAGGCGTTCATGGAAAAAGGCGCCTTCAATCAGAGCTTCATGACCGGCGATGAATTCCACAAGTGGCTGACGAATGCCGCGGCCGTCCATCATCAGCTGATGGAAAAAGCCGGCTTCATGCATAAAGGCACCTAAGTCCCATGCTGTTGCGGGGGCGCCGTTGAACCGGCGCTCCCGCAATTCGCTTGTTTGACGGCCCGCCTCCGGCTATGTACGCCGTCCGCAAGGAATTGGGCTGTCTGGAGAGTCGTGAGTTTCGTGCAATGGCCGAAGGTTCCAGCAACGAAGATCCGTCAGGCGGCGTCGTTTCCAACCGCACCGTGAATCTGGCGGTCTCCCTGGCGCTGATGGCGGTCGCGTCGGTGGTGATGATCGCCAGCTACCGGCTCGGCGCCGGCTGGGCGAAGGACGTGGGGCCGGATTCCGGCTATTTCCCGTTCTATGTCGCGCTGATCATGTTCGTTACCAGTGGCGCCACCTTGTTGCAGCACCTTTTGTCGCGCCGCCCCGACGGGGAAGGCAGTTTCATTGCGCGCGGCGAACTGGTGATGGTGCTGCAGGTCCTGATTCCGATGACCATCTTCGTCGTCCTGTCGATCTACATCGGAATCTACATCGCGACGACCCTGTTCATCGGCTTCTTCATGATGTGGCACGGCCGCTATCCGGTCTACAAGACCTTAGCGGTGGCTCTCGCCGTCCCGGTCGTGCTGTTCGCCATATTCGAAGTTTGGTTTCTAGTGCCACTGCCGAAGGGGCCGTTCGAGGCGTGGCTTGGCTATTGAGGCCGGCCGCCATAGGACGCCAGCAATCATAATGAGTGCAACAAAAAACAATAACGGTGTTCAAAACACCAGGTGACGGGAGGCCTTGTTGGACGCGTTCTTTTCGTTGATGCACGGCTTCGAAGTACTGCTGACGCCCGTGAACCTCGCTTACATGGTGGTCGGCATCCTGTTCGGTGTTCTGCTCGGTTTTCTGCCCGGCGTCGGCGGCGCCAACGGCATCGCCATTCTGCTCCCGCTGACCTTCTCGATGTCGCCCACCACCGCCATCATCATGCTGGCGGCGATCTATTGGGGCGCGCTGTTCGGCGGCTGCATCAGCGCTATCCTGTTCAACATCCCCGGCGAACCATGGTCGGTGGCGACCACATTCGACGGCCATCCGCTGGCAAAGCAGGGCCGCGCCGGCGAAGCACTTACTGCCTCGCTCTCCTCGTCCTTCATCGGCGCCTTATTCGCGACGATCATGCTGACGTTCCTGGCGCCGATTGTCGCCAATTTCGCGCTCGATTTCGGGCCGCCCGAATACTTCTCGGTTTACCTGCTGACGTTCTGCAGCTTCGTCGGCATGGGCCGGCAGTCGCCTTTCAAGGTCATCTCCAGCATGATGCTCGGTTTCGCGTTTGCCTCCGTCGGCACCGACGAAATCACCGGCGGCTTGCGGCTGACTTTCGGCACCGAAACGCTGCTGACCGGCTTCCACTTCCTGATCGCGGTCATCGGCCTGTTCGGTATCGGCGAGATCCTGGTGACGATCGAGAAAGGGCTGCAGTTCGAGGGCCGCAGCGCCAAGATCAATCCGTTCGTCGTGTGGCAGACTTGGAAGAAGCTGCCGAAATTCTGGGTCACCATCATTCGCGGCACCGCGGTCGGCATTTGGCTCGGCGTCACGCCGGGCGGCGCCACGCCGGCTTCGTTCATGAGCTACGGCTTGGCCAAGCGCTTCTCGCGCAACGGTCCGAAATTCGGCACCGGCGAACTGGAAGGCGTGGTGGCTCCGGAAACCGCGGCGCATGCCGCCGGCACCTCAGCGCTGCTGCCGATGCTCACCCTCGGCATTCCCGGTTCGCCCACCGCCGCGGTGCTGCTCGGCGGGCTGCTGATCTGGGGCCTGCAGCCGGGCCCGCTACTGTTTGTCGAACAGCCGGACTTTGTCTGGGGCCTGATCGCGTCGATCTATCTCGGCAACCTCGTAGGTCTGGCGATCGTGCTGTCGACGGTGCCGCTGTGGGCGAGCATCATGCGCATTCCGTTCTCGATCATCGCGCCCATCATCATCGTGGTCTGCGCCATCGGCTCCTACACGCTGTCGAACGCGCCCGCCGACCTGATCTTCATGGTGATGTTCGGCGGCATCGGCTACCTGTTCAAGAAGCTCGACTATCCGCTGGCGCCGATGGTGCTGGCGATCGTGCTGGGTGGCCGCGCCGAGAGCTCGTTCCGCCAGTCGATGATCGGCTCGCAAGGCGACCTGTCGGTGTTCTGGTCGAATGGACTGGTCGGCTCCATCACCGCGCTCAGCATGATCATGCTGTTCTGGCCGTTGATCTCCATGGGGTTCGGCATGCTCATGACGCGTCTGCGCGGCGGCGGGCTGAAGCCGGCGGAATGACAGCGGCGGCGCCCATCGCTGGTCGCGCTTAGGCACTGGATGATTCCATGGCCCGACCGCCGAACGAGCCGCGGGCGGCGCCGTTTCTTGAGCCATGCGGAGATCTGCCGGTCAGAGGCACCGGGGTTGCGCGCGCGGGGCCGTCTGGCATATTGTATACCAGTCATGAGTAACCGCGACCGTACCTCCCGCCGCGTCGCAACGCGGCCCCGCCGCACCGCTTCCGCCACCGTCCGAGCCCCGGTCGCTTCCCAGCCGGTGCTCGAAGCGTTCGACACCACGCCCAGCTTCAAACACAAGGCTTACGCCGCTTTGAAGAACGCCATCGTGGCGATGGACATCTACCGCAACCGCGACGACATTCGCCTCGACGAGCGCAAGCTGGCGCAGGACTTCGGTATCAGCCGCACGCCGGTGCGCGAGGCCATGGCGCAGCTCGAGAGCGAAGGCTTCGTGCGCTCGGTGCCACGCCGCGGGATCTACGTGGTGCGCAAGAGCAAGGCCGAAGTGATTGAGATGATCACCGCCTGGGCGGCGCTGGAAAGCATGGCGGCGCGCCTGATCACGCAAACCGCCAGCGATGAAGAGATCGCCGGCCTGCGCCGCATGTTCACCACTTTCGAGAACGGCAAGGTGCGCGCTCACCTCGACGAATATTCCGACATCAACATCGAATTCCACCAGACCATCATCCGGCTGTCCCACAACCGGGTGCTGATCGACCTCGCCGAGAACCTGTTCACCCACATGCGCATGATCCGGCGCAAGACCATCGGCGAGAAGGATCGCGTGGACAAATCGATCCGCGACCACATCAACATCATCGAAGCTCTGGAAGTCCGCGCGACCGATCGCGCGGAAGATCTGGTGCGTGATCATGCGCTCGGCCTCGCCGACCATGTCGCGCAATACGCCGACTATCTGGATTGAAGTCCGACAGAGAAAGTCTGAGGGAGGATTCCCATGGCTGATGCAGCAGTGAAAGAAAAGCACGCGACTCCAGCCGAAGCAGAGCAGGAGCTGACCGATGGTTTTCACCTCGTTATCGCTGCGCTCAAGCTCAACGGCATCAACACGATCTACGGTGTGCCTGGCATCCCGATCACGGACTTCGGCCGTATGGCGCAAGCCGCTGGCATCCGCGTCCTATCGTTCCGGCATGAGCAGAATGCCGGCTATGCCGCCTCGATTGCTGGGTTCCTGACTAAGAAGCCCGGCATCTGCCTGACCGTGTCGGCGCCCGGTTTTCTCAACGGCCTGACCGCGCTCGCCCACGCCACCACCAACTGCTTTCCGATGATCCAGATCAGCGGCTCTTCAGAGCGCGAGATCGTTGACCTGCAGCAGGGCGACTACGAGGAGATGGACCAGCTCGCCATTGCCAAGCCGCTCTGCAAGGCGGCCTTCCGCGTGCTGCACGCGCAGGACATCGGCACCGGTGTGGCGCGCGCCATCCGCGCGGCCGTATCCGGCCGTCCAGGCGGCGTCTATCTCGACCTGCCGGCCAAGCTTTTCGGTCAGGTCATAGACGCGGCCAAGGGCGAAAAATCGCTGGTCAAAGTGATCGACGCCGCGCCGGCGCAAATCCCGGCGCCGGAGGCCGTCAAGCGCGCGCTCGATGTGTTGAAGAGCGCGAAAAAGCCGCTGATCATCCTCGGCAAAGGCGCGGCCTATGCGCAGGCCGACGACGCCATCCGTTCCTTTGTCGAAAAGACCGGCATTCCCTTCCTGCCGATGAGCATGGCCAAGGGCATCCTGCCCGACACGCATCCGCAATGCGCCGGCGCGGCGCGCTCGACGGTGCTGAAAGAGTCGGACATCGTCATGCTGATCGGCGCGCGGCTGAACTGGCTGTTGTCGCACGGCAAGGGCAAGGCCTGGGGCGAGGCGCCGAAGAAATTCATCCAGGTCGACATCGAGCCGAAGGAAATGGACTCGAACGTCGAGATCGTGGCGCCGGTGGTCGGCGATATCGGCTCCTGCGTCTCCGCGCTTCTGGAAGGCATGGGAAACAAGTGGCCGGCCGCGCCGGCGGACTGGATCGGCGCCGTAGCCAAGAAGCGCGAAGACAACGTCGCCAAGATGGCCCCGCGGCTGATGAACAACAACTCGCCGATGGATTATCACGGTGCGCTTGGTGTCCTGCGCACGATCGTCAAGGAGCGGCCGGACGCCATCCTGGTCAATGAAGGCGCCAACACGCTCGATCTCGCCCGCGGCGTCATCGACGTGTATCAGCCGCGCAAGCGCCTCGACGTCGGCACCTGGGGCGTCATGGGCATCGGCATGGGCTACGCCATCGCCGCGGCGGTCGAGACCGGCAAGCCGGTGCTGGCGGTCGAAGGCGACTCGGCCTTCGGCTTCTCCGGCATGGAGATCGAGACCATCTGCCGCTACAACCTGCCGGTCTGCGTCGTCATCTTCAACAACGACGGCATTTATCGCGGCACCGACGTCAATCAGGGCGGCGGTGCGGACCCGGCGACCACCGTGTTCGTCAAGGGCGCGCGCTACGACAAGATGATCGAAGCCTTCGGCGGCGTCGGCGTGAATGCGACGTCGCCGGACGAGCTCAAGCGCGCGGTGAACGCCGCGATGGATTCGGGCAAACCGACCCTTATTAATGCGGTGATCGACCCGGCGGCCGGCAGCGAGAGCGGCCGCATCGGCAACCTCAACCCGCAAAGCAAGCTTCGCAAGAAATGA
>CAYLMY010000199.1:0-6012 GCA_964384635.1 uncultured Undibacter sp.
CGGCATCGGCACCTGCGGCAAGAACGGCCAGGGCGTGCCGGTCGGCGTCGGCCAGCCGAGCTTGCGCATGGACCGCATTACCGTCGGGGGCACTGCCTGATGGCGACGTCGGAGCGCAATGATATGCCGCCCGCCGCCTCGCGCGCGCGCCGCTGGACCAAGTCCATCATCGACCTCGCCGTCATCGTGCTGATGGTACTGGCGGCGAAAACCGCGATCGCCGAGCCGTTCTACGTTCCATCGGGCTCGATGGAGCCGACGCTGCTGATCGGCGACGAGCTGTTGGCGATGAAATACCCTTACGGCTACGGCACCGCCTCGCTGCCGGCCTTCATCGACCTGCCGAGCAGCCGGCGCGTACTCGGCGCGCTGCCGAAACGCGGCGACGTGGTGGTATTCCGCTGGCCGGGCGACCCGAGCCAGGTCTGGGTCAAACGCGTGATCGGCCTGCCCGGCGACCGCATCGCCATGCGCCGCGGACAAGTCTGGATCAACGGCGAGCCGGCAGCGCTTGCGCCGGACGGCACCGGCCGGCTGGAAAACGAGGACGGCTCGCAGATTGGTGCGCGCCGCCTCATCGAAACGCTGCCCGAGGGCCGCCGGCACCTGATCTTCAAGCTGGCCGCCAGCGAGCCGCTCGACAACATGCCGGAGACGCTGGTGCCGCCCGGCCAGCTGTTCGTCATGGGCGACAACCGCGACAATTCAGCCGACAGCCGCGTGCCGGTCGGCGCCGGCGGCGTCGGCATGCTGCCGGTGACGAACCTGGTCGGGCGCGTGGACGCGATCGTCGGTTCCTGGGATCTCGGCATGACGCGCCGGCCGCTGTGGACTTGGCCATCGGGCTTGCGGCTGTCGCGGTTCTTCACCGCGGTGCATTGAGCGCAAAATCGATGCGCCCGCCGGAGGAGCCGGCACCGGGCCCGCCATAGCGAGTATCAGGCCGGGCACGCCCGAAATTGACCCCCCGTACCGCATGGACGCTCGCTCGGCCTGAAACGCGTTTTCGCGCGCCGGCGGCAGGTTAACCCAGCGGACGGATGCCGCGTGACAGCGGTCGCGGCCCACGCCAAAATCCGGCACTTTGTAGGAGGATCACCTGCTGCCGGGGCCTCATCTGAAGTCGCGTAACGCGCCGCTCTTCGGCGCGCGTGGCGGCCGATTCTCATGCCGCGTTTGACCACGCACATGCCCGCTGCGATGCCGGGCGCGTTGGCGCGTCTGCGTTCGCGCATCGCGGCTTGCGACGCTTACGATTTGGCAGCCGCCGTGTTGCTCGCGGTCCTGGTCTTGCTGGTTTTCGCCACCTACGATTCTTACGCCATCTCCAACGACGAGCAGGTGCAGCAGCATTACGGCGAGTTGATCGTCGCCTATTACGCCAGCGGCTTCACCGACCAGGCGCTGTTCCACTACGATAATCTCTATCTCTATGGCGGGCTGTTCGACGTACTGGCGGTGCTGGTCCAGCACCTCATCCCGTTCGTCGACCCTTACCACCTGCGCCACGTGCTGTGCGCCCTGATCGGCACTGCCGGCATCGGCGCCGCATGGGCGACCGCGCGGCTGGTGGCGGGCCAACGCGCCGGGGCCATCGCCGCCTTCGCGCTCGCCGCCTGCGGGCCGTGGTACGGCTCGATGTTCAACCACACCAAGGACATCCCGTTCGCCGCCGCCATGATGGGCGCGACCTATTTCCTGCTGCGTGCCGCCCGCGATCTGCCGCGGCCACGTCTACGCGACGTGGTGTGGTTCGGTATCCTACTCGGCGCCGCGCTCGGCATGCGCGTGCTCGGCCTGTTGATGGTTAGTTATGCCGGCCTCGCCATGGTCATGCGCATACCGCAGCTGCGCGCCGGACCGATGCGCGACCGGCTGAGCGTCTTCGCGCATTCAGTGATCGCGCTCGCACCGGCATTTTTCATCGGTTACGTGATCATGATCGCGGCCTGGCCGTGGTCGGCGCTGGCGCCGCTCAATCCACTACGCGGCTTGATCGATTTCGGCGACTTCCACTATCAGATCCACACGCTGCTCAACGGCCATGTCTACGAGATGGACAAGGTGCCGCGGCTGTACGTGCCGATCTACCTGCTGATCAAGCTGCCGCTGCTGATGCTGGCGGGGGCCGCGACCGCGCTGCTGCTGGTATTCTGGCCGGGGCGCACGGCGCGCGGCGCCAGCGACCGACGCATCGAAACCGCCCTGCTCGTCTTTATCGCGGTCTTCCCGGTGATCTGCGAGGTGATCGACCGCGGCCCCGCCTTTACCGGCTTGCGGCATTTCCTGTTCGTGGTGCCGGCCTTCGCCGTGCTCGCCGGCATCGGCTTCGACTGGCTGGTGAATGAATTCGCCGCGCGCACCCGCGCGCTGGCGGCGGGTGCGCTGACGGCGATCGCAGGCGTGCTGATCTGGAATGCCGTGATCCTGGTGCAGCTGCACCCCTATCAGTATCTCTATTACAATCCGCTGGTGGGGGGGCTTGAAGGCGCCGCCCGGCTCTACGTCACCGACTACTGGGTGAACATCATGCCGGAGGCGGTGGACGATCTCGAAACCTATATCGCTACTCTCGATGCCACCGATCCGGGCCGCAATTACCTGGTCGCCGTCTGCGGCGAGCGTTTGCCGTTCGAAGAGGAAGCCGGCCCGCACCTGAAATGGACCGACGATTGGGACAAGGCCGACTTCTTCATCGCGCCGACGCACATGAATTGCGACCGCGAGCTCAACGGCAAGATGATCGCGACCATCTCGCGGCTGGGCGCGCGTATCGGCGTGGTCAAGGATCGCCGCGCGCTGGTGCATCCGGCAATTGCACATCGGCGCTGAGCGCCGGCACCTCCTAAAAAAGAATGCGCCCGCCGGGAGGGACCGGCGGGCGCTGGATCCGGCCGCGAGAGGGGATGGTCGCGGGTGTCGGATCGCGCGACCGACGAGAGGGATCGGCCGCTATGCGTTGAATGGCTCAGAGCATCGGCAGTGCGCGGCGGTGCGCGGGCTGCAAGGCGGCGGGCCCCGACATCAGTACCGTCGGCGTCTCGCGGATAGGCGATGGCGGCCGGTTGCGGCGGCGCCCGCCCGCCCGCTCGCACAACAGCACGGTCGGGTCTTCCCAGAACGGCTCCGAGAAGGCATCGCGCAGGTCGGCGCGGTTGAGGCCGATGTCGGCCAGCATGCGGTGGTCGAGGCCGGCCAGGGCCGCCGCCTCCCGGCGGTGGCGGCGGATGCGGGCGAAAGCCTTCAGCCAGCGGGTCACGAAGGCCAGCACAGCCAGAAAGGCGCGCACCAAAGTGCCGCCGGCGATGGGCAGAACGGGGATGTTTTCGCTCATGTCAGTCTCCATGCAGTTCGCGGGTTATGGCCGCCAAATGGCCGTAACCCCAGCACCGGAACCACCCGGAATCCCCACCCGAATCCTCCGGCGTGTTTCGGAGGCGCATATAGCGCCACCCCTATTGATTAGTGAAACGAATGTTTTTAATCTGATCCATCAGGATCAGTGATATGGCCCGCCGGCCCCCAACCGGCTTTTCAAGGACTTAGGCCCATGACCACCCTGCTCGACATCGATCAGTTGCGCACCTTCATCGCCATCGCCGAGACCGGCAGCTTCACCAAGGCGGCCGAGGTGGTGAACAAGACCCAGTCGGCGGTGTCGATGCAGATGAAGCGGCTGGAGGAGCGCATCGAGCGGCCGATCTTCGCGCGCGACGGCCGCGCCTCCAAGCTGACCGAGGACGGCTCGCGCCTGCTCGATTACGCGCGGCGGCTGGTCAAGCTCAACGTGGAAACGGTGGCGGCGTTTTCCGATGCTGCGCTGTCGGGTCGCGTGCGCCTGGGCGTGCCGGACGATTATGCCGACCGCTATCTGCCGGAGATCATGGCGCGGTTCTCGCGCGCCTATCCGGGCGTCGAGCTGACCGTAATCTGCGAGCCGTCGGTCGACCTGCTCGAACGCATCGACGGCAACGAGATCGATCTCGCCATCGTCACCAATTGCGAGAACAAGCGCGCCTCGGAGACCTTCCGGCGCGAGCGGCTGTTGTGGGTGACGTCGAACCGCCACGCCATTCATCTCGAGGAGCCGTTGCCGCTGGCGCTGGGGCGGCCGAGCTGCACCTGGCGGCGCACGGCGATCGAGCGGCTGGAATCGATCGAGCGGCCCTACCGCGTGCTCTACTCGAGCTCGAATGCCGGTGCCGTGGCCGCCGCCGTGCTGGCGGGACTGGCGGTGTCGGTGTTGGCGGAATCAGGGCTTCGCCCCGGCATGCGCGTGCTCACAGCGGCGGAAGGATTTCCCGAACTGACGACCTGCCGCGTCGGGCTGGTGCGCAACGCGCACGACTCATCGGCCTTAGCGGATGCGCTGGCCGAACATATCATCTCCTCGCTCGATAACTTGTCGGAAGCACAGGCGGCGGAGTAATTAGTTTTTGTCGCCCCCGCGAAGGCGGGGAACCATACGCTGTGCCCTATCGATTAACTGCGGAGTATGGGTCCCGGCCCTCGTTTCGCTCGGCCGGGACGACAGCAAAAATCAATACGCATATTCCTCGTAGAGCGGCTCGACGGTGCCGTTCCACACGCTGTTGTATTTCTCCAGCAGTTCCTCCGCCGGTGTCAGGCCGCGCGCGATGCTCTCTTCCAAAGGGCGCAGGTAGCGCGTCTCGTCGCGGCCGTTGCGGTCGAGCCGCTTGCGGCGCTGCAGCCCGCGCGTCGCGACACGCAGCGTCTCCTGCGCCAGCGTCAGCACGTTGCGATTGCCGATCTGGGCCTGGAAGCCGAGCTTGGGCACGTCGTCGCGCAGTTGCTGGCGCTGTTCGGCGCTCCAGCCCTTCACCATATCCCAGCAGGCATCGAGCGCATCGTCATCATAGAGCAGGCCGACCCAGTAGGCTGTGAGCGACGGCAGCCGTCGCCACGGGCCGCCGTCGGCGCCGCGCATTTCGAGATAACGCTTGAGCCGCACCTCGGGAAAGATCGTACTTAAATGATTGGCCCAGTCGGAAATGGTCGGCCGCTCGCCCGGCATTTCCTTAAGCTTGCCGGCGAAGAAATCGCGAAACGATTTGCCCGACACGTCGATGTAGCTGTCGCCGCGCTTGATGAAATACATCGGCACGTCGAGCGCGTAATCGACGTAAGCCTCGAAGCCCATGCCATCCTCGAACGCCCAGGGCAGCATACCGGAACGATCGGGATCGGTGTCGCGCCAGATCTGCGAGCGGAACGAGAGAAAGCCGTTGGGCTTGCCGTCGGTGAACGGCGAATTGGCGAACAGCGCGGTCGCCACCGGCTGCAGCGCCAGCGACACGCGCAGCTTCTTGACCATGTCGGCTTCCGACGAGAAATCGAGGTTCGCCTGCACCGTGCAGGTGCGGTACATCATGTCGAGGCCGAGTTTGCCCACCGTCGGCATGTAGGCGGTCATGATCTTGTAGCGGCCTTTCGGCATCATCGGCATGTCGCGGCGGCGCCAGTTCGGCGTCATGCCGAGACCGAGGAAGCCTATGCCCAAGGGTCGCGCCACCTCGCGCAATTGCGCCAGATGCGCCATCAATTCGGACGCGGTCTGGTGCACGGTCTCGACCGGCGCGCCGGACAGCTCGAACTGGCCGCCCGGCTCCAGCGAGATGGCGCCGCCGTGGGTGACGTCGAACAGGCCGATGATCTTGTCGCCCTCCATGATCGGCTCCCAGCCGAGCAGGTGCGCCATGCCGTCGAGCAGCGCGCGGATCGAGCGCCGGCCGGCATAGGGCACCGGCCGGTGATCCTCGACCGTGAAGGCGAATTTCTCGTGCTCGGTGCCGACCCGGAACTGCTCCGCCGGCGTGCATCCCGCTTCGAGCCAGGCGACGAGTTCGTCGCGCGTCTCGATCGGGGTCATGTCGATCTGGTCACGGGCCATGCAGACGTCCGGCGATCTTGAGTTGGCGCATGATCTTTTCCGAAAACCGGTCTCCACTTTTCGGGATCATGCGCAAAAGGCCGCGACCTTAAACATGGGGC
>CAYLMY010000200.1:0-2796 GCA_964384635.1 uncultured Undibacter sp.
TCCTCCGGCGAGGCGAGCGGCGCGCCGCCGATGCCGTCGCTGCCGGCGGAGGCGCTCGCACATCTAACGCCGGCGCAGCGCGCCCAGATCAGAGGGGCGATGGCCGCCGGCATGAAGCAGGCTGGCAAGCGCCGCGTCACCAAGCAATGCGTCACCGCCGACACCCTGCGGCGCGGCATCAAGTTGGACGAGGGCAAGAACACGAGCGACTGCAAGGAGGCGCTGGTCTCCAACACCGCCTCGGTCATGGAGATGCGCCTGCAATGCGGCGGCGCGACGCACGGCACCGGCACCTACCGCTTCGAGGCGGTCAGCCGCGAGCAAGTGCGCGGCACCATGAACATGACCGCGAGCAACGGCGCCCATACCATAACGATGAAACGCGTCATGAACGGCCGCTGGCTGGGTCCCGATTGCGGAAACGTGAAGCCGAAATGAGGCGCGCGGCGCTCAGCGGTGCAGCGGGTCGTACAGATAGTTGGGATTGTATTTTTCGTTGAACGAGGGCTGGCGGCCGAACTGCAAAGTCGTCCCGCCGAACTCGTATTTGCTGGTGCCGTTGCCGTCGAAGCGCGAGGCGTCCTTGGAGGACTCGAGGTTGTCGGTCGGATCGACGTAGGGCTTGAGGCCCGGCGCAAGGGCGTTGACGGCGCCATCGCCACTGGCCTGGTTCTCGAAGGTGAAGGCCCGCGCGTCGGGCGCGGCCAACAGGGCGAACGCGGCAGCGAACAGAAGCGGCAGGGTTTTCTTCATGGCAGCCTCGATCTTGTTCGTCCGGCGCAAAGCACGTCAGAACAATATGGCCGCATGGCAGCATGGCAGCGCGCATTTATCCCAATTTTACGGCCTGAAAACGCAACCGCCGCCGCGCGCCGAAGTCGGGTATATCCACCTTCGGCCGCGAGCCGGCGGTTCAGCCTTGGAAGTGCCGTCCGAGACCGGAACGGTCAGTGCACGCTGGCGTTGCCGTTTTGCCGTAACCGTTCGATCTCGTCCTTCACCAGCAATTTCTTACGCTTGAGTTCCACGATTTTCAGATCATCGACCGCGGGGTGGGTCAGGCAATCATTGATTTCCTGCTCGAGTGCCTGATGTTTTTTTTCGAGTTCCGCGAGATGCGATTGCATCGACATGCAAAATGTCTCCTCAATCAATGGCCCTGAAGGCGAGCTAAGTCTAGCGCAGCCCGGGCGCAAGGGCGACCGTACACCCGGCTTTGCGCCGCAGCAAATGCAACCAAAGTCTTTGATTGGGGGCGATTTTTCGCGAGCCTTGAACGCTCTTGTGGAAAACGCGATAATTCTCACGCTTTTGCCGGTATCTTAAGGCCGGCGCGAAGCGTAACCAGCGGTGGCGATGACCAAAGAGGAAGAACGCGAGTTGCGGGAGCAGTTGGCGCGCCTGCAGCAGGAACACCGCGACCTCGACGCCGCGATCGCCGCCTTGGCGACCTCCCCCGGCTCCGACCTGATCCAGGTGCAGCGGCTGAAGAAGCGCAAGCTGGGCCTGCGCGACAAGATCCGCCAGATCGAGGATCAGCTCACGCCGGATATTATTGCCTGACGATGCGCGCCCTAGCAGGTCAGATGCCCGACCCGCCCGGCCAGAAGCAGGTCTCTTTGCCGCGATAGACAAACAGCGTCGGCTGCTTGTCAGGGGCTGTCTCACCCCAATGAATGATGTCGTTCGGAATACGCCGCCAATCCTTGCCATCGAGCCAGTACCATTCGTCTCCGGCGGTGGCCCGATTCACGCGAAATTGCGTCTTGACCACATCCGAATGCGCGCAGCAACTCTTGAACGCGAAGCGCATCTGCGCTTTCGGCGTAAGCTCCGCTTGCTGGTACCAATCCCGCACAGCCTGCGGGGCGTTGGCATATTCCGGTTTCCACCGCGCATCGGCCTGACCGATCAATACGCCGGCCGACAAAGCGGCAGCGCAAAGTATGCGGCTGACTGTCAACGGCATGCGGACCCCCCTGGCTGGCGCGGCCGCGTGACCTGAAATTGAGAACCGATATGGTTAATAAGGGGTTAAGTTCCGCAGTGAGGCGCACCGCGCTTGAGCGGACCCGCGAGAAAACTATCGCTCCCGCCTCTGCTGCTTGCGCGCATACATCGCTTTGTCGGCGGCATCGATCACGCTGGCGGTGTCGAGATCGGCGCGCAGGCCCGCGACGCCGGCGCTGGCGCCGACCGAAAGCTGCGCCGTGCCGTGCGCCACGCGCACCCCCGCGATGCGCTGCTCCAGCTCCTGCGCGCGGACGGTGGCCTGCGGCACGGCGACGTTCCACATCAGCACGCCGAATTCGTCGCCGCCGAGGCGGGCCACCACGTCGGAGGCGCGCACATGGGCGGTGAGCTCGCCCGCCACCGCCTTGAGCAGCGCGTCGCCGGCTGTATGGCCGTGTCGGTCGTTGACTGCCTTGAAGCCATCGAGGTCGATATAGACCAGCGCGGCCGTAGCGCCGTAGCGCTGCATGTAAGCGAGTGAGCGCTTGAGCTCGCGCTCGAAGCCGCGGCGGTTGCGGATATCGAGCAGCGGGTCGACGTCGGCGCGCGATTCGAGATCGGCGATCTTGGCGCGGGCGGCGGCAAGCTCGTCCTTGAGCCGCGCGATCTCGACGTGCAGGCGGGCTTCGCGCACCTGAGCGCCGTCGGAAGCGCGTGCTCGGGCTCGATCGGGGTTCACGGCTCCCTACCCTCTCGCGAATCGTCCACTTCCCTTAGCCACCATAACGCTTCCGCCTTGCCAGCGGGGGGTCGCAACCTATAATCCAGCGCTTCCTTTCGCCC
>CAYLMY010000200.1:2896-5961 GCA_964384635.1 uncultured Undibacter sp.
GATTTCGCCAGCAATGCGCGCAAAAACGGCTTCAAGGTGATCATCGCCGGCGCCGGCGGCGCCGCCCACCTGCCCGGCATGACGGCGGCGATGACCCCGCTGCCGGTGCTCGGCGTACCGATGAAGACGCATGCGCTGGAGGGCAAAGATTCGCTGCTGTCGATCATGCAGATGCCGGGCGGCGTGCCGGTCGGCACGCTCGCCATCGGCAAGCCGGGCGCGATCAATGCGGCGCTTCTGGCGGCAAGCGTGCTGGCGCTGTCGGACACGAAAATCGCCAAACGGCTCGATGCCTGGCGCGCGCGCCAGACCAAGGCCGTGGCCAAGAAGCCGAAAGACTAGACATGCCACGCGCGCATTTTTCCGCTCGTCCCCGCGAAAGCGGGGACCCAGGGCTAAAAAAATCCGACTCGGAAACTGTGATTCTGGATTCCCGCTTGCGCGGGAATGAGCGGAGTGTGTGTTGCTGAAGCCCGGGGCCACCATCGGCATTCTCGGCGGCGGACAACTCGCCCGTATGCTGGCGCTCGCGGCGGCGCGGCTCGGCCTGCACTGCCACGTCTATTCGCCCGATTGGCATTCCTGCGCTTTCGACGTGGTGCACGCGTCGACCTGCGCGGCTTACGAGGACGAAGAGGCGCTGGCGCGTTTCGCTGACGCGGTCGACGTCATCACTTACGAGTTCGAGAACGTGCCGGCCGAAACCGCCGAGTATCTCGCCAAGCGCAAGCCCGTGCTGCCCGACCCGCAGGTGCTGGAGACATTGCAGGACCGGCTGATCGAAAAGGAATTCATCAGCGGGCTCAAGATCGAAACCGCGCCTTACGCGGCCGTCCACAGCGCGATGCAGCTCGCCGACGCGGTGCGGCTGATCGGCCTGCCGGCCGTGCTCAAGACCCGCCAGCTCGGCTATGACGGCAAGGGCCAGGCCAAGATCGCCAAGGGCGGCGATCCGATGGCGGCCTGGCGGCTGGTGAAAACCGCGCCCTGCATCCTGGAAGGCTTCATCAAGTTCGAGCGCGAAGTCTCGGTGGTGGCCGCGCGCGCGCGCGACGGCCGGGTGGAATGTTTCGAGGTGATCGAGAACGAGCACCGAGGCCACATTCTCAAAGTCTCGCGCGTGCCGGCAAAGGTCACGCCGGCGGTGGCGGCGCAGGCGCGCCGCATCGCCACCCGCATCGCCAAGGCGTTGGATTACGTCGGCGTGCTGGCGGTGGAGATGTTCGTGGTGCGCAAAGGCCGCGGCCACGCCGTGCTGGTCAACGAGATCGCTCCGCGCGTGCACAATTCCGGCCATTGGACCATCGATGGTGCGACCGTGTCGCAATTCGAGCAGCACATCCGCTGCATCGCGGGCTGGCCGCTGGCGAGACCGGTGCGGCTGGCGCGCCGGGTCGAGATGGTCAATCTGATCGGGCCGGAGGTGAACCATGCCGCGCGCTGGCTGAGCGTGCCGGGCGCTTGCGTGCACGTCTATGGCAAGAGCGAGGCGCGCCCGGGCCGCAAGATGGGGCATGTGACGCGGGTGTGGCCGGCCCGCTAGCGATCGCCGCTCAGGGCCCCTAAATAAGGGCCAGGGAAGCTCGGCTTTTGGCCGCTTCCAATGGACTCTTAACGGCTTTTCTGCTAGAGCCGCCCGACTCGAAAGCCCGCGCCACTGCGGGGCTTTTGAGGCAAACCCGACCGAGCCACAAAGAAGGAGACAGCGTGCAAGTTCTCGTTCGCGACAACAATGTCGACCAGGCCCTCAAGGCGCTCAAAAAGAAGATGCAGCGCGAGGGCATTTTCCGCGAGATGAAGCTTCGCGGCCATTACGAAAAACCATCGGAAAAGAAGGCGCGGGAGAAGGCGGAAGCGATCCGCCGGGCCCGTAAGCTTGCGCGCAAGAAGATGCAGCGCGAGGGCCTGCTTCCGATGAAGCCGCGCCCGGCGCCCGGAACCGGCCCGTCCCGCGGCGGCGGTGGCGGTGGCGCTCGACGCTTCGGCTGATCCCTGCGGCCGCTATGGCGGCCGCTCAAGAATTCGGTGGCGCGGGCCTGGCAAAGCCCGCGCTGTTGTTTTTTAGGGCGAATGTTCGCCGTATACTTGGAGAGTCCGGAATCGAGAATCACCAAGGGACCACGAAATGGATGCACCGAACGTCCAAATCGAATTAATGGGCCAGCGCTACGACCCGCAGGAAATGCCGGTCATCTTTTACGGGCAGCAGCAGCAAATTGCCTACGTCGTCAATGCCAAAGCGGCCTGCACATTATCCTTGAATTTCCTGTTTTTTTGCAATCACGGCTATTCGTATTTCGATTTCACCCGGGTTCACGACAGTAACTTTGGATTTTTCCGTCTCGGCCCGGAGTTCCGCGCCGACATGATCAAAGCCTTTAACGACCTCGCACCCGAGACGTTCACGATCGTGAGGGACCCGCTGCAACGGTTTCTATCCGGTTACATTTCCAAGGTCGTTACCACATATGACGAGAAGTATCATCAGTTACGCGACCTCGTCACCTCGCTGCATGGCGTTGACCTGAGCCCGGAGGCGGACTTGGCGAAATCTTGCCTGGCATTTGCCCGATTGATCGGCGGTCAAAAAGACACAAGGCAAATCGACCGGCACTTCAGGCCACAATACCTCAATCTCGGATTTGACGGACGCTTTCGCGTCGATACCGTCTTACATCTTGAAGACCGCGAAGCGCTGCTGACTTACTTTTCGAAATGGATCGGCCGCGAAAAGGCCGAGTGGTTTCTATCGCAGAAATTGGGGGAGACCCCCGGCTTCCCAAAAGAAAATTTCATGTCCGACGAACTCGTTGATGTCGTTCGCAAGGTTTACGCCCGGGATTACGAGCTGTTTTACGGGTGAGCATGAGGAACAGCCGTCTCAGGGGGCGTCATCTCCCAGGCGGCGTGCCGCGAAGGCCGTCTCGCCCACCCGCCGCAATGACGGATTGAACGCCAGCGGCGGCGCAATCACGAAAACACAAACCGCGTGCCGACTGCCGAGTGGATGACCTTGTCGCCGAGGGCTGCGCGCGCGAGGTCGTAGAAGCGGTCGCCGGTGCAGT
>CAYLMY010000201.1:0-5960 GCA_964384635.1 uncultured Undibacter sp.
CTGCCGACCGACCGGGCACATCGGGGCGGCGTGCCCGGTCTAATGACCGACCGCTTTGGCGGCAGCGTGCATGGCAATCTTAAATGCGTCGATTGCCACCAGAACATCACAAAGATTCCGCACGCCAAGACCACCGTCCAGGTGGGCTGCGTCGAATGCCATAAGAACCTGTACGAAAGCGCCAAAGACGAAGGCAAAACCGACACCAAACAATTTGTAGAACTGGGCAAAGTGGTCACGCAGGTCGACGCCTACCTGAGGTCGATCCATGCGCAGCCCAGCATGAAGGATCAGTCGCGCACCAACGCCACTTGCTACAACTGCCACGATGCGCATTACATATATCCGGCGGGCACCGCCAATTATAACTGGTGGCGGCTAAATCTGCCCTACACATGCGGCAAGTGCCATGCCGAGGAGCTCAAGGCCTACCGCAATTCGGTGCACGGCAAGGAAGTATTGCAAAACGGCAATCCTCTGGCGGCGGTCTGCTCGGATTGCCATAACGGAATGGACATTCAAAATCCGTTCCGGACCTCGACCCAGCTCGCCATCACCAGGAACTGCGGCAATTGCCACGAGGAGGAATGGAAATCCTATCTCGATACCTATCACGGCCAGGTCAATAAGCTGGGCTTTACCTTTACCGCCAAGTGCTTCAATTGCCACGGCAGTCACACCATCCAGCGCGTGAGCGACCCGTCATCGACCGTTTTCCCGGCCAACCGATTGAAGACCTGCCAAAACTGCCACATCGACGCGAAGCCCGGCTTCCTGTCGTTCGAGCCGCACGCCAATACCTATAATTTCGCGCGCTATCCGTATACTTGGCTGGCCTCGAAATTTATGTTTCTGCTGCTCGGCGGCGTGTTCGCGTTCTTCTGGACGCATTCAGCGCTGTGGTATTATCGAGAGTTCAGGGATCACCAACAGCAAAAGAACCGGCCGCACGTCAGGATCTCCGAGCTGCCGCCGCCTGAAAAGCAAGTCTATTACAACCGGTGGCCACTGGTCTGGCGGACCGCCCACCTGCTGTTCGCCATCAGCGTAATCGTGCTCGTGCTGACCGGCATGACGCTGTTCTATGCCACCTCGTCATGGGCGCCGCTCATTAGTAGTGCACTGGGCGGGCCGCGGGTAACCGGCGTCATCCATCGCATAGCCGCGGTGGCTTTTGTCGGCATCTTCTTCTGGCACTTGGCCTATATTGCGATTCGCCTTGGGCCGAAATGGCGGACTTTCAAAGTGTTTGGATCGAATTCGCTGGTTCCAAACCTGCAGGATATCTATGACATTTTCGCCATGTTCAAATGGTTCTTCGGAATTGCGCCGAAGCCGAATTTCGATCGCTGGAGCTACTGGGAGAAGTTCGATTATTGGGCGCCGTTCTGGGGCGTCGCCATTATCGGCGGCAGCGGCGCCATGATCTGGTTCAAGGATATCACGGCCAGCTACCTGCCAGGCTGGGTATTCAACGTTGCCTTTATCTTCCACGGTGAGGAGGCTGTATTGGCCGCCGGCTTCTTGTTCACCGTCCACTTCTTCAACAATCATTGGCGGCCCGACAAATTCCCGCTCGACATATTGATGTTTACCGGCCGCATGCCGCTCGAGGAATTCAAACGCGAGCACGCGATTGAATATCAGCGTTTGGTCGAGTCCAATCAGCTGGATAATTATCTGGTCGACGCGCCGACACATCCGATGACCGTGGGATCGAAAATCCTTGGATTTACCCTGATGGCGTGCGGCCTGATCTTGTTGTATATGGTGATGTCAGGTTTCATTGGGCGACTGGCAACATGAACGCGTCGAACGGCCAGAGGGCCCGCAATGCATCTCGTTCCCCATCGTTTTATAAAGATTGAGGTCCTGATCGGCATCTTTCTGGCAGCGATGCTGGTCGGATGCTCGGACAACAAGCCGGCGGGAGACAAAGACGCCGAGAAGCCCGTAGCCGTCGATCTTGCCGCCGGCAAGGCCGTTGCCGAGAAGACCTGCGCGCCCTGTCACGGTCTCGACGGCAAGGGCAAGGCGCCCGGCATCCCGAATCTGGGCGGGCAGCTTGATCGTTACCTGGTCGCATCGCTGCAGGAATACAAGGAGGGCACGCGCTTGCATGGCGCGCTGCGCGACATCACGGCCCACCTGACCGAGAACGACATCCACAACGTCGCCGCCTATTTCTCCAGCCTGCCGCCGGTTGCTCCGGAGCAGGGCGCCGTCTTTTCGCCCTTCGAACACGGCAAGTCGCTGGCGCCGGCCTGCACCAAATGCCACGGCGAGAATGGTGTCAGCAAAACCCCGGGCACTCCCAACCTTGCCGGTCAGCAGCCGCATTATTTCGTGACCGCGGTTCAGGAATATCTCAACACCGTGCGCGAAACCTCGCCGATGCATGCGCTGATCCGCGGCCTCAACAGGGTCGACGCGGAAAGTCTGGCGTTATTCTTTGCCTCGCAGACTCCGGCCAACCGTCCGCCGCCGCCATTCGGCAACCCGGCCACCGGCGAGTCGAAGACGATCCTGTGCGCCGGCTGCCACGGCGTGCACGGCGTGAGCTCGGATTCGGGCACCCCATCGCTGGCGAGCCAGGATCCCATCTATCTGGTGAATGCGATCAAGGCCTATCGCGCCAAACGGCGCAACGAGCCAATGCAGCGCGCGGTCGCCGCGCTCAGCGACAACGATATCAACAATATTGCAGCCTATTATACCGTGCAGAAGTCCAGGCCCGCCGAGAATGGGCCGGCATTGGTGCGCGAGATCACCGGGAAATGCGACCGTTGCCATGGCTCGGCAACTCCCGGCGCCACCGTGGCATTTCCCAGTATCCGTGGGCAGGACAAGGATTACCTCATCATGGCGCTGCGCGCCTATCGCGATGGTCGCCGGCACAGTTCGGTCATGCACAATATGAGCGTGCCTTACGGCGACGCCATCATCGAAAGCCTGGCGTCATTCTATGCGACCAAAGCAGCGCCGCCATCAAAATAGACGCCGAAGGCGCAGCGGTTTGTCGGCTGAATGCATGCCAGGAGGCATGAATGAAGACAATTGATTTGGTGAAGCTATTGATTGGCCGAAAGGCGTCTAAGCCGGCGATTACGTTGCTGACGCTTGCGATCGGCGTCGGCACGGCGGCGATTGCCGCGGCGCAGATCACGCCCATTACGCCCGGTGCCGGCGCCAGCGATTTCAAACCGCTCTTCGTCAAGCAGCAAGACCTGGCCGACGGCAAGCGCCTGGCAGAGACGACATGCGTCGGCTGCCATGGCCAAAACGGGATCAGCACGACCGAAGGCGTGCCCCACATTGCCGGCCAGCGCTCGGTCTACCTTTACACCGAGATGAAAGCCTATCAATCGGGCGAACGCCGCCAGACGATCATGGGCAATGTCGTCAAGTATTTGAACGACGCCGCGCTGGTCAACGTCGCGGCCTATTATGCGACCCTCGATCCGCCGCCGCCGAACACCAGTGCAGCCACGCTCAAGCCCGATCCGGTTGAGGCCGGCGAGGCGGCGGCAAAATCCTGCGGCGGATGCCATGGTGAAAAGGGCGTCAGCAAGATCGCCGGCATACCGAGCCTGGTCGGGCTCGACCCGAAATACCTGGTCAGCGCGATGCAGGCCTACAAGTCGGGCCGGCGCAACAACAACGTGATGAAAGCGATGCTGGCGAACGTGAGCGACGATAATTTCAAGAATATCGCGCTGTTCTATGCCCTGCAGAAACCGGCGCGTGCGGTAACGCCGTCCCCCGGCGATCAGGCCGCGGGCAAGGCGGCCTCGGCCGCCTGCGCCGGCTGCCACGGCGACACCGGAGTCAGCTCCTCGGCCGTCAATCCGAGTCTCGCCGGACAGGACGCGCAATATCTAGCCGCGGCGCTGGCCGACTATAAGAACGGCACGCGCACCGACGATACGATGAAAGGCATGGTTTCGGCGCTCGACGACTCCGCCCGAAAAAATCTTGCGGCCTTCTACGCCAATCAGCAACCGGCCGCGCCCAACGTGCGCAAGCCGCTGACGGCGGCCGAATGGTCGCAGCGCTGCGACCGCTGCCACGGCCTCAAAGGCGACAGCGTCGATCCGCACATCCCCGCGCTTGCCAGCCAGCGTCCCGAATATCTCGTCAAGGCCCTGAAGGAATATCGCACCCGCACGCGGCGCAATAACGAGATGGCCGCGATGGCGGACGCGCTCAGCGCAAGCGACATCGACAATCTCGCGGCCTACTATTCGCGCCAGAAGGCGCGTCCGGTCCTCTACATCGTCGTGCCGAGCCAAGCTCAGCCAAAGTGACTAACCCTTAGCAATAAGTGCGCGCCAGCATGAGCGAAAGCGCCTAATCGAATGGAACCGACCATGAGTGACCTGCCTCTGCACCGGCACTACCTGCATTTTTCCGAATTGCCGTACAGCCAGCGCGTGCTTTACACGGCGGCGCTGCTGATCCTCGGCATGGGCTATCTGTTTGCCTTGCTCAATATGTATTTCACCTATGCGGGCAAGGCTGGCGGCAATCCGCTGCTGCTGACGCCGCAAGATCTCATCGTCGCCTATAGCGGCACCGGACAGGCTTCGCGCCTCGAATCGGCGCTGCGCGGGCCGATGTCGACGATGTTGCCGCACGATGAAGTCACTGTCGTTGTCAATTGGGTGCAGGCCGGCATCAAGCGCGCCGCCTACGACAAGAACATTCGGCCGATCCTCGACAAGCGCTGCATGGCCTGTCACGACGGCAGCAACCCCCATCTGCCGAACCTCAACGGTTACGACCAACTGAAGAAGGTGACCGAAAAGGACAGCGGCGCGAGCATCCCGACCTTGGTGCGCGTCTCGCACATTCACCTGTTCGGTTTGACTTTCATCTTTTTCCTGGTTGGGCTGATGTTCAGCCACGCCTATGTGCGCCCGGTTTGGTTCAAATGCGCGATCGTCGCGCTGCCCTTTGCCGCCATCGCGGTCGACGTCAGCTCGTGGTATGTCATCAAGATCTTCCATCCTTTCGTCTATGTGGAAATTACGGCCGGCGCCCTGATGGCGGCTTGCTTTGCTGTCATGGTGCTGGTGACGCTCTATCAGATGTGGTTGTCCAAAGCGCCCTCTGCGGTCAAGCTGCGCGAGCAGGGCGATCTGCCGGCGACGTGAAGCGGCGGCGCGCAAAGCGCGCATGCGCGGTGGCTTTGCAATTACGCTGAAGAAGGCTTGGGCGGCGGTGACGTGCGCTAATCGCGGCGGCGCAGTGCCGCGATCTGGTCGGCGAATTCGTCAACGGCGCTCCATGACGTGTATTCGATGCACGTGTCCGGATCGGTCGGCCCGCCGGTCAACAACATGATGAAGCGGATGATCTGCCGATCGCGCCAACTATAGCGGCGGTAGTCGAGCCGGCCGGCGAAGGCGACGGCCGCAGCCGGCGCCAGGCGATGGCGCGCAATCGTTTTGCGCAGATAGGGATTGCCGCTGCTGGTCGTCTTACCGGGTTTGCGCGCGCTGAGATTGACCGATGCCAGCGCGATAGGAGGCGGTGAGGGCAGGGCGCTGTAGGCGTTCAGGAAACGTTCCACTTCCGGCAGGTGCTTACCATAGCGCACCGCCGCCACCAGTACGATCAACGACGCCTGCGCGAGCTCGGCTGGCGGCGGCGGGGTCGGCAACAGGTTTCGCGGGGTGGGAGGCTTCCGGCCATCATTCAAACGGCGGCAGATATGTTCTGCAATTCGCCGCGCTTGTCCGTCGCGTGTCGCATAATAGACTGCAATCGCGTTGTCGCGCACGCTTTTAAAATTCCCAGCGTAAAATCACCCACGTGACGGGCGTGCGGCAATCTATACCGCACGTCCGCCACTTTGGGTTCGAAAATGAATGCGTTCGCCGCCGAGAAACGGCGTCGTTGCTTACATCTTATGGCCGTTCTTCTGGAACTTCGTGCCGGCCGCCTTGAGCTTGCCG
>CAYLMY010000202.1:0-1725 GCA_964384635.1 uncultured Undibacter sp.
ACGCAATTCGTACCCAAGCGTGCCCCGCACGGCGCCTCCGCGCTGCGCGAAGACGCCAATCCCGCCGGTTACAAGGAAGCCTGGGCGGCGGTCGAGCGTTTCCTCAAAAACCTGCGCTAGCACCGCCGCGCGTCGCCCTTGCGCGCTGTGACCTGATCGGCTTGCGCGCTCCAGGCTGCGCCTGGCCGGTCTGAAGCAAACCAGTGTGGCATTACCTCACAGGCGCGGCGCCACCGAACTCATAATCGAGAATATCGCCCTCGGTGATCATTTCATCGGCGTCGCCTCTGATATCCTGGATGATTTGCCGTTCCGGCGCGACGCCTGCCGGCGGCATAGCATCGGGCTGTTGCAGCCGTTCCGACGCCATGTCGCGATAGGCTTGCATCGCCTGCTCGCTGCCGAGGAACGCGCATTTGCAGGTGTCGGGGTCGACATACATGAAATAGGAACGGCCGGCCTTGGCGCGGCGGATGAATTTGCGCGCCGGCACCGTGCGCAGGCGCGCGATCTTCGCCGGCGTGTCCGCCACGCGCACGATAAAACCGGCGTCCCTTAGATGCATATCGGTCGCCTCCTGGCCCGCCGCGCCGGGATCGCAGAAGAAACCGAAAATCAACAGCGCCAGCAGGCGCGCATCGTTCGCTCGCATGGACATCCATCGCACCCCGTGGATCGCGGCTATGAAAGTCCCACTCCGGCGGGGCCAGGGCAAGCCCGCGGACCGGACCGCGGCATCCCGCCGACGGCCCCCAATTTGGCATCGCAAGTGCGGGCGAATCGGGTAGCGTTTGCCCTGTCCGTATGCCGCTCGATAACGCGGGATTTCCGCAGACCAAGCAATAATTCCCAAACAAACATAATGACTTTCGCATGAGCTCCGCCGACAAGCCCGGCGCTGTCGAACCGCGCTATAGCAAGCGCCTGGCCATCGTCGTGCCCTATCGCGACCGGGCCGAGCATCTCGCCAGATTCGTTCCGCACATGCTCGCCTATTTCGAGCGCGACAAGCTCGACCGGCAAATCGCCGTCACCATTAACATCATCGAGCAGAAGGGCGACGCACCCTTCAATCGCGGTCGCCTGGCGAATTGCGGATTTCTTTTAACGCAAAAAGTGTCGGACTACGTCTGCATCCACGACGTGGACTATCTGCCAATGTGGGCGGACTATTCGTGGTCGCAAAATCCGGCACGGCTGATCTGGCACGGCCTTTCGCTCGGCGAGGACCACTACAGCTTTTTCGGCGCCGTGACCCTGCTCGACAATGCCGTATTTGCCAAAATGAACGGCTTCCCGAACTGTTATTGGGGCTGGGGCCCGGAGGACCGTGAGCTCGGATTACGCTGTCGCACTCAGGGCTTCGATATCGAACGGCGGGACGGAACCTATATCCCGCTTCGCCACAAGTCCGCCGGATTTTCCGCGCCCGGCGTTTGGACTGAGGAAGCGCGTCGCACCAACGACCTCTACAAAAAACGTCAGCTCAGAATGGATGCGCTTCTCAATGAAGATGGCGTCAACGCGCTGCAATTTCAATTGGTGGACAAGAAGCCGCTGGCGCTCACCGGCGGCCAGACCTTGAAAAATGTCTGGCACTACATCGTGGATCTCGGTCCGCCGGAGGCATGAAACTGCGCGGGCAGAGAAGCGGCAAGCTCCCCCCTGCCCCGCATAACACCCGCGCTCGATTTCCTCGACCAGCGACGGCCCTTGCGGCTTCCA
>CAYLMY010000202.1:1825-5927 GCA_964384635.1 uncultured Undibacter sp.
AAAGAGGGCCGCTATCACATCGGCGGGCTGCTCGGGCCGTGGTGGTGAGAGCGCTTGCGCCTACTCCCACAAGCCGTAGCTCGTCCATTTGTCCTCGGGAATTTCCGGCCCGATATTGTAGGTGAAGGAGGTCACCGACAGATGGTCGGGCGCCGCCGTGCACGTGTAGGACAGTTCGTACCATTTCTTGCGGCTGCGGAAGGCGCCGCCCTTGGCCACGATGGTGTTGTCCTTGATGTGCGGCTCCTTGGCGGCGCCGGCCACCGCGCGGTCGGGCCGGAACGGCTTGTGCTCCTTGCGGATCTGCTGCATCGCCGTGTAGTCGCAGAGCTGCTCGAGCCGGTCGACGGGGGCGAGCATTTTCAGGCTGCGTTCGAACCGGCCATCTTTTGCCGCGGCACCGGCGGCGCCCGCGGCCCCTGCCATGAGGACGGCCGCGCCGATCGTCAGTGCGAGCCGCCGCATACGCTCCCCCCATACGCCATTGAACCAAGTCCCCCGCGGGTTTTTACGCAATCGCTATATGATGAAGCAAGCGCCTGGCCCGCTTTATCCAGTGCCAATTGGCGCGCGGATTGCGGCGATCACGTGTATTTCGGGTCGCGCTCGAGCAATTCGATGGAGATGCCCTGCGGCCCACGCAGAAAGCAGATCTTGATGCCGGGGCGCGGGCTATGCGGCTCCTTGCTGAATTCGACGCCCTTGGCCTTGAGCTCGGCGGCGATGGCGTCGATGCCGGTGACCGCCAGCCCAAAATGGTCGAGCCCTTGATAGGGCGTCGTCGGTGGAGCGTTGACGCCGTCGCCGGGCGAGACTTGCGCGATGAAGATATTGGCGCCGCCGAGCTTGAGGTCGATGCGCGGCTTGCCCTGTTGTGTCGAGTGGATCACCTGCGCGCCCAGCATGCGCTCGAACCATTGCGCGGTCGCCTCCGGGTCGGGGCTGCGCAGGTGGATGTGATCCCAGGTGAGTTGCGGCATGGCGGTCTCCCGTTATGGCCTTTCGCGCCATTGTGACCACGGGCGACGGCGGCGCGCAACGGGACAGCAGTTGCTCAGCGGGTGACGGCGATTTGAACGGGCGCTATTTCGCGAATGGCACAAAGCGATTGCGCGTTCGCTTGGCGCGCCGAGCACGCGGTGACAGATATATGACGGCAATGGGGCTGTTCGAGTTGCCCACAAGCGCGCACAACCTGTGCGTTTTGTCGCTTCCGGCCGAGAAATTTTTGCTAAACCGAATGCCGCCCGGAATCGAACGGAAACCCCATGGCGCGCACTCCGATTTATGCGGCAGGCGGCATCGTTTTGCGCGGGCGGGCGCGCCCACTGGTCGCGGTCGTGCAACGCAGCAAGGACGATGCATGGGTGCTGCCGCGCGGCAAGCTCAAGCGCGACGAGAACCCGGTCGCCGGGGCGCGGCGCGAGGTGGTGGAAGAGACCGGCCATCGCGTACGCGTGCATGAATTCCTCGGCGCCATCACCTACCGCGCGCGCGGCCGGCCCAAGGTTGTCCAGTTCTGGCGCATGCAGGCCTACGAGCGGCCGAGCCGCGACGTCATGAAGGACATCATCGCGGTCGACTGGCTGCCGGTCGGCCAGGCAGTGCGGCGCTTAAGCTATCCGCTCGAGAAGCTGTTCCTGCAACACACCGGGCGCCGCGTGCTAAAGCACCGCAAGCACGGCAAACGGCGCAAGACGCGCGCGCGAGCCAAATCCAAACCGGCGCGGCGCAAAGCTAGGCCGCCACAGGCGCATCGGCGGACGGCCAAGGCGCGCGCCCACAAAGCCGCTACGCGCGCGGGCAAGTCCGGGACCCACGTTCGCAAAGCGAGAGCGCACACCCGCAGATCCGGTTCGCACGGTCGCAAAGGCGCCGTCACAACCGCCAAAAATCCAACCATGCTACAACGCGTGCTAGGTCGCTTCGGCGGCTGAGGCTACAGGGAGAGTTTCGCTGCAAATTGGCCGAAAGCCTTACCGAAATTTAATCTAATTCCTAGCGTTTGCGCACACTTTTCAACGCAGGGTTCATCGCAGATTCACCGCGAAATGCGGAACACCCCCCAGCACGGCGTTTTTCTGGTCATACCCCGATCGCAGGAACCGAGCGGTAACGCCGTTCAATCATTGTGATCAACGAACAAAGAGGTGTGACATGAGAAAGACCCTGACAGCCATTGCGGCGGTAGCGACGCTCGCGCTCGCCACCGTGGCCGCTCCGCAGCATGCCGAGGCGCGCCACGGACGCAATGCAGCGATCATCGGCGGGCTGGCATTGGGCGCTTTGGCTGGTGCGGCCATTGCCAACGGCGGCTACTACTACGCCCCGGGTCCCGCCTATTATTACGGTCCGCGCTGCTACTGGGCCAACGAGCGCTATTGGAGCGGCAGGCGCTGGCACTCGCATCGGGTGCGCGTCTGCGACTAACACGCGCATAAAATCTGACCTAAACGGGGGAAAACCCGGGTTCCGCAAGGTTCCGGGCTTTTCCTGTGGAGCGCAAGGCACCCGGTCCGATCACATTTCGGACAAATTGCCCCTGCCTCTTTCATCGGGGACGGAACCGGCATACATACCGTTTTCGACCTAGCCGTCGGCCCCCGGCCGACCTCGACCTGGAGGGAAATCTCATGAAGAAGGCCATTCTTGCCGTCGCGGCGGCCGCCATTATCGCCGCCGGGACCTTGACAGCGCCTACCACCGCCGACGCCCGTGGTGGCCGCAACGCTCTCGCCATCGGAGCCGGCATCCTCGGCGCAGCCATCATCGGCAATGCCATTGTCAACGGCACGCCACGCGGCGGCTACGTGTATTACGAAGGCTACAACGCGCCTTCCCCCTACGCCTGCCGCCATGGCTATTGGGCGCGCCAGCGTCTGTACGACCGCTATGGCGAGTTCGTCGGGTGGAGCAAGCCGCACTTCGTCTGCCGTTAATCTTCGCGTAAGAGCCATGGGTGCATGATCCCCGCCGATTAAGTCATCGGCCGAGGGATACCCATGAAAAAGACCGTTATCGCGCTCGCCGCGGCCGGCTTGCTGGCCGCGGCGTTGCCGTCTTCAGCGCAGGCCCGTTGCCACGGCTGCGGCATCGCCGCCGGCGCGGCGGCCGGGCTTGCCGCCGGCGCCATCCTCGGCTCCGCGCTCGCCGGCCCGCGCTATGTGGAGCCGGCTCCCGTCTACGTCGAACCGCCGCCGTCCGCGGTCTATTATGACGACCCGGATGTGCCGGTGTGCCACGTCGAGCGCCACCGCGTCTGGGTCGAAGGCTATGGCTGGCGCCATCGCCGCGTCGAGGTGTGCGACTAGCTGAAACGCGCCAAAATATTCCGTTCGTTCCCGCGCAAGCGGGAATCCAGAGCTGCACGCAAAGCGCTTGAAAATCTTGCCCTGGGTCCCCGCTTGCGCGGGGACGAACGGTGGTTTGATCAGCGCTTCATGTGGTCGAGCACCGCCGCCGTCGGCCAGCAATCGACCTTCAGTCCGTTCTTTTTCTGATAAGCACCGAGCGCGGCGCGCGTGAGCATGCCCGCCTTGCCGTCGATCTTGTCGTGGTAAAGCCCGAGCGCGGTGAGACGGCGCTGCATCGCCTCCACCGCCTTGGTCTTGAGCTGCTTGCTCTTGCTCCACGGGTGCTCGAACGGCTTCGACCCGGCGATGCGGTCGCTCAGGTGGCCAACGAACAGCACGTAGAGATCGGAATAATTGTAGGCCTTGAGCACATAGTAGTTTTTCGGCGTCAGGAAGCCGGGCCCGTAGGTGCCTTCCGGCAATAGCAAAGATGCTGGAACGGCAAGATCGCGCGGCGGCAGCTTGCGGCCATAGGCCGGCACGAAGCCCGCTTTAAGCCATTCGCCGATCGGAAGCGTGTGGCCGGGCTCGGCCAGCGTGCAATCCACATTGGCCGGCACCCGCACCTCGATCGCCCAGGGCTCAGCCGTCCGCCAGCCTTTGCCGGCGAGCTGCTTGGCCGCGGAAGCGAGCGCGTCCGGCACCGAGCGCCAGAGATCGATGCGGCCGTCGCCGTCGAAATCGACCGCGTATTTGTAAAATTCCGAGGGCAGAAACTGGGTCATGCCGATGGCGCCGCCCCAGGACGA
>CAYLMY010000203.1:0-3382 GCA_964384635.1 uncultured Undibacter sp.
GGTCACAAACCGACATTTGCGTTGCAAAAAGTCATGTCCGCTTTACCCCCAAGAGCAGATATTGGCGGCCCATCCACACGGCTTTCGCTTGCTCGTTTATGAGGCCACGCCTTAGGTCGTCCGCGGCACCAGCCGCTTGAAGTGCCCGTGCTTTTGCAGCCAGGCCAGCAAAATCAGGCTGGGCAGGCCGGCGAGCGCGCAGATCACGAAGAACCAGACCCAGCCGGTCGATTCCGCGATGAAGCCGGCGCCCGACGACAGATAAGTGCGCCCGACCGCCGCCAGCGCGGTCAGCAGCGCGTATTGCGTCGCCGTGTGCAGCGGGTTGCGGCACAGCGCCGACAAATAAGCCACGAACATCACGGTGCCGACGGCGCTGGTGAAATTCTCCGCGATGATCGCAAAGGCCAATACGGTCGGGTCGCGGCCGACCACGGCCAGCCAGGAAAACGTCAGGTTTGCCAGCGCTTGCACGATGGCGCCGATCCATAAACTCATGGCAAGTGGCAGCGCGCGCGCAATGAAGCCGCCAGCAAAGCCGCCGAGCAAGAGCGCGGCCAGCCCCACGCCCTTGACGATGGCCGCGTATTCATTGCGCGTGAAGCCGAGATCGATCACGAACGGCGCGGTCATGGCGCCCGACAGCGCGTCGGTGAACTTGAACAGCACCACGAAGGCGAGCATCACGACGGCGAGCTCGTAGCTCATGAAATCCTTGAACGCCCCGACCGCGGCCTCGGCGACGCGCGCGAAGCGCTTTTTTGTGGCTTGGGCTGCTTCGGCGGCGCGCGAATTCTCGGGTTCGGTGGCGAGCAGCGCGGTGATGGTGCCGATCACCACCATCGCCGCCATGGCGTAATAGCCCCAGTGCCAGGCCGGTTGCTTGGCGTAGCCATAGGCCTGGAAGCCGCTCACCAGGAACAGCGCGCCGGCGGTGGAGACCAGCATGCCGACGCGATAGGCGGCGACGTAGGAAGCCATGCCGGCGGCCTGCTCGTTCTCCGGCAGGCTCTCGACCCGGAAGGCGTCGACCACGATGTCCTGCGTCGCCGACGCGGTGGCCACCAGCAGCGCACCGAAGGCCACCAGCGCGGGAGCAGCGGCCGGATCGCAGGAGCCAAGAAAGACGATCGCCGCGATCAGCAGCATTTGCGTGAACACCAGCCAGGCGCGGCGGCGGCCGAGCAGGCGCGACAACAGCGGCACCTCAAGCGCGTCGGTGAGCGGCGCCCAGAGGAATTTCACCGTGTAGGGCGTGCCGACCAGCGCGAACAGGCCGATGGTGCCGAGATCGACGCCGGATTCGCGCATCCACACCAGCAGCGTCGTGCCCGAGAGCGCGAGCGGCAGGCCCGACGAAAAGCCGAGAAACAGCACGATCAGAACCCGCGGCTTCAGATAGACCGCCAGCGCGTCGATCAGTGAGGGCCGCGTCTGCGCGGCGGGCGGCGGCGCGGCGTCGGGCGAGACGGTCATTGCGCTATTCGCCGGCCTGCAGCTTGCGCACCGGCGTCGGGATCACCTCGGCGCTCGGCGCTTCGTCGCTATCGAACTCGAGCGCTTCGATCTTGCCGGCGCGTTTCTCGATCTTCCCGGTAGAAATGAGAATATCGTCGATATCCTTGGTCGTCTGGCCGAAGTGGCCTTGCAGCTTGCGTACGCGCTCGCCGAGCAGCCCGACATCCTTCATCATGTGGCCGACTTCGGTGCGAATCTTATGGGCGGCTTCCTGCATTTCGGCATCTTTGCGAATTTGTCGGACCAGCTGGATTGCCAGAAACGCCATATTTGGAGATACGATCATCACGCGGGCGCGGCGTGCCCGCTGGATCACGTCGTCGAACCGCTCGTACAAATCGGCGTAAAGCGATTCAGATGGAATGAACATCAGCGCGACATCCTGCGTCTCTCCCGGGATCAGATATTTTTCCGAGATATCCGAGATGTGCTTGGTGACATCCTGCTTGACGCGCGCCACCGCAGCTTTTCGATCCTCGTCGGTCTGCGCGTCGCGCCAGGCGGTCATCGCCTCGAGTGGAAACTTGGCGTCGATGATGAGCGGCCCGGATTCCGGCATGAAGATCACGCAGTCGGGCCGCGTCCGGTTCGAGAGCGTGTGTTGGAATTCATAGGCGCCCTTCGGCAGCACGTCGGCGACGATCGCCTCCAGCTGCCCCTGGCCGAAGGCGCCGCGCGACTGCTTGTTGGCGAGGATGCCCTGCAAGGATGAGACCTGCGTCGCCAGCTCGGTGATGTTCTTCTGCGCTGAGTCGATCACCGCCAGCCGCGCGTGCAGCTGCTGCAGATGCTCGGTGGTATGCTTGGTCGAGGTCTGCATCGAATCGCCGAGCCGCGTGCTCACCGCGTCGAGCCGCTCATGCACGGTCTGCTGAAGCTGCGATTGTGCCTTGGCGAGCAGTTCGCCCATCGCCTGGATGCGACCGTTAAGATCGGCCATGCGCTGCTCGGCGACGGGATCGGCCACCGGTTTGCGCGGGCGCAGCAGCAGCACGAGGATGACGACCACGCCGATGGCGATGATCAGCCCGATGCCAAGCGCGAGCGCCAAGGCCGCGTCGGGGGCTAGGTGAAAATCAGCGGCCAGACGAGCAAATGAGGTCGGCATTCGGCGCTTCTACCCCGATTCGCGTTGCGGCGCGAACGAACGGCGAACGGTAGGGTGATAACGCCCATGGCTCAAGGGGAAAGCCCACATTGACCCCGCTGTTCGCAACCCTTAAATCGCGGCAATGGCGAAGCGCGACATCCTCATCATCCCGGACAAGCGGCTGCGGCTGAAATCCGAGCCGGTCGGCGCGGTCGACAAGGTCGTGCGCGCGCTCATCAACGACATGTTCGAGACCATGTACGACGCCCCCGGCATCGGGCTCGCCGCCATCCAGATCGGTGCGCCTAAGCGCGTCATCACCATGGATCTCGCCAAGAAGGACGAGCCCAAGGCGCCGCAGGTCTTCATCAACCCGGAAGTGACCTGGACGTCCGACGAGACGGCGACCTACGAGGAAGGCTGCCTGTCGATCCCGGAATATTACGAGGAGGTCGAGCGGCCGAACGCGGTGCGGGTGAAATTTCTCGATCGCGAGGGCAAGCCGCAGCAGCTCGAGGCGCGCGGGCTGCTGGCGACCTGTCTGCAGCACGAGATCGACCACATCAATGGCGTGCTGTTCATCGACCACATTTCCAAACTCAAGCGCGACATGATCGTGAAGAAGTTCAAGAAGGCGCAAAAGCGCGGCGAGCCGGTCAAGCCGCTTTCCGAGGACAAAGAGCCTTCGCATCATATTGGTTGATTCCGGCGCCTGCGCGCCGTGGTTCCTAGCGGTGCTCTCATGCGCCTGATCTTCATGGGCACGCCCGATTT
>CAYLMY010000203.1:3482-5907 GCA_964384635.1 uncultured Undibacter sp.
CCGTGGTTCCTAGCGGTGCTCTCATGCGCCTGATCTTCATGGGCACGCCCGATTTTGCGGTGCCGACGCTTGTCCAGCTCGCAGCCGCCGGGCACGAGATCGTTGCCGTCTATACCCGCGCGCCGAAGCCCGCCGGCCGCGGCATGGACGTGCAGCCAAGCCCGGTCGCGCGCGAGGCGCGGAAGCTCGACATTCCGGTGCTGACGCCGACGACGCTGCGCGACGCGGCTGCACAAGCCGAATTCCGCGCTTACGAAGCCGACGCCGCGGTGGTCGTCGCCTATGGCCTGATTCTGCCCAAGCCTATTCTGGATGCGCCACGTCTCGGTTGCTTCAACGTGCACGCTTCGCTCTTGCCGCGCTGGCGCGGCGCCGCGCCCATCAACCGCGCCATCATGGCGGGCGATGCCGAGTCCGGCGTCACCATCATGCAGATGGACGAGGGCCTCGACACCGGCGCCATCGCTATGGCCGAGCGTGCTCCGATTGCGCCCGACATGACCGCGGGCGATCTGCACGATGCGCTGGCGCGCCTCGGCGCCGACTTGATGCAGCGTGCGCTTGCCGCGCTTGAGCGTGGCACGCTCACGCTCACGCCGCAGCCCGCGCAAGGCGTCACTTACGCCACCAAGATCGGCAAGGACGAGGCCCGCATCGATTGGGCAAAGCCCTGGAACGACGTACATAGCCACATCCGCGGGCTGTCGCCATTTCCCGGCGCCTGGTTCGAGATCGGCGGCGTGCGGGTTAAGGCGTTGCGCTCGACCCAAGGCGAGGGCAAAGGACCGCCCGGGACGGTGCTCGACGACAAGCTCACCATCGCTTGCGGCACAGGCGCGGTGCGGCTCGTCCAGGTGCAGCGCGAGGGCAAACGGCCGATGAGCGCGCAGGAATTCTTACGCGGCACGCCGGTCAAGCGCGGCGTCCGGCTTGCTTGATGGGTGCGCTAGGCCACGTGAAATCCGGCCCAATGGTGCCGGCGCGCTTCGACGAATTCGGCGAGATCGTTGTCAGTGACCTTGACGAGGTCGCTGTGCCCGAAACCCTTCGAATAGTCGAGAACGGAGACGAACTCGGGCGTCAGCCGGAAGGTCGGCACCGCGGCTGGGTCGAGCCGCGGCAATACTTTGTATTCGGGGTAGCGTTGCAGCAAAACCTCCGCCGCATGGTCGCGCTCGCCCCGATCGGTCACCTCGACCACGTGCGCCGCGATCGACAGGCCCCTGATCTGCAGCGGCTGCGGATAGTCCTTGGCGATGGCCAGCGACACCCGTGGGTCGCGCGCGATATTGGCGCATTTCTGGCTATCGCGGGAAATCCTGCAATAGATAATCAAGCCGTCATTGGCGTAGCTCACGACCGTCGCCTGCGGCCAGCCATCGGGCCGGTTGGTCGCGATCGTCATGATACGATGCTGATTGAGCAGATCGACGATTTGCCGCTTGAATTGGCTCTTCATAGACGAGGTCCTCGCTTATTTAGCCATGCTAGTGAGCCCGCCGGTGCGCGGAATTGAGGTGGATCAAACATGCCCCGCTACAAGCTCACCATCGAATATGACGGCGCGCCCTTCGCCGGCTGGCAGGTTCAGGCCGAACAAACGACCGTGCAGGGCGTGCTGATGGCCGCGATCGAGGCGCTGTCGGGGGAAAAAGCCCCGGTGCAGGGCGCGGGCCGCACCGACGCCGGCGTCCATGCGCGCGCGCAGGTTGCCCATGTCGATCTCGCCAAAGACTGGGATACCGACACAGTGCGCGACGCGCTCAACGCGCATTTGCGGCCCTATCCGGTGGCGGTCCTGACGGCGGAGAAGGCGGCGGCCGATTTCAACGCCCGCACTTCGGCGGTCAAGCGCCACTATCTCTACCGCATCGTCAACCGCCGCGCTGATCTCACCCTCGATCTCGGCCGCGTTTGGCAGGTGCCGCGCCCGCTCGACGCCGACGCGATGCACGCCGCCGCGCAGCGGCTCGTCGGCAAGCATGACTTCACGACGTTCCGCTCCACCGAATGTCAGGCCAAATCGCCGGTGAAGACGCTTGACCAGCTCGACGTCGCGCGCGACGGCGAGGAGGTAAACGTTTTCGCTGCCGCGCGTTCGTTCCTGCACAACCAGGTGCGCTCCATGGTCGGCTCGCTGGTCATGGTGGGCGAGGGCAAATGGAGCGCCGACGATCTGGCGCGCGCGCTTCAAGCATGCGACCGCACCGCCTGTGGCCAGGTCGCGCCGCCCGACGGGCTTTATTTGATGAAAGTGGATTACTAGGGCGCGTACTCGTAAATCGAGCTCGGTGAGCAGCAGTTAGTCAATGTCCGCTTTGCCGCCGAAAGCAGAAATTCGCTAGCGCGATTGGCTTGTCCGCTTTGGGCCGATTTTGTTGTAGAAGTCGGCGATTAGACGCTCGCGTCGGCGGCCTTGATTTTT
>CAYLMY010000204.1:0-5878 GCA_964384635.1 uncultured Undibacter sp.
AGCTTCACCGCCCGCTCGTTCGAGGCGATGACAAAGTTGAACTGCATGGCGCGGAACCCGCGGGCGCGGGTTTCGTCGAGCGAATGCGCGCACATTGCCCGCGCCACCCCGTGCCCCATGGCCTCCGACGCGACCATGTAGCCGCAATTGGCCACATGCGCCCCGCCGCCGCGGGTGTTGGCGCGCAAGTAGTAGGTGCCGACGATGCGGTCGTCCTGCTCGGCCACGAACACGCTGTGGCCGGGCGAACGCCAGTAGGCCAGCGCGTCCGCGCGCGAGATATCGCGCGGGATCGGGTAAGTCTCGCCGGCGCGGAAGGTCGGCTCCAGGATGGCCCAGAGGGCGGTGTCATCATTCGCTTCGGCTGGCCGGATTAGCATGGCATTCACCTCGTCCGTCGCCCGCCGACAAAAAGCGGGCGATCCGCGTTGGCGCCGATGCAATCGAACGCATCGCGGCGTATGATCGGCAAAGGTTAAACCCCAATTCGGGAGGAATTGTACATGTCCCAACCGTTGGACAGCTTCGGCATTGTCGGCCTCGGCAAGATGGGGGCGGGAATGGCGATGAATGCGCTCGCCAAGAAATTCGGCGTGGCCGGCCTCGATACCCGGCCCATTTCCGACGATCTCACGCGCGCCGGCCTGAAACCGGCGGCCGAACTCAAGGATTTCGCCAAGCTGTTGAAGCCGCCGCGCTTCGTCATTCTCTACGTGCCGGCCGGTCCGCCGGTCGACGCCGTGCTCGACGAGCTCGCCGGCGCTCTCGCTCCGGGCGACATCATCGCCGATGGCGGCAATTCCTATTGGGGCGATTCCATCCGCCGCCATGCGCGCCTCAAGCAAAAGGGCATCCATTTCATCGACGCCGGCACCTCCGGCGGGCCGGGTGGCGCGCTCGAAGGCGCCTGCTTTATGCTTGGGGGCGAGCGCGAACCGGTCGCGCTGGTCGAGCCGATGCTGCGCAAGCTCGCGGTCGAAGGCGGCTATATCCACTGCGGCGGTCCGGGCGCCGGGCATTTCGTCAAGCTGGTGCACAACGGCATCGAATTCGGCATGTTGCAGGCGATCGGCGAGGGCATCGACCTGCTCGAGCATTACCGCGAGCCGCTCGCCATCGCCGATATTCTCGAAAACTGGCGGCACGGCTCGGTGGTGCGCTCGTGGCTGATCGATCTGATGGAGAAGACCTACCGGGAGCAGGGCGGCCTCGCGAAAGTGCCGTCCTATGTCGAGGACACCGGCGAGGTGAACTGGCTGGTGGACGACGCCCTGCACATGGAGGTGCCGATTCCGGTCATCACCCAGTCGGTGGTGCAGCTCGTTGCCTCGCGCGACGCCGACCGCGATTCCTCGCGTGCCGTCGCCATGATGCGCCACGGCTTCGGCGGCCATCCTTACGGGCCGGCCGAGGGCATCGCCCATGAACGCCACACCGGCCGCGTCGGCGGCTTTATCGGTAACGGAAAGGGGTGACCCCATGATGCCGAAATCAATCGGACGCCGCGCCTGGGCCGTCGCCGAGGGCTATATCCCGCCGGCCTCGACCGGCGAGACGCGCCAGCTCACCAGCCACGAGACCATCTGCATCCTCAACGCCGGCGACGAAGACGCGCAGGTGGAGGTGACCGTCTATTTCTCCAACCGCGCGCCGGTTGGTCCCTACCGTTTCACGGTGGGGGCGAAGCGCACCAGCCATCTGCGCTTCAACGAATTCACCGATCCCGAGCCGGTTCCGAGGGACACCGATTTCTCCAGCGTGATCGTGTCGAACGTGCCGATCGTCGTGCAACACACGCGCCTCGACAGCCGCCAGACGGCGCTGGCGCTGCTGAGCACCATGGCGTTTCCGGTCGACTAGCGCGTGGAGCCAAAAAGAACGAGCAAGGACGTCCGCTTTCGGAGGCAAAGCGGACATCACAATTGGCTGCCAGAACGTTCGCTAGTGACGCGAAGCCGACTTGGCCCATACGCTCGCGCCCGCGCAGCACACGTCGTTGGCCGACCTTCCGGCGATTCAAATCAACATCGCCATCTACGGCGGCGTCGAAGTCGAAAGCATTCGGCTACGGCGACAAAGGGTTCGTGCCGTGGCAGAACGGCCTAGTGACGCGAGGCGCCCGGCTTCAGCCAGCCGGTCACGGTCGCGCGAGCCGGCAGATAAGGAGACGTTTTACTGGCTACGGTCACCGCTCGAAACCGGCGACATTCTCGAAATAGATCGGCTTCGAACCTGCTATCGCCTGCTTTAGCGCCTCTGACGGGTGGCCATAGACCGTGTGGCGTGCCAAGTCGACCATGGTCCCCAAGCGCTCGGCGAAATCCCGGTTGAACGTCGCAACGTGGGTCAAAGCCGCCTCGGAGTTGGTGTAGCGCTCGTAGACCTGCCCGGTCGAGCCGTCCTCACTCACCACCCAGGAATAAATGAGAGTCTCGGGCTCGTCGGCTTTCGTGTGGACGACCATCTCGGCAATCAGGTCTTTTAGGTTTTGCAGCTGTCCGTCCTTGACCGTCACCTCGTACAGCCAGTGGACGATCTTTCCGCTTTGAGGCTGGTTCATGGATTGCCCCCACGTTGTCATCGGCACCAACGTTAATGCAAGCGACACCAGCGGGATAGAAAATAGTCGCAGCATGCCGACCTCTTCTCTGCGCATTGGAGCTGGAAGCATCGCAGCCAACTGCAACAGCATACCAAAAAGAGGTGGTCCTTCTGCTTTGCGCTGTTAGTCGCGATTGGCCCTTAGCTCACGTACCGGCCGACTCAGTCCACGTCTGCTTTGAGGCGGAAAGCGGACATGGTGCTTGGCGAATTTTACGAGCGCGCGCGGTAACTACTCCGCCGCCTCTTGCGACGCGCCCTGCATCAGCTTGGGATTGAGCTCACAGGCATCTTCCCAGCTTAGCACGTTGAACGACTTGACCAGCTTGCCGGCGCCGTCGGTTTCGGCGCAGAACAGGCCGAGCTCGATGATTTCTTCGTCGTTGAAGTGTTTGGCGAGTTCTTGATAGACCTCGTCCTTGTCGATCGCGTGCTCGCCTTGCTTGAATAATCCGGCATAGTGCAGCGCCGCCTTCTCGCGGGCGGACAGATTCTTGCTCTTTAGGTAGTCGCCGAGCACATCGTTGACCATGTCCTCGGTCAGGCCTTCGGCCTTGGCGACGTTGGAGCGCACGGTCGAGCAATAGCCGCACTGGTGCGCGACCGAGATCTTGATGCGGCACATTTCCTTCAGCTTGTGCGGCAGCACGCCGTGATAGAGCAGCTTGTTCCAGTACTCGACCCAGGCGATGCCGGCCTTGGCGCGCGTCATGATGCTGACCACGCGCGGATCGGGCGCGCCGGTCTTTTTGGCGGACTCGATCATCGCCGTGGTCTGCGGCGTCTTCTCGCTTTCTTCGATATAGCGTATGCGCGGCATGGCGTTTTCTCCCTTGAGGCCGTTTGCCCGGACGGTAAGGGGATTGCGCAGCCCCGGCAAGTCCGCGCCGGCTCACGCTTGTGTTATGGGAGAGTGATGACCGGCTTTAAATGGTTCCTCGTCGTCGTTGTGCTCGGCTATGGCGGCTTGCTGGCGCTGATGTATGTGTTTCAGCGCAAGTTGATGTATTTCCCCGACGCCACGCGCACGCCGCCGGCGCAGGCCGGGCTGGCGCAGGCGGAAGAAATCCGTCTCACAAGTTCAGATGGTGAAAAGCTGATCGCCTGGCACGTGGCCCCGCGCGGGGCAAAGCCGGTGGTGACCTATTTCCAGGGCAATGGCGGCGCGCTCAATCTGCGCGTTGGCCGCTTCCATTGGCTGATCGAAGACGGCACCGGGCTGTTGGCGCTCAGCTACCGGGGCTATGGCGGCTCGAGCGGCAGCCCGAGCGAGGCCGGGCTGATCCGCGACGCCGTCGCGGCTTACGATTTCGCCGCCGCCCGCTATGAGCCGGCGCGCCTGGTGCTGTGGGGCGAGTCGCTCGGCACCGCGGTCGCCATCGCGCTCGCCGCCGAACACAAAGTGGGTGGCCTCATTCTCGATGCGCCCTTCACCAGCGCCGCCGATGTCGGCGCCGCCGCCTATCCGTTTGTGCCGGTGCGCTGGCTGATCAAGGATGCCTTCCGCTCCGACCGGCGCATCGCGCGCGTGCACGCGCCTATCCTGGTGCTGCATGGCGAGCGCGACCGGATCGTGCCGGTCCGCTTCGGTGAGCGGTTGTTTGCGCTCGCCAACGAGCCCAAGCGCATGCTGCGCTTCCCGCAAGGCAATCACGTCGATCTCGACGATCACGGCGCGGTGGAGGCGGTGCGATCGTTCATCGCGGAAGTCGCGCGTTAGACCGAAACACTCGCAATGATTGACCGGCAGCGATGATGAACGGCCCATGTCCGCTTGCTGGACCAGATTGCAATTTCACAGCATTTAGTTGGGTTAATATTTTCTTGGAGGTTTAATCGTACAAAAGCGAATTAATCGAAGACGACGGGGATGAAATGGACGCACGCCAAATCGCCTTGGTTCAGCAGAGTTTCGAGCAGGTGGCAGCGCTTGGCGAACGGCTGTCGGAAGTATTTTACGCCGAACTGTTCATTATCGATCCCTCGTTGCGCGCCATGTTCGATGGCGATATGCGCCGGCAGCATATGAAGTTCATGATGGCGCTCGCACTGATCGTACGAACGCTGCGTGAGCCCGAAAAGATTACGCACACCATCGAAAGTCTCGCGATCAAACACGTTGGCTATGGCGTGCGGCCAAAGCATTATACGCCATTCGGCAATGCCCTGCTCCGCACCCTCAAGAAACTCCTCGGTCCGGACTACACGCGCGATGTCGCCGGTGCTTGGGAAGAAAGCTTCCGCATGCTCGCCCGCATCATGAAACAAGCGGAGCTTTATGCTGCCGTAGACTTACGAAAGGCGTGCCATAGCGCGCAGCTGGCGGGGTGATCTTCGGTGCGCCGTTCACCTCGGCGCCGCCGCCAATCCATGCGCGCCGACTAGGCTTGACGTTGGACAAATTCCGCACCCCTCGCATATGATGATTTGAATTCGTATCGTCGGGGGCAATCCACCCATGCTGTTCAATCTCTGCAACTGCGTCCCGCCATCCGCACTGACCGCCGGCTCGTTCTGCGCAGGCGGCGCCGGTTTCGTCACCGCCATGATGGCGACGCTGGCCGCCAACAATCGCACGCAAGCGGCAAAGACACTGCGCGGCGAGGTGCCGGTGGTGGACACACTGGCGGTGCGCATGGTCACCGACAACGTCATCGTCCAGTTCGTGCCGAGCGAGCAGCGCGACGGGCTCACCATCGAACGCCGCAGCGGCAACACCAAGCCCGACCGGCCACCGCGCACGGTGCTCAACGGCGAATGGGGGCTCGCCATGTATGCCGAATCCAAACGCGGCGACGAGACCCGTCACCTGCTCATCGACTTCGGCTACACGCCGGAAGTGCTGCTCAACAATATGGAGATCCTGAACGTCGATCCCGCGCGCTTCGACGCCATGGTCTTGAGCCACGGCCATTATGATCATTTTGGCGGCATGGTCGGCTTCCTCAGCGCTAACAAGGGCGCGCTCAAGCCGAAGCTGCCGTTCTATGTCGGCGGCGAGGATTGCTTTTGCCTGCGGCGCAATCCGGGCGGCAACTTCGGCGCGCTCGACCGCCAGGCGATCCTGGACGCCGACCTGTCATTGATGATGGCGGAGGAGCCGGCGATCGTCGCCGATCACGCCTTCACCACCGGCCGCATCGGGCAGATCTCGTTCGAGACGCCGTTGCGCGCGACCGACGAGATCGTCGGCATTTTCGACGGCTTCGGCTGCTATCCGGAGAAGATGCCGGAGGCGAAAAAGACCGGCGGCTACATCCCCGACGATTTCGAGCAC
>CAYLMY010000205.1:0-5818 GCA_964384635.1 uncultured Undibacter sp.
TCGGCGGTGACGCCGAAGCGGCCCGAGGCCACCTGCTTGATGGCCGAGCGCATCGAATCCCCGTTCGGCAGCGGCTTGAAGCGGTCGGCCTCCTCGCCGCCTTCGCCGGTGTTCGACTTGCCGCCGATGCGGTTCATGGCGATGGCCAGCGTGGTGTGGGCTTCGCGCGAGATCGAGCCGAACGACATGGCGCCGGTCGAGAATCGCCGCACGATATTCTTCGCCGGCTCGACCTCCTTGATCGGGACTGGGCTGCGGCCGTCCTCCTCCGCAGTCCCGATACGGAACAGGCCGCGGATCGTGGTGAGTCGCTCGTTCTGCTCGTTCACGATCTTGGCGAACGCGCGGTAGTGGTCCTGCGAATTGCCGCGCACCGCGTGCTGCAGCCGCGCCACCGTCTCGGCAGTCCACACATGGTCCTCGCCGCGCACGCGCACCGCGTAGTCGCCGCCGACGTCGAGCATTGACTTGTAGATGGGCGATTCACTGAAGGCGTCGCGGTGGCGGCGCACGGTCTCTTCCGCGATCTCTGCGAGGCCGACGCCCTCGATGCGGGTATGGGTGCCGGTGAAATACTGGTCGACGAAGTCCTGGCGCAGGCCGACGGCGTCGAAGATCTGCGCGCCGCAATAGGACTGATAGGTCGAGATGCCCATCTTGGACATCACTTTGAGCAGGCCCTTGTTGATCGCCTTGATATAGCGCTTGACGACTTCCTTCTCGTCGAGCTTCTGCGGCAGGTCGTCCTTGGCGGCGACCAGCGTCTCGAAGGCGAGATAGGGATTGATCGCTTCCGCGCCGTAGCCGGCCAGACACGCGAAATGATGCACCTCACGCGGCTCGCCCGTCTCCAGCACCATGCCGACCGCGGTGCGCAGGCCCTTGCGGATGAGATGGTGGTGCACCGCCGCGCAGGCGAGCAGCGAAGGAATCGGAATGCGGTCGGCGCTGGCCTTGCGGTCCGACAGAATGATGATGTTGCAGCCCTGGCGCACCTCTTCCTCGGCGCGCTCGCACAATTCGTCGAGTGCCCAGCCCATGCCGTCGGCCCCGTGCTCGGCCGGGAAGGTGATGTCGAAGGAGTGCGACTTGAAGTGATCGCCGCTCATCTCGGAGATCGAGCGAATCTTCTCCAGGTCCTCGTTGCTCAGGATCGGCTGGCGCACTTCCAGGCGCTTGGTGTGCGACATGCCTTCCAGGTCAAACAGGTTCGGCCGCGGCCCGATGATGGAAACCAGGCTCATCACCAGCTCTTCGCGGATCGGATCGATCGGCGGGTTGGTGACCTGCGCGAAGTTCTGCTTGAAATAGGTAAACAGCGGCTTCGGCCGGTCGGACAGCGCCGAGATTGGCGTGTCGTTGCCCATGGAGCCGATGGCTTCCTCGCCGGTAGTGGCCATCGGCGTCATCAGAAACTTGAAGTCTTCCTGGGTGTAGCCGAACATCTGCTGGCGATCGAGCAGCGCCAGGTTCGAGATCGGCGCGTGATTGGCGGTGCCCGGCAGCTCTTCCAGCACGATCTGGGTGCGTTCGAGCCATTCCTTGTAGGGGTGGCTGCGCGCCAGCGTTGCCTTCAGTTCCTCGTCGGGAATGAGGCGGCCCTCGTCGAGATCGACCAGCAACATCTTGCCCGGTTGCAGCCGCCACTTCTTGACGATGTCGGCTTCCGGGATCGCCAGCACGCCGGTCTCCGACGCCATCACGATGCGGTCGTCGCGGGTGAGCAGATAGCGCGCCGGCCGCAAGCCGTTGCGGTCCAGCGTGGCGCCGATCTGCCGGCCGTTGGTGAAGGCGATCGCCGCCGGCCCGTCCCACGGCTCCATCAGCGCGGCGTTGTATTCGTAGAAGGCACGCCGCTCCTCGTCCATGAGCGGGTTGCCCGCCCACGCCTCGGGGATCAACATCATCATGGCGTGCGCGAGCGAGTAGCCGCCCTGCGTGAGAAATTCGAGCGCGTTGTCGAAGCAGGCGGTGTCGGACTGGCCTTCGTAGGAAATCGGCCACAGCCGGTTGATGTCCTTGCCGAACAGCGGCGAGGCGACGGACGCCTGCCGCGCGGCCATCCAGTTGACGTTGCCGCGCAGCGTGTTGATCTCGCCGTTATGCGCGATCATCCGGTAGGGGTGCGCCAGCGACCAGGTCGGGAATGTGTTGGTCGAGAAACGCTGGTGCACCAGCGCCAGCGCGCTCTCGAAATCGGGATCGTGCAGGTCGGGATAATAGGTCCCGAGTTGGTCGGCCAGGAACATGCCCTTGTAGATTACCGTGCGGCAGGAGATCGATACCGGGTAAAAGCTGGCGACGTGCCGCTCGCGCTTCTTGTAGATGGCGCTGGAGATCGACTTGCGCAGGATGTAGAGCCGGCGCTCGAACTCGTCCTCCGACAATTTCTTCTTGCCCTGGCCGATGAACACCTGCATGTGCACCGGCTCGGTCGGCTTGACCGATTCACCGAGTGTCGAATTGTCGGTCGGTACGGCGCGCCAGCCAAGCAGCGCCAGCCCCTCGCGCGCGATCATTTGAGCGTAGATGTCGCGGATGATCTGCCGCCAGTTCTTCTCGCGCGGCATGAACAGCTGGCCGACCGCGTATTGCCCCGGCTCCGGCAACGTGAAGCCGAGCTCGGCCGTCTGCTTGGCGAAGAACCTGTGCGGGATCTGCGACAGGATGCCGGCGCCATCGCCCATGCGCGGGTCGGCGCCGACCGCGCCGCGGTGCTCGAGGTTGCATAGGATCTTCAGCCCGTCCTCGATGATCTGGTGCGACTTCACGCCCTTGATGTTGGCGATGAAGCCGACGCCGCAGGAATCCTTGTCGAGCGAGGGGTCGTAGAGGCCTTGCATCGGCGGCGTGCCGGGATCGGCGCTGGCATGCGAGCGCGTTGCGCCGCGGACCCGTGCCGCGCGCTTGAGCAGCATCTTGCTCTTGCTTCGCTCGTCCATCTCGCCCTGCCCGGCCGAAGGCGCTCACCGCCTCCGGCGCACCTGCCTCGTCCGCAGCGCCCAAAAAGACGCCGCGGTCAACGCGCAACTAGTCTCGAGAAGGGCAGCCTTGCCCGGCTTATAATCGCCCGCCGTGGCTGCTCCCGTTGGGCGCCACCGACGTCGACCCCGCCTCAAAGGGCCGGCCCCGTGGCCGCCAGCCATTAGGACAGCACTACTGTCCTAAAGGACAATGCCAAATTTTGCCCCGCTACACAAGGCTGGTCCACGCCGAAATTCGTGGAACCGCAGGTTTTTGCGGCGGCGCTTTCTCTCCTCGCAGCTCTTCTGGCAAGAAGAGGACCATGCGCCGCACCATTGCGCAATGCCATTGCTCGGCCGTCGGCCGCAGGGGAGCCGTCGAGCTAGGCTTTGACCCGAGCCCGGGAAACCGGCAGTGGGTGCGACGGCCGGGACGCCAACAACCAATGCCACATCCGCCAGCGACTAAACGCTCTATGGTCGACTGTTTCCGAGCGGCGGCGGGGCCGTAACGCTACTGGGATTTCGCTTCGGGATTTACTTGAATGATGCGGGCCGATGCGCCCGTGTCTCCAATTGGAAATATTTTCCCGAGATACACAAATGTTGTGGGCTCAGACCAAGACCACAATTCTCCCCTCTGCTTGTCTAAAATTATTACTTTGTCTGTACGGCTATTTTGATCGTGATTTTGGTCTTGCGGGATGCTGGTGATCATAGAGTTGGTTTGATTTCGTGGAATGGTCACCATTTCATAGCGGCTCTTATGCTGCGACTGAGCCGACGCTTGCGTTGCAAGCGTCACCAGCGCCGCAATGAGTAGGATGCGGTAAATGGCGTTCATATGATTTTCTCCCCGTCGCAATTCGCAAGCATTATCGCAATACGATATCGATCCGTCCGGGACGTTGCAACGAGACGCGCGTTAACCTGAAGAATCAAGCTTAATTCGAGCGGCGCGAGCGCATTGGCAACGCGCGTCGCGAGCCATTCGCAAGACCTGGGCAGCGCAGCAAATGCATGCCTTGCTGGCAACAATCCGATTCCAAGGGCAGAAATACGCTGCGCCGCATGCGGAAAATAAAAGCGCCCCGGACTTGTCCGGGGCGCTCGTCATTTGCTGCAGATGAGTTAGGCCGCCTTGGTGTCGATCACCTGCGGCTTGGCCTTCTCGGCGCCGTTGCCGATCGGGATTTGGCGCGGCTTCTTGGCCTCGGGGATTTCGCGCACGAGATCGACGTGCAGCAATCCGTTTTCGAGGCCCGCGGCCTTGACCTGGACGTGATCGGCGAGCTGGAAGACGCGCTCGAAGGCGCGCGCGGCGATGCCCTGGTAGAGCACCTCGCCGTTCTGCTCTTCCTTGGTCTCTTTGGCGCCCTTGATCGTCAGCGTGTTCTCTTTCACCTCGATCGAAAGCTCCTTCTCGCCGAAGCCCGCGACCGCTACGGTGACGCGGTATTCGTTCTCGCCAGTGCGTTCGATGTTGTAGGGCGGATAGCCCGGGGCGGCATCAAAGCCACCGTCCAGCATCGAAAACAGCCGGTCGAAGCCGACGGTCGAACGGTAAAGGGGTGCAAGATCGAAAGTACGCATGGCATATCCTCCATTGTTGAGCGACATGCGGGCGGTCCGCCATATGGCCGGACCGAAGACCCGTGCGCAGCCGTCATGGCCTGCGCAAAACTGATATGGGAGCCTGTTCCGAAGGCCGCAAGAGGACTCCGATATCTCCTTTAAGCTATTGAAATACAATACGTTTTAATGGGCCGCCGAAGCGTGCTTGAGTCCGCCTTGCGGCCTCTTTGTTTGGTGCATGATCTCTTTATCGCTTCCGAAAACCGGTTCCCACTTTTCGGGATCATGCACTATAAGGCCCGGGCCCACCGCACACCGGCTCATTTTCGGCGCCATGAAACTCGTCTCCATTCCCGCCAATCCGGTGCCCGACGATGCGGTGGTCGGCAACATCAAGACCCCCGACGGGGTCAATCTGCGCTATGCGCGCTTTGCGCCGCCGCCCGGGCGCAAGGGCACGGTGGTCGTATTGCAAGGGCGCGCCGAGTTCATCGAGAAATATTACGAGACGGCGCGCGATCTGCGCGCGCGCGGTTTCGCGGTGGCGAGTTTCGACTGGCGCGGACAGGGCCTGTCGGACCGCCGGCTCTCCGACCCTCACAAGGGCTACGTGCGCGATTTCTCGCAATACGCCACTGACCTCGACACCATCATGGAGCAGGTGGTGCTGCCCGACTGCCCGCCGCCCTTCTACGCGCTTGCTCATTCCATGGGGGCGGCGGTCGCCATTCGCGCCTGCCATAACGGCCGCCGCTGGTTCGATCGCGTGGTGCTGTCGGCGCCGATGATCGCGCTTGCGCCCGGCCATCTGACCGCGATGGCCGGCCCGCTCGCGCGCTTCTTGCGGTACCTGGGGCGCGGCGGCGCTTATGTGCCTACCGGCAGTTCCGCCATCAGCGGCACCGAGAATTTCCTCGGCAATGTGGTCACCTCCGATCCGGTGCGCCATGCGCGCAACGCCGCTGTGCTGGAAGAGGAGCCGGCGCTCGGCCTCGGCGCGCCGACCATTGCCTGGACCGACGCCGCGCTCAAGCAGATGAGGCAGTTCCGCAGCCCCGGTTATGCCGGCCAAATCCGCCAGCCGATGTTGCTGGTGGCGGCCGGGCGCGACGAGGTCGTCTCGACGCCGGCAATCGAGGAATTCGGCATGCATCTGCTCGCCGGCCGCCATCTCATCCTGGCCGGCAGCCGGCACGAGATCCTGCAGGAGCAGGATCAATACCGCTCGCAATTCTGGGCGGCGTTCGACGCCTTCGTGCCCGGCACGCCGCGGTATTAGC
>CAYLMY010000206.1:0-2350 GCA_964384635.1 uncultured Undibacter sp.
GTTGCAATGTCCGTTCCCAAAGCCGATCTCACCCGTTGACGATAATTATTGAAGAATAGCACCCATTGCAGCAGCATGGATTTACGTACAATCACCTCGCGCTTGCGCTAAGGGAGCACTGATTATGGAGCGATTTCTCGAAGGCCGTACTGCGCTGGTGACGGGTTCGGTGCAGGGCATTGGCATGGCGATCGCCCAGGCATTGGCATCGGCCGGCGCGCGGATTGCCGTGCACGGGCTGGCGACGCAACATGAAGCAGCGGCAGCCGTTGCGGCGATGCGGAAGAGCGGTGCGCCCGATGCGCGCTTCTTCGATGCCGATATGCGCAATCCGTCAGCCATCGAGGCCATGATGGTCGCCGTTGCAGCCTGGGGTGGACCAGATGTCGTGGTCAACAATGCGGGCATCCAGCGCACCGTGAGCCTCGCCGAAGCGACGCAGCAGGTGTGGGACGATATCCTCGCGGTGAACCTGTCGGGTGCATTCCACACCATGCGGCGAGCGCTGCCCGGAATGGCCAACCGTGGTTACGGACGGGTCATCAACGTCGCTTCGGTGCACGGATTGGTCGCCTCGGTGAACAAGGCACCCTACGTCTCCGCCAAATTCGGGCTGATCGGGCTATCGCGGGTTGCCGCGCTTGAATACGCGGCGGCAGGCACGCGCGATACCGGTGGAGTCACCGTTAACTGCATTTGCCCAGGTTGGACTGAAACGGCGATTATCGAACCGCAGATTTTAGCGCGCGCTGCCGACTTTGGTGGCGATCGGAATGCCGGGATCGCAAGTCTGCTCGCGGAAAAACAGCCAAGCGGCCGGACATCGCGGCCGGAGGAGATCGGAGCACTCGCGCTTTGGCTCGCCCACCCTATGGCCCATAACATTACCGGCGCCGCAATCCCGATCGACGGCGGCTGGACGGCGCAGTAGCGCGCAGCTGTTTGAATGTCCGCTTCTGACCCTGAACGAGCGGACCTAATTTCTTATTGCGACGGAAAAGCAAACATAGCGCGACTGGTTGTGTTACTGGATGGCATCGGCCCACCCCGTCTTGAACTTTTTGGCAATGAACGTTCAGCCCTGCATCCGGTGTGGCACAGCACACGCATTCAATACCCAGCCGTTTGGTGCATCCCGGAGAGCGTGTGAAAGTTGGCGATGGAATCGCTGCAGCTGACCAGATATGGTCCGTCCGTGGCGCGGGCCGACTAGGCCGTCGGACCCAAGACAATATCAGGCGATGACTTGCTGCGGACCGAGTAAGATGCCGACCAAGGCCTATCAATATCGCTATCGTGCGCCGCGCAACACGCCCGAGGAGCGCGGCGGCAAGCCGCCGGTCTATCGACGCATCCTCGAGAATGAGCACGCGATGATCATCGAGCGCGACGTCGCCATCCCGATGCGCGACGGCGTCAAGCTTTACGCCGATATTTTCCGGCCCGCCGACGAGCGCCCGGTGCCGCCGATCATCGCCTGGACGCCCTACGGCAAGCATGTGCCGTTCGATCCTCGGCGATTTCTCAATGCCGGCGTGAAGGAGGGCGATACCTCTGAATACACGGCGTTCGAAGCGCCCGATCCGGTGTTCTGGATCCCGAGCGGCTACGCGGTCGTCGTCATTGACGTGCGCGGCACCTGGTATTCGGAAGGAACGGCGCATTATCTGGCCCCGGAAGAAGCGCAGGATTTCTACGACGCGGTCGAATGGGCGGGCACGCAGCCCTGGAGCTGCGGCAAGGTCGGATTGTCGGGCGTCTCCTATCTCGCGCAATTGCAGTGGCGGGTCGCCGAGCTCGACCCGCCGCACCTTGCCGCCATCAATCCGTGGGAAGGCTGGACCGACACTTACCGGGAAGTGGCGACGCATGGCGGGATTCCCGATACGCATTTCTGGCCGACGCTATGGAATCGCTGGGGTGCGGCTAGGGGCCCGATCGAGGATCTGGAAGCGGAGACAAGGGAACATCCGCTCTACGACGATTTCTGGCGCTCGAAGGCCGTGGATTTCTCGAAAATCAAGACTCCGGCGTTTGTGGTGGCGAGCTGGACCGATCAAGGCCTGCATACGCGCGGCACCTTCGAGGGCTTCAAGCGCATCGCATCCAGGCAGAAATATCTGCTGGCGCATGGCCAGAAGAAATGGGCGCATTACTACGTGCCGGAAAACATGCAGCGCCTGCGCGACTACTTCGATCACGTGCTGAAGGGCGTGGATAACGAGGTGAAAAACTGGCCGCATGTGCTGGTCGAGGTGCGCGAGCGTGGCGGCGTCGCTACCTTGCGCGCAGAAAATGAATGGCCGCTCGCACGCACGCAATATACCAAGCTCTATCTCGACGCGGCGAA
>CAYLMY010000206.1:2450-5793 GCA_964384635.1 uncultured Undibacter sp.
AACGAATGGTCACTTTTGGACGTTGTACGGCTTGGGCCTGCTGACGCGCGCGCAGCTATCGGTTGGTGTCATCCACGTGCGCCGGTTGGATGCGCCCGGCAAATGCCGGCAGCGGCAACATCACCGAAACCGCGTTCGAGCTGGCGCCGCCCTGACCGGCCGCACCGTAGACGCGCACTTGATATCGGTAGGGCATGCCCGCCAGCAGGCCGTGATCCTCCCAGCGCGTCACCTTGACCGCATCGATGACCTGGACGTTGCCCAGCGGATCGGTGCGGCAGACGTCGTAGCGGGCGGCACCCGCCGCCTTGTTCCATTTCAGCATGGCTTTGCCGTCAGCGATGGCCACGGTCAGGTTGGCGCCGGGTGCCTCCCAGCGCGGCGCTGCGACGCTGCGGTCGTCCGGCGGCGCCTGCAACGAGCCCTGCGGCCACAATGCACAGATCACGCGCGTATGCGTGCCGTCGAGATGCTTGCACACGTTGCAATAGTCGCATTTGACGATGCGTTCACGTTCGCCCTGGCGAACCTTTTGCGGCCAATCGGGATCCGCCAGCAGCCCGCGCGCAATGCCGATGATATCGACCGAGCCGGTGGCGATAAGGCGCTCGGCATCGTCGGGATCGGAGATCTTGCCGGCCGTCGCCACCGGCGTATCGTAACCATAGGACTTGATGAAGGCTTTGATCTCAGCGGAAAATTGCGCGTGTGGCATGGGCGGATACCAGTCGCCCGGCATGCAGCGATCCCCGGAATAACCCGTATAGGGGTATGGTACTTGGCCAGGCAGATGCACGGCGTCCTCGAATTTGCCGCCGACCGACAGCGACAGATAGGCGGCGCCGAGCTGCGCCAGGCGTAAACCGATAAGCTTGGCATCGCTGACCGTGTAACCATCTTTGATGAACTCGTCGGCCAGGAAGCGAACGCCAACCGGGAAATCCACTCCGACCTTGCGGCGAATATTTTCGAAAATCCGCTCGATCAGGCGCAGACGGCCTTCCAGCGTATCGCTGCCATACTCGTCCTTGCGCGGATTGGCGCGCGACAGGAATGACGCCAGCGTGTAAGCGTGAGCGGAATGCAGTTCCGCCCCATCGAAGCGCGCCGCGCGCGCACGCGCGACCGCATCGCCGAATTCCTCGACGATCCGGTCGATTTCGGAGAGCGAAAGCAGATCGACGGTCTGCCGCCACCCGGATTTAGCCACCTTCGTGAAATGGATGATCTGCGGAACGACTTTCGAGTCTGACGTGTCGTGGATGCGCCTGACAAGATTGGTCAAGCCGGGCACGAACCGATCGTCGCTGATGCGCAGCAGCGGGCCGGACTTGGCGTGGTGGACGGCCATTGCTTCGATAACGATCAAGCCGGCGCCGCCCTGGGCGTAACGGACATAGCGATCCACGATGTCCTGGTTGACCAAGCCGTCTTCACCGGAAAGCCGCGTCACCATCGCCGGCACCATCACGCGATTCGCGATCCGCATTCCGCCGACGTTAAGTGGTTCGAACAGTTTCATGGCACATGACCTTAAGCGCGCGCAGGCGCAATTTCGTCGCTGACTAGTCGACGCAGTTCGCGCCGAAGGACCTTGCCAGCCGGGCTGATGGGGAACTCCCGCACCAGCCTGAGCCGCTCGGGCAGCTTGAATTTTGCGATTTCCCGGCTGAGCAAAAAGCTGTTGATCTCGTCCAAGTCGAGCGTTGCGCCGTCAACCGGGATGACGAACGCGCATGCCTTCTCGCCGAACATGGGATCGGGCATCGCGACCAGGCAGGCGTTCTTCACCTTTGGGTGGCTTAAAATGTGGTTTTCGACTTCCTCGCAACTGATTTTTTCGCCGCCGCGATTGATGATGTCCTTGAGCCGGCCCTCGATGTAGAGATTGCCGTCGACCCGGCGCACTACGTCGCCCATGCGATAGAAGCCGTCGTCGGTGAAAGCCGCCCGGGTTTTTTCCGGGGCCCTGTAGTAGCCGCGAATGGTGTAGGGACCACGGCAGATCAATTCCCCGGCCTCGCCATCGGCGACATCGTTGCCGTTCTCGTCGACGATACGAATTTCGTCCGCCGGGGAAATAGGCCGGCCGGAGCTGGTGAAACGAATCTCAGCTGGGTCATCGAGACGCGTCATGTTCAAGAGGCCTTCGCCGGTGCCGTAGCTCTCCTGGAACGCGCAGCCGAACTGCCGCTCGACGCGGCGGCGCAGTTCCGGCGCGAGCTTGGCGCCGCCGTTCATCAACACGCGCAAAGACGAGAAATCACAATGCTGCGGGCGCTTCGCGTTTAGCCAGTTGACGATCAGCGGCACGGTGGCGGAAATGACCGACACGCGCTCCGCTTCAATCAACCGCGACACGGTTTCGATCGACGCGTCCGGCGCGATCACCGCCGTGCCGCCCCATGCCAGGGCGCCGAGTACGCCGGGACAGCCGAGCGTGTAGTTGTGCGCCATCGGCAGCAAGGCCAGAAACACGGTGTCGGCGTTAAAGCCGGCGATCGCACCGCTCTGGCGGCAATTGTAGACATAATCATTGTGCGTGCGCGGGATCATCTTCGGCAGCCCGGTGGTCCCGCCGGACAGAAGCATCAGCGCGACCTCGTCAGGCGAGGGGCCAGTGTCGACAATGCCACTGGTGTCGCCGCTGCCATGACCCGCCAGCAGATCGGTGAGCGAAATTTGGTTCGTGTCCGGCTCACCGAGCACCAGAACGCGGCGCAGCGACGGTGCGCCTGCGGAAATGTCTACAGCCAGCTTCCGGAAGTCGTAGCCGCGCCAGAAATCCGGCACGAAATAGCCGACAGCCTCGGCATGAGCGACAAAGTGGGAAATCTCCGCACGCCGATGCGCCGGTAGTGCCAGAACCGGAATAACGCCGATGCGCAACAGCGCAAATAAAGCGATCACGAACTCGATCGAATTCGGCAATTGAAACACCACCCGATCGCGTGGCCGCAACCCGAGATCGATCAGCGGCCGCGCCAGCCGGTCGATGGCCTCGCCCAGTTGCGCATAGCTCAAGCGGCGCTCGCCTTGCACCAAAGCGGTCCGCTGCGGCGCGGCCCGGATCGAGCGGGCCAGCATGTCATGCAGCGTAACGTTCGCCCAATAGTGTTGCTCCCGGTAGCGGCGGGCAAATTCCTCGGGCCAGGGCGTGCAATGCTCCAGCATTTCCCGACTGCTTTCCATGGGCCGAACAACAACGCCAAGCATGACGCCGATCGCGCGGCTCCCAAATGCAAGTATTCAGCAACAGCCGGGAATGGCCTTGATTTTGGTCAACGGTGCCGGACCCAGGTGATAAATGCGCGCCTTCGGTCCTTTCGAGAGCGGCGGCTTG
>CAYLMY010000207.1:0-5716 GCA_964384635.1 uncultured Undibacter sp.
TCGGAGCGCACCATGCGCTGCACGCCGATCGAGAGCGCCACCTTCATGTGATCGAAGCCCTTGACCTGGCGGTAACTGATGGCGCGGTCGGTGAACAGCGAGGCATAGCAGCGCCGGCAGGCATCGAGCAGCGCCGCGTCCCCACGGATATTGAGATAGGTTTCCTGCTGACCGGCAAAGCTGGCGTCCGGCAAATCCTCGGCGGTGGCGCTCGAACGCACCGCCACGTCGGCTTCCTCCTTGCCGGCGCGCTTGCACAATTCCGCATAGGCCGAACGGATCGCATCGGCGGTCTCCGGCGGCCATTCGCCCTTCAGGAACAGGCTGCGGATCGCGCCGCCGGTTTCCGCCAGCATCGCCTTGCCGGCGGCGAGATCGCCGAGCGCCGCGGTGATCTTCTGCTTCAGCCCATTGGCCTCGATGTAGCGCCAATAGGCGTCGGCCGTGGTGGCGAAGCCGGGCGGCACGCGCACGCCCTTGCCGCCGAGATTGGCCACCATCTCGCCGAGCGAGGCATTCTTGCCGCCGACGCGGGCGACGTCGCCGCGGCCGACCTTTTCGAACCAGAGAACACGCGGGCTGTTTGCGCTCATGGCCATCTCCTGACGTCAGCGCTGCGCCGCCCCTTTGAGCTGGAACCGTGTTTCGAACGAGCCGATGAGATCGAGCCAGTCTTCCATCAGCCGCGGCATCAGGAAGCGGTTGCGCACGCTGTCGCGCGCTTTGCGCCCCAGCCGTTCGCGTAAAGCGCGATCCTTCAACAGCGCGACGATGCGCGCCGCCGTGTCCTCGACATTGTCCACCAGATAGCCGTTCACGCCGTCCTCGATCTGATGCTTTATGCCGCCGACATTGCCGCCGATCACCGCGGCGCCTTTCCACATCGCCTCGGTGACGGTCAGGCCGAAGCCTTCGCGGATCGATTTTTGCAGCACCACCGCGGCGCGGCGTTGCAGCGCGTTGACCAGCGCGGTGTCCTGCACCGAGAGGATGCGGATGCGGTCCTCGGCGCAGCGGCATATCGAGGCGAACACCTCCTGGCCTTCCGGATCGTCGGTCGCCACGTTGCCGACCAGCACCAGCGTGCAGTCCACCTGTTTGCGCGCGATCCGGAAGGCGTCGATCACGCCCTGCGGGTCCTTCCACTTGTCGAAGCGCGAGACCTGGACCACCAGCGGCAGGTCGGTCGGAATACCGTAATGCGCGAAGCGGTCGGCGATCTCGGCCTCGGACAATTCCTTGTTGGTGGAGGAGAACGGATTGATCGCCGGCATGATGAAACGCTGCGGCGTGCCGAGCTTCTGCGCGTATTCCGGCAGCGACATCACCACCGCGTCATATTGCTCGACCAGCGGCGCGATATAGTCCCAGACGTCCGCATGCGGCTGGCTGAGATCGACGTGGCAGCGCCAGACCCAAGGCGCCTTCTTGCGGAAGTGCTGGATCAGCGGCAGCGGCTGCGGGTCGTGCACGATCACCACGTCGTGGTCGAGATGCAGGCGCGCCGCATTTTCAAACACGACTTCCTCGTAGATCTGCACCTTCAGGTCGGTGAGGTTGATGTCGCCGCCTTGCAAGGCGTTGTGCATTTTCTTGGTGACGCTGAAGAAGTCCGGCCGCCCTTCGATCACGCGCCAGCCGGTCTTGATCCCCGACGCGTTCATCAGCAGCGTCAGCGAGGACAGCAGCTCGGCGACGCCGCCGCCGTAATAGGTCGAGTTGACGTTGACGACGTGGATGTCGCGCAGCGCCTCCACCTTCTTGAGCAGCCGCTCGACCGTCTCGGCGCCGATCAACGGCTCGTAGTCCTCGACCGAGATCAGTTTGAAGGTCCGCGGTGCCTGTGGATCGTCCGGTACCAGCATCGATCGCGCTCCTCGCGTTGCGGCTGCCTATTCGCTCAAGTCGGCCTTCCCTCGTCATTTAGCAATGCATCTATTGCCACATTATGATCGCCACGACGGCGATTGGTCGCGTTGACTTGCATCAAGTTTTTCTCAAGACATTTCAATATTTTCGCCCTGATCCGCCGAATAATCCGGGGCGCGCACGAGACCGGCATGACCACGGTTAAGGAATCGCAAAGACCGCCCGACGCCCCGCAGGCGCTGCCCGCCGATGCGGTGTTGGCACATTTGGGCGTCTCGGTCGCCAGCGGCCTTGCCGATGAGGAAGTCAAGCGCCGGCTCCAGACCTTCGGGCCGAACACGATTGTGTCACGGCGCAAGGCCAGCGCCTTGGCGGTGCTGCTGCACCAGTTCCACAGCCCGGTGGTCTATCTGCTCGGCGCGGCGGCGGCGCTGGCGTTCTACTTCAGGGAATTGGAAGAAGGCGTCGCGATCGCGGCCGTGCTCGCGGTCAACGCGCTGATCGGCTTTCTCACCGAGTTGAAAGCCGCGCGCTCGATTGAAGCTTTGCATGCGCTCGGCACCCGCTCGGCGCGCGTGCGGCGCGACGGCCACGCCCGCATCATCGCGGCCGAGCAGATGGTGCCTGGCGATATCGTCCTGTTGGAGGCCGGCGACGCCATTTCGGCCGACATGCGATTGGTCGAAGCCTCAAACCTCGCAGCCGATGAATCGACGCTGACCGGCGAGTCGGTCGCGGTCGACAAGACGACGCGTCCCGTCGCTGCCGACGCGCGCCTGGCCGAACGCAAATCGATGCTGTTCAAAGGCACCGCATTGACGCGCGGCAGCGGCGTCGGTGTGGTGACGGCAACCGGTTTGCACACGGAGCTCGGCCGAGTATCGCAGCTCGTCGAGGAGGCCGAGCCGGGCAGTTCGCCGCTGGAGAAAAAACTGGCGCGGCTGTCCGGCCAGCTGGTCTGGGCCACGCTCATCCTGACCGCGCTGATCGCCGGCGTCGGGCTCACCACCGGCAAGGATGCCTTCCTCATGGTGGAGGCGGCGATCGCGCTGGCGGTGGCGGCAATTCCGGAAGGCCTGCCGATCGTAGCCACGCTGGCGCTGGCGCGAGGCATGTGGCGCATGGCGCGGCAGAACGCCCTGATCGAGCGGCTGTCGGCGGTGGAGACGCTGGGCGCCACCACCGTCATTCTCACCGACAAGACCGGCACGCTCACCGAAAACCGCATGACCGTACGCCGGCTCTGGGTGCCGACCGGCGAGATCGAGCTCGATGCCAGCGATGGCGAGCAAACGCCGCTCGGCGACGACGCGCAACTCTCGCTGCTCCTGGAGATCGCGGTGCTTTGCAACAACGCCGCGCTAGACCGCGCCGACGAGGAAGGCAGCGGCGATCCCATGGAGTTGGCGCTGCTGCGTGCCGGCTTCCGCGCCAGGCTGCAACGCGCGGCGCTGTTGCAGCGCAGCCCGGTCGTGCACAAGCACGCCTTCGACACCGCCAGCAAGATGATGGCGACCGTGCACCGGCGCGGCGAGCGGTTTCTGGTCGCGGTCAAGGGCGCGCCGGAAGCGGTGCTGGCCGCCGCCGGCAAAGTAATCGCCGAAGACGGCGAGGTAGCGCTCGACCATAACATGCGCAGTGAATGGCTCGCCCGCGTCGAGCATCTCGGCCATCACGGCTTGCGCGTGCTGGCCTGCGCCATGAAGACAAGCACGCAAGCCGACGCGGACCCCTATGACAGCCTGACCTTCGTCGGCCTCATCGGGCTGGAGGATCCGGCGCGCGCCGACGTACCGCAAGCCATCCAGGATTGCCGGCAAGCCGGCATCCGCGTGGTCATGGTCACCGGCGATCACGCGGTGACCGCGCGCAGCATCGGCCGCGCCGTCGGCCTCGGCTACGCCGCCGCCAATGTCGTCGAAGGGGCGCAGGTCGCGCAAATGACCGGCGGCAAGGGTGGCGCACTGTTTGATGTCGGCATTTTCGCGCGCGTCAGCCCGAGCGAAAAGCTCGAATTGGTGCGCGCCTATCAATCGGCCGGCGAGATCGTCGCCATGACCGGCGACGGCGTCAACGACGCGCCGGCGCTGCGCCAGGCCGACATCGGCGTCGCCATGGGCCTGCGCGGCACCGACGTGGCACGCGAGGCCGCCGCCATGATCCTGCTCGACGACGCCTTCCCCACCATCGTCAAGGCGATCCGCGAGGGCCGCGTCATCTTCGGCAACATCCGCCGCTTCGTCGCTTACCTGTTATCCTGCAACTTGAGCGAGGTGCTGGTGGTGGGTCTGGCGATCCTGTCCACCCTGCCGCTGCCGATCATGCCGCTGCAGATCCTCTATCTCAATCTCGTCACCGACGTGTTTCCCGCCTTCGCGCTCGCCATGGGCGAAGGCGAGCCCGGCGTGCTAAAGCGCCCGCCGCGCGACCCGAAGGAGCCGATCCTCGCGCGCGCGCACTGGATCACCATCGTGCTGCAAAGCCTGGTGCTGACCGCCGGCACTTTCGGCGCGCTGGCGCTGGCGCGGCTTTGGCTCGACCTCGACAGCCGCTCGGTTATCACCGTCACTTTCCTCACGCTGGCCTTCGCGCAGCTCTGGCACGTCTTCGACATGCGCCATCCGCGCTCGCGCCTGCTGGAGAACGAAGTCACCCGCAATCCGTGGCTGTGGGCATCGCTTGCGCTGTGCACGGGGCTGCTGGCGGTGCCGCCCTATCTGGCGCCGGTGGCGCATGTGCTTCATCTCGCCCCGCCCACCGCGGCGATGTGGGCTGTTATCATCGCGTTGAGCGCCGCGCCGATGGTGGTGACGCAAGCCGTCATGATGTTGCTGGCGGCATGGCGATCGAGGACTTGAGGCATGACCGCGATCCTGTTGCCGTGGCTGGAATTCGCGTTCTGCGCCGCCTTGATCGGCATGGCCGGCCCGGTGCTCACGCATTACGGCGACGTGATCGCGCGGCTGACCGGCCTGTCGCGCTCGTGGATCGGGCTGGTGTTGCTCGCCACTGCCACCTCGCTGCCCGAGCTGTTCACCGGCGTCAGCTCGGTCACCGTGGCGAACACGCCCAACATCGCGGTCGGCGACGCGCTCGGCAGCTGCGTGTTCAATCTGGTGATGCTGGTGCTGCTCGACGAATTGAGCCGCGGCGAGCCGATGTACCGGCGCATTGACCAGGGCCACGTGCTGACCGCCGGCTTCGGCGTCATCCTGATCGGCGCCGCCGGCGCCTTCCTGCTGCTCAGCCAGGAGGCGCTGAACGTGCAGTTCCTGCACATCAGCGGCTACACGCCCTTCATCATCGTGCTCTATTTTGTGGCGATGCGGGCGGCCTTCGTCTACGAGCGCCGCACGCCGCGCCCGCCGCAAATGATCAAGGAGGAGCGCGACATCACGTTGCGCACGGCGTTGATCCGCTATTCGGCGGCCGCCGCGGTGGTGGTCGTCGCCGGCTCATGGCTGCCGTTCATCGGGCGCGACCTCGCCGACGTCATGGGCTGGCGCGAAAGCTTCGTCGGTACACTGTTGATCGCCGGCGCCACCTCGGTGCCGGAGTTGGTGGTGTCCATCAGCGCGCTGCGGCTCGGCGCCGTCGACATGGCGATCGGCAATCTGTTGGGCAGCAACCTGTTCGACATTCTGATTTTAGGGCTCGACGACATCTTCTACCGCAAGGGCCCGCTGCTGGCCGCGGTATCGCCGGCGCACGCCATCACGGCCTTCGCCGCCGCCATCATGTCCGGCATCTTCATCGTGGCGTTGTTGTTCAAGCCGGAGACGCGCATTCGCGGCACCATCGGCTGGGTCAGCATCGCGCTGCTGCTGGTCTATTTGTTCAGCGCCTA
>CAYLMY010000208.1:0-5642 GCA_964384635.1 uncultured Undibacter sp.
GCGCCGCCGCCCGCCTTGATGATCAAGGGAATGCCGATCTTCGAGCAGATGAACGTGCCGTAGACGTCGAGCTTCATCACCCGCCAGAATTCCTCTTCCGACACCTCCGTCACCGGCCCATCCTGCGGCGTCGAGCCGCCGGCATTGTTGTGCAGGATGGTGAGCTTGCCGAATCGCTTGACGGTCTCCGCCATGGCGGCTTCGACGCTTTGGCGCTCGCGCACGTCGCAGCGGATGAAGAACGCATCGCCGCCGGAGGCCTTGCCGTGCTGGCGCGCCGATTCCGCGGCGGCCTCGCCGAGCGTCTCGTCGATCTCGGCCACCACCACCTTGGCGCCTTCCTCGGCGAAGCGCTCGGCGGTGGCGCGCCCGATGCCGCCGCCACCGCCGGTGATGAACGCCACTTTCCCCGCTAGCCGCGCCATTGCATCGCCTCCGCCCTAATGCACCGCGGCGCCCGCGCGCGGCATGATGGCACCGCGGTGGCTGATCACCTGGGCGGCGAGCTTGTGGGCGGCGCCGGCCGCCTCGGCCGGCCCACGACCGCTGAGCCGCGCCGCCAGATAGCCGGCATTGAAGCCATCGCCGGCGGCGGTGGCATCGACCGGCACCACGACCTCCGGCACCGGCACCGCCTCGCGCCTGTCGGCGGAGGCGACGATCGCGCTGTTCGGCCCGTTCTTCACCACGATCTCGCCCACGCCGAACGCCTGCAGACGCTCGATGGTCGCCTCGGGGCTGGGGTCGCCCCACAGCACCGCCTCGTCGTCATAGGCCGGCAGCGCGATGTCGACGCGCTTGAGCGTTTCCGCGAACACCGTGCGCGTGCGCGTGAGATCGCCCTTCCAGGCGTGTGGCCGGAAATTGCCGTCGAAGGCGACCTTGGCGCCATTGCCGCGCGCCAGCTCGACCGCGGCGAGGAAGCGGCCGAGCCCGACATTCGAATAGAGCGACAGCGTGATGCCGGAAAAATAGATCAGCCCGGCCGCCGTCAGCGCTTCCGCCACCCGGCTCCAGTGCGGCAATTCGAACAGGTCGCGCGCCGGCGCCGTCTCGCGCCAGCTATGGGTGCGGCGCGCGCCTTGCGGGTCGGCGTCGATCAGCACCAGTCCGGGCAGGCGGCCGGGCACGCGCAGGATCAGGCCGGTATCGACGGCTTCGGCAGCGGCAAGCGCCACGGTGGCGTTCGAATAAGGATCGTCGCCGAGCGCGCTGGCGAAGGCCGCGGGTTGCCCTGCGCGCGCCAGATAGATCGCGGTGTTGAAGGTGTCGCCGCCGCTCGCCAGCGCGAAGCGGCCATCGCCGCCGCGCGCCAGCTCGATGATCGCTTCGCCGATGCAGACCGCGCGTTTAGCTTCGCTCATGCGGCGTTTTCTATCACGCCCGCGCGCGAGTGTCGCGCGCGCCGGGCGCTCAGCGCCAGCGCGGCGAAATAGCCGGCGGCGCTCAGCATGGCGATGCAGAAGCTCACCGGCCAGTCGCTGTAGAAAGCGACGGTCAGACCCAGCCAGGCTTCGGCCAGCGCCAGGGCGGCTGCCAGGCTCAAGCCGCTCCACAGGCCGGTGGTCAGCCGCTGGGCGGCGGCCGGCGGCCCCACCATCAGCGTGAACACCAAGAGCACGCCGACGATCTGCGCGCATTGCGACACCGCCAGCGCCACGACGCCCAAGAACACGGTGGAGACGAAGCGCAAGCGTACGCCTTTGGCCTCCGCCAGTTCCGGCTGCAGGCTAGCGAAGATCAGCGGCCGCATGATCGCCGCGAGCCCGAGTAAGGTGATAACGGCCAGCACCGCCAGCGTGGCGATGGTGGCGTGATCGACCGCCAGCACGTTGCCAAACAGCAGCGCGGTCGCCTGCGACGCGAAAGCCGTGTAGTAATGCAGGAACAACAGGCCGAAGCCGAGCGCCAGCGCCAGCACGATGCCGATGGCAACGTCGCGGTTGCTGATGCGCTCGCTGAGCAGGCCCATCACGATGCCGGCGGCGAGCGTGAAGCCGGTGAGGCCCCAGATCGGAGCCAAGCCGATCAGCCCAGCGCCGGTCGCTCCCGCAAAACCGATATGCGAAAGCGCGTGGCCGGCGAAGGTCTGCCCGCGCATTACCAGGAAATAGCCGACAACGCCCGACACCACCGCCACGATGCCGGCGGCGGCGAAGGCGTTGTTCATGAATTCGTACTGGAACATATCAGTGAACATGTCCGTGATCGTGGTCGTGCTGGTGCGCGGCGTGCTCGACGTCGCGGCCGCGTGACATCACAAATATTTGGCCTTCGGTGCGCACCACGTGGATGTCGGTGCCGTAAAGCCGCGAGAGCACCGGCGCAGTGATGACCTCATCGACGGTGCCGAGCACCGCCTGACCGTTGCCGAGATAGAGCACGCGGTCGAGCGTGCCGAGCAGCTGGTTGAGCTCGTGCGCGCTGAACAAGACGGTGATGCCGCGCTCGCGGCAGACCTCGCGCACCACGGCGATTGCCGTCTCCTGGTGGCGGGCGTCGAGGCTGATCAGCGGCTCGTCGAGCAGCAGCAATTGCGGCTTGCCGATCAGCGCCTGCGCCAGCAGCAGGCGTTGTCGCTCGCCGCCGGACATCTCGCTCAAGGGGCGTTCGGCAAGGTCGCGCGCGTCGATCAGCGCCAGCGTCTCGTCGATCATCTGCCGGTCGGCGCGCTTAAGCGAGGGCACGCCCCAGCGCTCGCCGTCGAGCGAGGAGGCGATGAATTCGAGCCCGCGGATGTGCAAGTCGGGCAGCACCGTGCGCACCTGCGGCAGGTAGCCGATGGTCGCATCGCCGCGTTTTGGCGCGCGTCCGAACACGCGTAACTGCCCGCTGCTTGGCGGCAGCAGGCCGAGAACGGCACGCATCAGCGTGGTCTTGCCGGCGCCGTTCGGCCCCAGTATGCCGATGAATTCGCCGGCTTGAATGGCGAAGCTTGCGTGTTTGAGGACGTCGCGCCCGCCCATCCGCAGCGTAGCGCGATCGAGTTCGATGACATTCATGAAGAAGGACCGGCCAGCGCCTTTTCGGTGTCGCTTAGCTCGCTCGCCATCCACTGCTGGAAGGTCATGCCGGGCGGCACCGTCTCGGTGACGCCGACCACCGGCACTTTGGCGGCGCGCGCGATCTCGACCAGATGCTGCACGATCTTATCGGTGGCCTGCTTGTTGTAGAACATCACCCGCACCTTGTGCTCTTTCAGGTCGCGCTCGAAAGCGGCGACGTCGCGGGCGCTCGGCTCGGTATCGTTCATGATCGAAAGCTGGAATTTCTCGTTGCGCATCTTCAGCCCCAGCGCCGCCGCCATGATGCCGAACACTGGCTCGCTGGCGGTGACGGGCGCGCCGCCGTATTTTTTGCGGACGGCGGCGATCTTGTCGTTCATCGGCTTGAGCGAGGCGAGGAACTTCGCGAGCCGCGCTTGATAGCCGGCGGCGTGAGCGGGATCGGCCCTGCTGAGCGCGGCGACGAGTGCGCGCGCCACCGCCGGCATGGTGGCAGGGTCGTACCACAAATGCGGATTTTCGCCGGCCTTTTTATGCACGAGGTCGGCGGCGACGATGACGATGCGTCCGGGCTTGGGCGTCGCCTTCAGCAGCTTATCCATCCAGGGGTCGTAATCGGCGCCGTTGTATATGACGATGCGCGCCGCCGCGAGCTGGCGCAGCACGGCGGGCGAGGTCTCGAACAGATGCGGGTCCTGATCGGGGTTGTTCAGGACGCTGACCACCTTGACCTGCAGCCCGCCGATCTGGTGGGCGACGTTGCCGTAGAAATTCTCCGCCGCCACCAGCTTGACCATGCCATCGGCGGCGCCGGCGGCGGCCGATGCGGCAACAGCAATGAGGAAGCCGAGAGCGAGGCCGGCGATGAATTTCATGGCGGATATCCGTGTCGTTGCGGGCGCCGGCGGCCGGCGCGGTCATAATGTAATAGTATAACGTTGCAATTGACAAGGCCGGCCGGTGTGAGGGCCACGGGTTGGCGGCGCGCAGGGCCGCCGGCGCCTGAAACCGGGCAAGAATCGAATTTTCTGTGATTACCGTCACGCAGGAAGGGCCCACTGCGCCGTAATTTGGCATGATGGGCCTGTGGGTGGGAGGCTGGATTGCGGGCATTTTGTCTGGCTGTCTTTTTCGCGGTTTTGGGCCTGCGGGTCTTCGCCTATGCGACGGCGGATGGCGCCGAGCCGCCCTATCGCGGCACCTGGAAGGTCGCGACCGCAGCGGTAGCGCCGTGGGCCGTGCCGCAGCGCGCGCCTGACGCCGCCGAACGGGCGCGCCTCATCGGCCAGACCATCGCCGTCAAGCCCACGGCGATCACGGGCCCTTCGCCCTTCGCCTGCCGGGGACCGCATTACAGGTTTCGCGATTTCACCCCCGCCATGCTGTTCCAGGGCGCTTTCGAAGTGATGCAGATGAAGAACAAGTCGGTCGATCCCGACCGGCTGGCAGGCGCGCTCGGCTTTATCGGGCCGAGCATCAAGACGCTGGAAACCGGCTGCGATTTCGATTTTCACTTCGTCGACGCGTCGACCGCGCAAGTCAACCTCAACGACACCATCTACACGCTCAAGAAGCAGTAGCGCGCGCCGCGTCGGTCCGATCAGGCCGGGATTTGTTTCTGCTCAACAGCGCGTGATGCCTTGATGGCGGCCAGAACCTTTTCTGACGTGGCCGGCAGCGACGTGACGCGCACGCCGACGGCATCGTGAATCGCATTCAGGATCGCCGCCGCAGTCGGCACCGCGGTCGGTTCGCCGACGCCTTTGGCGCCGAACGGCCCGGTTGGATCGAAGTCCTGCACGATGTCGACCGTAATCTCCGGCATGTCGAGCGAGGTCGGCATGATGTAATTGGTGAGGTTGGGATTGATGTGGCGCCCATCGGCGTCGAACAGCATTTCCTCCTGCAAGGCCATGCCGACGCCCATCGAAATGCCGCCCTCGACCTGGCCCTCGACCAGCATGGGATTGATGGCGGTGCCGCAGTCATGCGCGGCGGCGATGCGCAGAACTTCGACCTCGCCGGTCTCGTCGTCGACATCGACCTCGGCGATCTGCGTGGCGTAGACGTAGGTGGCGAACGGCTTGCCTTGTCCGGTGTCTGGATCCATGGCGACGGTCGGCGGATTCCACGAGGCGCTGCCGATCGCCGGCTGGCCGAGCACGACTTGCGAGCGATGCGCCACTTCACCGATGGAGACGTTGCGTTGCGGAAAGTTCTTCACCTGGATCTTGCGGTCCTTGGCTTCGAGCTGGCTGACCTTCACCCCCAGAATGGGCGCCGCCGCTTCGAATAGGATCGCCTTGGCGGCTTCGGCGGCAAGCCAGATGGCATTGCCGGTGACATAGGTCGTGCGGCTGGCAATGGCGCCGGTATCCATCGGGGTCGTGTCAGTGTCGGCGGAGACGACATGCACGTCGTCGGTGGCGACGCCGAGCGCCTCGGCCGCGATCTGGCCGAGCACCGTGAGCGAGCCTTGGCCGGTTTCGACCGTGCCGGTGAGCACCGTGGCGGTGCCGTCCTCGTTGACCTTCACCGTCGCCGCGCTCGGATTGGCGGAGACGGTGAAGCCGATCGGATACCACATGCAGGCGATGCCGCGTCCGCGCCGTTTCATGAGCGCGGCTCCCAGCCGAA
>CAYLMY010000209.1:0-5632 GCA_964384635.1 uncultured Undibacter sp.
TCGTGCCGAAGGAGCGCATCGTCGCCTGCACCAATTGCGGCATGGCGCCGATGCGCCGCGACATCGCCGAGGCCAAGCTGATGGCGCTGGGCGCAGGCGCCGCGCTGGCAAGGCAGAAATTGGCCTAAACCTCTCCCGCTCGCCCCCGCGCAAGCGGGGACCCAGTTCTTACGGAGCAAAATGCCCTGGATGCCTGTTTTCGCGGGCATGAGCGGATGGTGTGTCGCGCTTGATCTTAATCAACGCCGCCCTTGCGCGCGCGGCTAGCCTGCTCGTTGACCAATGGTCTCGAAGGAGCACGTCATGTCCCTCAATGTCGGAACTTTCGACCGCGCCGCACGCATCGTCATTGGGCTGGCGCTGATCGCGTTTGCGCTCGGCTACCTCGCCCCCGGCACCGGCTGGAATTGGGTCGGCTGGATCGGCGTGGTGCCGATCCTGACGGCGCTGTTCGGCATCTGCCCGGCCTACAGCCTGTTTGGCATGTCGACGCGCTAGCGCCCCGCCCGCCCCATTACGTCCATCAACTCGGCGACCTTGCGCCGCTGGTCGGCCTTGTCGCCGCTGGAAATCGCGTGCGCGACGCAGTGCGCCACATGCTCGCGCAGGATTTCCTCCTCGGCCCGGCGCAGCGCCGCCCGCACCGCGGCGATCTGCGTGACGATATCGATGCAGTAGCGGTCGTCCTCGACCATGCGGGCCAGGCCCCGCACCTGGCCCTCGATGCGGTTGAGCCGCTTGAGCGTTGAGGCCTTGCTGTTCTTAGCCATGGCTGCTATATACCCCTGGGGGGTATAGAAGGCAAGGGACCATGAGCGTAGCCGCCGAGCACCATCATCATCACCATAACGCCCCCGCCGCCGGCGGCGCCACCGATCCGGTCTGCGGCATGAGCGTCGATCCGGCCGCCGCTAAGCACAGCGCCGAGTATGGCGGCCAGACCTATTATTTCTGCTGCAACGGCTGCAAAACCAAATTCACCGCCGACCCCGACAAGTATCTGAAGCCGCGCGAGCCCGATTTCGGGTCTACCCGAGATCGGTCTTCAAGTGCGCAAGTCGGCAACCGCCGACTTGCGATGCCGGTGGTCGCAGGCGCCATCTATACGTGCCCCATGCATCCTAAAATCCGGCAGGTCGGCCCCGGCACTTGTCCGATCTGCGGCATGGGCCTCGAACCGGAGGTCTTCACTCCCGACACCGGACCCAACCCCGAGCTCGTCGACATGACGCGCCGGTTCTGGATCGGCCTCGCCCTCGCCATACCGGTGATGGCGGTGGAATGGGGCGGGCACTTCTTCAGTGCCGCGCATTGGCTGACGCCGGCGACGGCGAATTATGTCCAATTCGCCTTCGCCACCCCGGTGGTGCTGTGGGCGGGCTGGCCGTTCTTCGTGCGCGGCGCGCAGTCGCTGGTCACCCGCAACCTCAACATGTTCACGCTGATCGCCTTGGGCGTCGGCGTCGCCTACCTCTACAGCCTGGTCGCCACCTTCGCGCCCGACATTTTTCCGCCTGCCTTCCGCGGCACCGGCGCGCCGGCGGTCTATTTCGAGGCCGCCGGCATGATCACCGTGCTGGTGCTGATCGGCCAGGTGCTCGAACTGCGCGCACGCGAAGCAACCTCCGGCGCGATCAAGGCGCTGCTCGATCTCGCGCCCAAGACCGCGCGCCGCGTGCACGACGACGGCATCGACGAGGAGATTGCGCTCGACGTCGTGCAGGTCGGCGACAAATTGCGCGTGCGCCCCGGCGACAAGGTGCCTGTCGATGGCAGCGTGCTGGAAGGCCGCTCCGCGCTCGATGAATCGATGGTCACCGGCGAATCCATGCCGGTCACCAAGGAAAAAGATTCCCGCGTCATTGGTGGCACCCTCAACCGCAGCGGCAGCTTCGTGATGCGCGCCGACAAGGTCGGCCGTGACACACTGCTGTCCCAGATCGTGCAGATGGTGGCGCAGGCGCAGCGCAGCCGGGCGCCGATCCAGCGACTCGCCGACCAGGTCGCCGGCTGGTTCGTGCCGACGGTGATCGCGGTGGCGCTTCTTGCCTTCGCCGCCTGGGCGACGTTCGGGCCGGAGCCGCGCTTCGCCTACGGGCTGGTCGCGGCGGTGAGCGTGCTGATCATCGCCTGCCCCTGCGCGCTGGGGCTGGCCACGCCGATGTCGATCATGGTCGGCGTCGGCCGCGGCGCGCACGCCGGCGTGCTGATCAAGAATGCCGAGGCGCTGGAGCGCATGGAAAAGATCGACACCCTGGTCGTCGACAAGACCGGCACCCTCACCGAAGGAAAACCGAAAGTGGTCGCGGTTGTGGCCCTGCCCGGCTTCGACGAGGCGCAAGTGCTGAAGCTCGCGGCCAGCGTCGAGCGCGGCAGCGAGCATCCGCTCGCCGCCGCCATCGTCGCCGCCGCGCAGGAGCGCAAGCTCGAACTATCGCCGGTGCGCGGCTTCGACGCGCCCGCCGGCAAGGGCGTCATCGGCATGGTGGACAAGCAGCGGCTGGCGCTCGGCACCGCCGCGTTCCTCAAGGAGCTCGCCATCGACACCGATGCATTGGCCGCCGACGCCGAACGCTTGCGCGGCGACGGCGCCACCGCCGTTTTCCTCGCCGTCAACGGCAAGCCGGCCGGCGTCATCGCCATCGCTGATCCGGTCAAGGAAACCACCGCCGACGCGCTGAAGACGCTTGCCGCCGACGGTATCCGCGTCGTCATGCTCACCGGCGACAACCGCACTACGGCGCAAGCGGTCGCCAAGCGCCTCGGCATTTCCGAGATCGAAGCCGAAGTGCTGCCCGACCAGAAAAGCAAAGTGATCGAGAAACTGCGCGGCGAAGGCCGCGTCGTCGCCATGGCCGGCGACGGCGTCAACGATGCGCCCGCGCTCGCCGCCGCGGACGTCGGCATCGCCATGGGCACCGGTACCGACGTCGCCATCGAAAGCGCCGGCATCACCTTACTGCATGGCGACCTCACCGGCATTGTGAAGGCGCACGCGCTGTCGAAATCGGTCATGCACAATATCCGGCAGAACCTGTTCTTCGCCTTCATCTACAACTCGGCCGGCGTGCCGATAGCGGCCGGCGTGCTTTATCCGGTCTTCGGGCTCTTGCTCTCGCCGGTCATCGCCGCCGCCGCCATGGCCATGTCTTCGGTCAGCGTGGTCGGCAATGCCTTGCGCCTGCGCCACGTGAAACTGTAGACATTATTCCGCATGCGTTCTGTCCTGCTCGTCTGTCTCGTGGCGTCGCTTGCAAGCGCGTCCGCCGCCCACAGCGCCGAATGGCGCGTGCGGCGCATCGACGCGCCGGCGCGCGTCACCGGCATCGACACCGTTGACGGCCAGGTACGGGCCTACACCGGCGGGCTGTGGTACGCCGTCGTACGCGCGGGCGGAAAAGTGTCGCTCAAGTTCATCGACAACCCGGCCAAGCCCAAGCTGCCCGAAGGCGCGCTGCCCGACGGCCGCGTTGCCACCGGCACCCACGACATCGCCCGTGCCTGGCTGGCCGAGCCGACCGGCCGCTACGACCACGGGGTTCTTGGCGACAAGATCGAAGCCGGCAGCGTGCTGATCGAGACGCGCGACGGCAAGCAACACAGCGTGCGGCTTAAAAACGACGCGGTGTTCGAGGACCTCGAACCGCGCGTCGCCGATCTCGACGGCGACGGGCATGACGACATTATTGTGGTGAAGTCCTATCTCAGACGCGGCTCGGCACTGGCCGTGATCGCCGAACGCCGCGGCAAGTATGAGATCGTCGCCGAGACGCCGCCGCTCGGCGCCCCACACCGCTGGCTCGATCCCGTCGGTATTGCCGACTTCACCGGCGACGGCAAAACCGATATCGCGCTGGTGCGCCAGCCGCATGTGATCGGCGCGCTTGAGCTATGGCGCTGGCGCGCCGGCCGGCTACACAAGGTCGCGGAGATCGACGGCGCCACCAATCACATCGCCGGCACCCGCGCCATCGACATGAGCGCCACCGCCGATTTCGACGGCGACGGTATCGCCGACATCGCCGTGCCCTCGCTCGACCGCAGCACTTTGCGCATCGTGTCGTTTGCACCGCACGCGCGCGAGATCGCCAACGTCAAGCTGCCGGCCAAGGCGGTCACCAATCTCGGCCTCATCAAGGGGAAAACAGCGCCGGCTGTCGCGCTCGGCTTGGCGGACGGTTCGCTCGTGCTGGTCGAGCGCGCGCCTTAAGACTGCCTTCAGCGGATCGCGCGGCTGCTCGCGGCGGCGGCGCCGGGATCCTCGCCCGGCACGGCTTTGCATTTCTTGTCGGCCGCCGTTTGCCGCAAATCCTCCATCTCGCCACGCAGCTGGAGATATTCCGGCCGGTAGGCGACGGCGCTCACCATCTGCCCGCCCGAGCCGGTGCCGGCCTGCGCCATCAGCCCTTCCAGCTCATGTTGGCGCTTTAGATTCGTCGTGGCCTGCTCCGCCAGCTGCGTGCAGTTGAACAGTACGTATTTACCGGGCGCCACCAGCATGCGCGCGGTCATGTCGTCGTTGCCGGCGCAGGCGGAGAGCAAGACAGCGATCAGCACGAGCGCCGTTCCACCCGACAATCGTGAGTGGGAATTTCGCATTGGCGCGCTGTGCCTAGCTCACTGTCCTGCGGGCAAGCAATGACGGGGCCGTCCAAGGTCCCGGCGATGTCGTCCTTCGATCGTCCTACCGCGATTCGATAACATTATCACATTGTGGCGCCGGTTTGATCCGCCCGTTGCGGGCGTGCGCTCCCTTGCCAGCGCATTCAGCTTACCGCTACATTTTGTCAATGGCAGTATCCTCCCCCCGCTCTCGGTTTCGTTATGCTTGCGCACGCTCTCGTCGCAATCGAACGCGTCTTTGGCCATTACGTTGCGCATTTCACGCCGGGCGCGCGCTAGCCTCCACAGCTTACCCTTCCGCAAGCCCGCGTTGGCACCCTGACGCGATGCTTGGCCGTCAGCGTATCGCGGTCATTCTGCCGGCCTACAATGCGGCGCAGACCCTCGCGCGCACCGTCGCCGAGATCGACCGCGACGTCGTCGACGATCTGATCCTGACAGACGATGCAAGCATCGACGGCACCGCGACTTTGTCGCAGGCGCTCGGGCTGCATACGGTCGTGCATCCGGAAAATCGCGGCTATGGCGCCAACCAGAAGACCTGTTACGCCGTAGCGCTGGCGCGCGGCGCCGACATCGTGGTGATGCTGCACCCCGATTATCAGTATTCGCCGCGGCTGATTGCGCCAATGGCATCCATGATCGCATCCGGCCACTACGACGCGGTGCTGGCGTCGCGCATCCTGGGTGGCGGCGCGCTAAGCGGCGGCATGCCGCTCTGGCGGTATGTCGCCAACCGGGCGCTAACCTTGGTCCAGAATATCCTGATGCGGCAGAAGTTCTCCGAATACCACACGGGCTACCGCGCCTGGTCGCGCCGCGTGCTGGAGCGCCTTCCGTTCGAGCGCTGCTCGGACGATTTCCTATTCGACAACCAGATCATCGCGCAGACGCTCTATGCCGGCTTCCGCTTCGGCGAGATCTCCTGCCCGACGCGCTATTTCAAGGAGGCTTCCACGATCAATTTCCGCCGTTCGGTGGTCTACGGCTTCGGAGTGCTGGCCACTGC
>CAYLMY010000210.1:0-2847 GCA_964384635.1 uncultured Undibacter sp.
CGGCGGGATTTTGCCGAAGTTCATGGAAGCGGAGCATGTTGTTGAAACCAGGATTACCTGCCTGGCTAATTTAGATGCCGGCGGCGGAATTTTTTTCGACGGCGGCGCGAAATTATCTCCCGAACTAGATACCCGAGCGCAAAGGCAACTAGAACCCATACGATAGGATGTCGAAAAACCAGAATTTCCGCACCTGCGGCGGTGTCCCAAATGTTACTCAGTATTTGTGGTTTAATTTGTAACATTGCGTCGACGCACAAGCATTACGTGATGAAGCGGGTCACTCGTAAATAAGACAAACCCCGGGAAGCGCAGTATGTTTGCCGAGCGGCTTTGCCGATCGCTACCGAACGTAGAAAGAGGCAATTCTATTCGATAAATCCATTTTGATTGCATGCATCTAGTTTGCAATAATATTGGTTGCGTAACTTAAACGAGTAAGCTTAATTTTTGAAGCGCGGAACTTCCGGCCGCGTTAATTAAACAGGGCATGGTCACCGCGTAGCTGAGCCAAACTTGCTCGCGCGTCTCATCGATGCCGGAAATGTGGCAAAGCGCGGCCTCGACTTCCGCTTTTGCTCCGATGCCAGACTTATGGCTGGCCTTTAATAACCAATTGCCATCGGCGCGACCGCGCCTAAAGGCCGCCGGCCATGTAGCGCGGCAGCCAGCCTTCGAAGCGCTCGGCCAGCGCCTTGAGCATCAGCGGCTGCTCGCCGGGCAGCGCCAAGGCCTCGCCGCCGGTGACGCCGATTGACGTGGCCAACATGCCCGCCTCTTGCGCGCGCGCGAGCACGGCCTGCGCTTGCGCCGCCGGCACGGTGACGAGATAGCGCGCCTGGTCTTCGCCGAACCAATAAGCATGTGCCGGGATATCGGCCGGCGCCGCGCTGAGCGCCGCGCCGATGCCGGATACCATCGCCATTTCGGCCAGCGCGACCGCCAGCCCGCCGTCGGACAGATCGTGCGCCGCACTCGCCGTGCCGTCGAGGATCAGCGCGCGCACGAAATCGCCGTTCTCGCGCTCCTCGGTGAGATCGACCGGCGGCGGCGCGCCTTCCTCGCGCCCGCAGATTTCGCGCAGATACATTGACTGGCCGAGCCAACCGATGGTTTCGCCAATCAGCAGGATCGCCTCGCCTTCACGCTTGAAGGCAAGCGTTGCCGATTTCTGAAAATCGTCGAGCAGGCCGACACCGCCGATCGAGGGTGTCGGCAGGATCGCCTTACCGTTGGTCTCGTTGTAGAGCGACACGTTGCCCGACACGACCGGGAAGTCGAGCGCCTTGCAAGCTTCGGCGATGCCGCGCACGCAGCCGACGAACTGGCCCATGATCTCCGGCCGCTCCGGATTGCCGAAATTGAGATTGTCGGTGACGGCGAGCGGCTTAGCGCCGACCGCGGTGAGATTGCGCCAGCATTCGGCCACGGCCTGCTTGCCGCCCTCGAACGGATCGGCTTCGCAGTAGCGCGGCGTCACGTCGGTGGTGAGCGCCAGGCCCTTCGGCCCGTCCTCGACGCGCACCACGGCGGCGTCGCCGCCCGGGCGCTGTACGGTATTGCCGAGAATGATGTGGTCGTATTGCTCCCACACCCAGCGCTTGGAACAGAGGTCGGGCGTGGCGATGAGAGTCTCCAACGCGCCGGCGATTGTTTCCGGCGCCGGTACCGAAGCAGCATTGATCGCCGCCGGCTTCTCCGCGCTGACGAAGGGGCGTTTGTATTCCGGCGCTTGATCGCCGAGCTCCTTGATCGGCAGGTCGGCCATGACATCGCCGTGGTGGCGCACGATGAAGCGTTTTGACGGCGTGGTCTCACCCACCACCGCGAAGTCGAGGCCCCATTTGCGGAAAATCGCTTCCGCTTCCTTCTCCTTCTCCGGCTTGAGCACCATGAGCATGCGCTCCTGGCTCTCCGACAGCATCATCTCGTAGGCGCTCATGCGCTCTTCCCGGCAGGGCACGGAATCGAGATCGAGGGTGACGCCGAGATCGCCCTTGGCGCCCATCTCCACCGCCGAGCAGGTCAGCCCCGCCGCACCCATGTCCTGAATGGCGATGACGCAGCCCTTGGCCATGATCTCCAGGCAGGCTTCCAGCAAAAGTTTTTCCGAAAAGGGATCGCCGACCTGCACGGTCGGGCGTTTCTCGTCGGTGCCCTCGCCGAACTCGGCCGAGGCCATCGACGCCCCATGAATGCCGTCGCGGCCGGTCTTGGAACCGAGATAGACGATGGGCATGCCGACGCCGGAGGCGGCCGAATAGAAGATCTTGTCCTTCGCCGCGATGCCGACCGCCATGGCGTTGACCAAGCAGTTGCCGTCGTAGCGGGCGTGGAAGCGCACCGAGCCGCCAACCGTGGGCACGCCGAACGAATTGCCGTAGCCGCCGATGCCGGCGACCACGCCGGAGACGAGATGACGCGTCTTGGGATGCCCCGGATCGCCAAAGGACAGCGCGTTGAGGCAGGCGACCGGGCGCGCGCCCATGGTGAACACGTCGCGCAAGATGCCGCCGACGCCGGTGGCGGCGCCCTGATAGGGCTCGATATAGCTCGGGTGGTTGTGGCTCTCCATCTTGAACACGCACGCCAAGCCATCGCCGATGTCGATGACGCCGGCGTTCTCGCCCGGCCCCTGGATCACGTGCGGACCCTTGGTCGGCAGCGAGCGCAGATGCACCTTCGATGACTTGTACGAGCAGTGCTCGTTCCACATGGCCGAGAAAATGCCGAGCTCGGTCAGCGTCGGCGCGCGGCCGATCAGATCGAGAATGCGCTGGTATTCGTCCGGCCTGAGGCCGTGCTCGGCGATCAGCGCGGGGGTAATGGGAGTCTCGTTGGGGATCA
>CAYLMY010000210.1:2947-5587 GCA_964384635.1 uncultured Undibacter sp.
AGCGCTTCACACAGCCCCGCGAACAGCCCGCGCCCGTCGGTCGGACCGACCGCGCTTTCGACGTGGTTCTCCGGATGCGGCATCATGCCGAGCACGTTGCCGCGCTCGTTGACGATGCCGGCGATGGCATTGATGGCGCCATTGTGGTTCCAGTTCGGATCGATCATGCCGTCGGGCGAGGAATAGCGGAAGATCACCCGGCCCTCGCCTTCCAGCCGCGCGATGGTCTCGCCGTCGGCGATGTAGTTGCCCTCGCCGTGCGCGATCGGCACGCGGATCACCTGGCCGGCATTGTAGCCGCGGGTGAAGGGCGTGTCGGAACGCTCGACCCGCAGATAAACGTCATGGCAGATGAAGCGCAGGTTCTCGTTGCGCATCAGCACGCCGGGCAGCAGCCCGGCCTCGCACAGAATCTGGAAGCCGTTGCAAACGCCGAGCGTGAGCCCCCCGTCGGCCGCGAATTTGCGTACCGCGTCCATGATTGGGCTGCGCGCGGCGATCGCCCCGCAACGAAGATAGTCGCCGTAGGAGAAGCCCCCCGGGATCACCACCAGGTCGCAGCCTGCGGGAAGCTCTTTCTCGGTGTGCCAGACCATGGCCGGCTCAACGCCGGAAATGAGCCGAATCGTGCGCGCCATGTCGCGCTCGCGATTGATGCCGGGGAAAACGAGGACGGCGGATTTCATTCGGTCAATGCCTGCTCCTCTTACCCTCTCCCCCTCGTGGGAGAGGGTGGTCCGAGCATCGCTTGCGATGCGAGGACCGGGTGAGGGGGATATTTCAACTCGAAGCTTGCCCCCTCACCCGGCTCGCTTCGCTCGCCACCCTCTCCCACAAGGGGAGAGGGTCAAAAGAGTCATCCCAGCACGTCCACCCGGTAGTTCTCGATCACGGTATTGGCCAACAGCTTGTCGGCGGCCTGCTTGAGCAGAGCCTCGGCCTTGGCCGGGTCGGCGCCTTCGAGTTCGATGTCGAACACTTTGCCCTGGCGCACGGCGGTAACGCCCATAACGCCGAGCGAGCGCAGCGCGCCTTCGATCGCCTTGCCTTGCGGATCGAGAATGCCTGACTTGAGGGTGACGGTGACGCGGGCTTTCATGAACGTGATTTACCGCATGAATCGCGAAAGTAGGCCGACAATAAGCCAGCTATCCACGCCTAAACTATGGGCAAACGGAGCGTAGGCAAGGCCGCTCTCCGTTCGTTCCCGCGCAAGCGGAAACCCAGGGGCCAAAAACTGCGGCCTCGATTTAGGGCTCTGGGTCCCCGCTTGCGCGGGGACGAACGGTTGACGATGCGCTAATGCTAGCCTTTCACCAGCACGGGGCCCGCCCCGCGCGGGGGCTCGCCCTCGTTCATGATGCCGAGGCGCTTGGCGACTTCCGTGTAGGCCTCCACCAGCCCGCCAAGGTCGCGGCGGAAGCGGTCCTTGTCGAGCTTGTCGTTGGTCTTGATGTCCCACAGCCGGCACGAGTCGGGGCTGATCTCGTCGGCCACGACGATGCGCATCACGTCGTTTTCCCACAGCCGGCCGGTCTCCATCTTGAAGTCGACCAGGCGGATGCCGACGCCGAGGAACAGGCCGGACAGGAAATCGTTGACCCTGATGGCCAGCGCCATGATGTCGTCGATCTCCTGCGGGCTCGCCCAGCCGAAGGCGGTGATGTGCTCCTCCGACACCATCGGATCGTTGAGCGCATCGTTCTTGTAATAGAACTCGATGATGGAGCGCGGCAGCTGGGTGCCTTCCTCGATGCCGAGGCGCTGCGACAGCGAGCCGGCGGCGACGTTGCGCACCACCACCTCGAGCGGAATGATCTCCACCTCGCGAATCAACTGCTCGCGCATGTTGAGACGGCGGATGAAGTGGGTCGGAACCCCGATATCGTTGAGATGCTGGAATACGTATTCGGAGATCCGGTTGTTAAGCACGCCCTTGCCTTCAATCACCTCGTGCTTTTTGGCATTGAAGGCGGTCGCGTCATCCTTGAAGTGCTGGATCAACGTTCCGGGCTCGGGGCCTTCATAGAGGACCTTCGCCTTGCCTTCGTAAATGCGGCGGCGGCGACTCATCGGGGTATACCGTGGTTTTTGAAAGTCCATCGGATTTGCCGTGGCTCCTGCTTAATGACGTCTTAAAGATCCGCGGCGGCGGGACCGGACATTTCGCGGAGCGCGCGAGAACGGTCCGGGCACGAGGTCAACCTAGCCGATCGATTGCGGCAGCACAATCGAGGGACGGTCACGTTTTCCACCTCGTACTTTCGCCGCAAATTTCCGGCCGGATGTTGCCTTGACGCGTGCCGGGCGATATGCAAGGCGCAAGCGGCCTATGTATGCAAGCGACCGGCCGGTCGCAAGCGGTGATTTGCGAACAGCGAGGGCGGCCATGGCGACGAGCTTCGACAAGCGCGAGGAAGGCTTCGAGAAGAAATTCGCGCATGATGAGGAATTGCGGTTCAAGGTGATGGCCCGCCGCAACAAGCTCCTGGGGCTCTGGGCCGCGGGCCTGCTCGGCAAGAGCGGGGCGGACGCGGACGCTTATGCCAAGGAGGTCGTGATCGCCGACCTGGAAGAAGCCGGCGAAGAAGACGTCGTGCGCAAGCTCACCAAGGACCTCGAGGGTAAAGCCACCGACCA
>CAYLMY010000211.1:0-5582 GCA_964384635.1 uncultured Undibacter sp.
CCATGGACATCGAGCGCGAGCGCGGCATCACCATCAAGGCGCAGACCGTGCGCCTTTCCTACCGCGCGCGCGACGGCAAGGATTACATCCTCAATTTGATCGACACGCCCGGCCACGTCGACTTTGCCTACGAGGTCAACCGCTCGCTCGCCGCCTGCGAGGGCTCGCTGCTGGTGGTCGACGCCAGCCAGGGCGTCGAGGCGCAGACGCTGGCCAACGTCTACCAGGCGATCGACAACGGCCACGAGATCGTGCCGGTGCTCAACAAGGTCGACCTGCCGGCCGCCGAGCCCGCCAAGGTCAAGCAGCAGATCGAGGACGTGATCGGGCTCGATGCATCGAACGCCATCGAGATTTCCGCCAAGACCGGCCTCAATGTCGAAGAGGTGCTGGAGGCGATCGTCACCCGCCTCCCCGCCCCGAAAGGCGACCGCGACGCCCCGTTGAAGGCGCTGCTGGTCGATTCTTGGTACGACCTCTATCTCGGCGTCGTGGTGCTGGTGCGCATCGTCGACGGCAGGCTGACCAAGGGCCAGCGCATCCACATGATCGGCACCGACGCCTCCTACGAAGTGGACCGCGTCGGCGTGTTCAAGCCCAAGCTCACGCTCACCGAGGAACTCGGCCCCGGCGAGATCGGCATGTTGACCGCCTCGATCAAGGAGGTCGCGGATACCCGCGTCGGCGACACCATCACCAATGAGCGTCCGCCGCGCGCCGAACCCCTGCCCGGCTTCCGCCCGGCGATCCCCGTCGTGTTCTGCGGCTTGTTTCCGGTCGACGCCGCCAATTTCGAGGACCTACGCGCCGCCATGGGCAAGCTGCGCCTGAACGACGCCAGCTTCACCTACGAGATGGAGACGTCGGCCGCGCTCGGCTTCGGTTTCCGCTGCGGATTTCTCGGGCTCTTGCACCTGGAGATCATCCAGGAGCGGCTGGCGCGCGAGTTCAATCTCGAGCTGATCGCCACCGCGCCCTCGGTCATCTACAAAATTTCATTGCGCAACGGCGACCATCTCGAGATCCACAATCCGGTCGACATGCCGGAGCCGCACTACATCGAGGAAATGCAGGAGCCCTGGATCGAGGCGACCATCCTGACGCCCGACGAATTTCTCGGCGCCGTGCTCAAGCTCTGCCAGGACCGCCGCGGCGAGCAGAAGGAGCTCACTTACGTCGGCAACCGCGCCATGGTGAAATACGATCTGCCGCTCAACGAGGTGGTGTTCGATTTCTACGACCGGCTCAAGTCGGTGTCACGCGGTTACGCCTCGTTCGACTATCACCTCACCGACTACAAGCCGGCCGACCTGGTGAAATTACAAATGCTGGTCAACGGCGAGCCGGTCGACGCGCTCGCCATGCTGGTGCACCGCACCCGCGCCGAGTCGCGCGGCCGCGCCATGGCGGAGAAGCTGAAGGAGCTGATCCCGCCGCACATGTTCCAGGTGCCGATCCAGGCCGCCATCGGCGGCAAGATCATCGCGCGCGAGACCGTGCGCGCCTTCCGCAAGGACGTCACCGCCAAGTGCTACGGCGGCGACGCCACGCGCAAACGCAAACTGCTGGACAAGCAGCGGGAAGGCAAAAAGAAGATGCGGCAATACGGCAAGGTCGACATCCCGCAGGAGGCGTTTATCGCGGCGCTGAAGGTGGATGTGTAGCGCCTAGCGGTTTGGCGCGATCTCGTCGTCGCGCAGCATCACGAAAACCAGCACGCCCAGGATGACCATCACGAAGCGGAAGGCGCTCGGCACGCCGTTCCACTGCTGTGATTGCCACATGCCGAACCATTCGCCGCCGATGGTCATAAAGCCGGCCTGCCAAATCAAGAAGCCAAGCGTCAGCCCGAGCACGGCGGACGTTTTGGCGCGCTGGAACGCGGCAGCACCGGCGCGCAAGGCGCGCAGCAGCGCCGCCGCGCCGATCCAGCACAGGACTGCGGTCAACGTCTCGGCGGCGATGATGAGCGCGTAGGCCAGGTGATGCAGCACCGGGCTGGTGATGGCGCGATAGCCGATCTCCGAATTCGGGAAAATCGTATCCATCGACAGTACGTGCTGGACGAACGCGAAGTTGGTCCAGTAGTCGGTCAGGTTGCCGAAGGAAACCAGCGTGGCGAACAGAGTGATCGCCCCGACCATGGCGATTTTCGCGGCGCGGACGACAATCATCGGCGGCTCCTGGATCGCAGCGCGACATGCATTCGCGCCGCCAGCATCGGTACTCATGGCGCTTTCGACAAGAGGGGCCAAGTCCACTTTCTCGATTGCCGGTCCAACAAAAAACTTATCCCCGCTCGCTTTGGCGGCCTTATCATAGTCGCGCCTTGTTCCGACATCGCGCGTCATCTCGAGTGGCGCGCGCTGAAAGGGCAAGGCGCGGCGCGCCGACAATGCGCGCCAGTCGGGTTTGCGCTTCGGCGCGGCCTGACGGATGGAGCGCCGGGGGGCGCAGCACCCGATCGCAAGGGTGCGCGCGCCCTCGCAAGGCGCGCGGGCTGCCCGATCGCAAGGGCGGCTCAAGGGGGCTTTCGCCAAGCCCCCGGACGCCCCCCGGCGCTCCATTCCCTCTGCGGAGGGAACGGAAAAGGGAACACCGGCGTACCCGGCGCCGTAAAGAATACGGGCGATGGCGTTTGCCTCTTGTAACGCTTGCGCCGGGGAATGTTTAATTCAGCCGCGGCACATGCATTGGGGGCGAACTATGACGGCATACAGTGTGGTGCGCATGCGCACGAAGCCGGAGGGCGAAGCGCAATTTCTCGAACTGACCCGCGAGCCGGGTCACGAAGTCAAAAAGGGCCTGCGCAAAGGTACTTTGGTCAAGACCGGCGAGCGCAGCTATTGTTTCGTCGCCGAATGGGACGATTTCGATGCGATCGTCGCCGCATGGCCCGACATGATCGAGGATCTGCATCGCCTGCGTCCGCTGCTAGAGGATCTGGGCGGCGGCCTGGGCGTGACGGATGCCGTGTCGGGCAGCGTCGTCGCGGAGCATATTCCCGCCGAGACCTTCGACTTCGCCGCATTCAAGCGCGCTTTCGAGAATCAGGACGTGGAAACGTGGCTGGACTTCTATGCCGACGACGCGGAATGGGTCGAGTATCGCCACAACGCGCCGCCGCGCGCGCCCAACCGCATGATCGGTAAGGCGCAGATCGGCGACTTCCTGCGGCACGTCAAGGCAAGCAATATCGGCCTGTCAATCAGCGACGAGGTCATCGCGGACGGGCGCGCCGCCTTCCGCGTCACAGCAGCGCTGGCGAACGACAAGCGGGTCATCGAGAACGTCATCGTCCATATCGAACGTGGCAAGATCACGCGCCAGACCGATGTTGAGGCGTGGGATCAGTGACCAGAGTTCGCGAGCGCCGCAGGCGCGCGCAGCTAACGATACCAGCCGGGTTCGACGTAATAGACCCCGCGGGCGTAGCGCGGCGGCGGATCGCCGAAGATTTCCTCGAAGGATTCGGGCGCGTGCCGGGTGCGGGCCCGATAATAGCGAACCGGCTGCTCCGCGCGCATGCTATGCGCCGAATGCACGGTGCGCGCCGAATAGACCGAGCGCTTCTGGCGTTCGCCGGTGACCACGATGCGCGTGTTGCCCCGGTTCCGGCGCACCAGGGAAAACAGCACGGCGGCGTGCCTGGGATGCAGGCGGATGCAGCCGTGCGAGGCCGGGCGGCCGAGATGGGAGATCTCGTAGGAACCGTGGATGGCGTAGCCACCGTCGAAGAAGATCGAATAGGGCATCGGCGACCAGTCGTATTTGCGCGAGTACCATTTGCGCGCGAGCCGCTCCGGCCGGTAGCTGCCGTTCGGCGTCGAATAGCCCGCGCGCGCGGTCGAGACCGGCCAGACGTAGCGCGGATCGCCGTCGACTGCGACCGAAAGCCGCTGCGTCGACTTGTTGACGGTGATGAGCACGCCGGCTTGCGCACAGGTCATGCCGCCCAGCAAGGCGGCGATGGCAATGACAAAGCGCCGTAACGGCGCGCCCAAGGCGGCGGCAGCAACGCAATACATGGAACCGAAGCCCTCGAATGCCACCGGCTCAGCATCCCGCGCAGCAATATCCTTGTAAAGTCTCCTGTCCATGGAAACCCTTGATGGAACTCGGATATTGTGACATCCGCCGGCCGGGAACCGGTTCGCAGCGGGCTAAACCATCGGGCCGCATTTTACCTGACAGGCGGCGGAGAAATGGCTAGACCCAGCACATCATGAACAGTCGCATCGCGACCTTATTTGTGTTGTCGGCCGCCATGCTGGCCAGCCTCGGCATGGCCGCGCCGCGGGCAGCGGCAGCCGACGGTACGCCTGTGCGGTCACCTTCCACGATTGCACAGTTGGTTCCTGCCGCGACCGCCACGCCGACCCCGGCTGTCGGCAAGCCTCCCGCGGCCGACGTTGCGCCAAAAACGGAAGCGGCGAAGCCTGGCGAAGGGCAAATGCCAAACGCGTCACCCGCACAACAATCTACTCGGGTCGAGCTCTCGGCGGCAGTTATTGTCGCCGTGCCGGCGCTGCCGCCGGAGAAACCGGCGATTTCCGAAAAAGAAAAAGACAAGGGCGTGCCGGCGAAGTTTCTGTTCGCATCCAAGAAGCTGCCGAGCAAGGGCAAGTCGCAGGCGATCGGCTACTATCCGCGCGGCTGTCTGCAAGGCGCCGTCGAATTGCCGATTGACGGGCCGACCTGGCAGGTCATGCGGCTGTCGCGTAATCGCAATTGGGGTCACCCCAGCTTGGTCAGGTTTTTGGAGCGCTTCTCGTCGCGCGCCGCCAAGGCCACCGGCTGGCCCGGCATCATGGTCGGCGATATGGCGCAGCCGCGCGGCGGCCCGCTGCCCTCCGACCATATGAGCCATCAGATCGGCCTCGACATCGACATCTGGTTCATGCCGATGCCCGACCGTCGCCTGACCAGGAAGGAGCGCGAGGAGACCTCCGCTTTCAGCCTGGTGGCCGCTGACAAGATTCATCTCAATCCCAAGACCTGGACGCCGGCGGAAGCCGCTTTCATCAGGACGGCGGCCGAGCAGCCCGCAGTCCAGCGCGTGCTGGTCAATGCCGTGATCAAGAAGGAACTGTGCCGGCTCGAGGGCAAGAACCATTATTCATGGATGGCGAAGGTGCGGCCCTGGTACGGCCACGACGACCACATCCATGTGCGGCTGAAATGTCCGGCCGATTCACCGCACTGTCGTGCCCAGCCGCCGGTGCCGGACGGCGACGGCTGCGGGGAAAAGGAGCTCGCCTTCTGGTTCTCCGACAAGGTGCTGCATCCCAAGCCGAGCAAAAAACCGTCGAAGCCGGCAAAGCAGATCATGCTCGCCGATCTGCCGGCGGCCTGCAAAGCCGTGCTCGATGCGCCGGCCAAGAAAACCAACCTTGCCGGCGACGGCCGCTAACGCCCGCGCTCTCGTGCCATCGATTCCGGTGATCGAGCCATCGCCGGCTTTCATGCCTGCTGATGTTCCCGCAGCGGCGCGGTCGCGCTAGACTTAACGTCATGGCCGACACCGTCGACATCCTGCGCGACCTCGAAAAAAAGGTGCTCTGGCTCGCGAGCTGGACCAT
>CAYLMY010000212.1:0-5563 GCA_964384635.1 uncultured Undibacter sp.
ACAACCACTTCCGCCATTTGAAATACATGTAGGGCAGCACCGCGGCGACCACCATCACCAAGATCGCCAGCGGATAGCCGAAGTGCCAGTCGAGCTCCGGCATGTGCTTAAAGTTCATGCCGTAGACCGAGGCGATCAGCGTCGGCGGCATCAGCACCACCGCGGCCACCGAGAAGATCTTGATGATGTTGTTCTGCTGGATGTTGACCACGCCCAGCATGGCGTCGAGCAGGAAGGTGATCTTGTTGGTGAGGTAGCTGGCGTGGTCGGTGAGCGAGACCACGTCGCGCTGCATCGACTGCAATTGCGTGCGCGTGTCCTTGGGCCACTTCATGCCTTCCGCCTCGTTGGCGAGGAACAACAGCAAGCGGCCGATCGAGACCAGGCTCTCGCGCACTTTCGACGTCAGGTCGCCCTTGCGGCCGAGTGCCTTGAGCACGTCGTTGTAGGACGGCGGCCCCATCTTCTCGTCCGGCTCGAAGATCGTATGCGAGATCTGGTCGACCTCGCCACCGATGCGCTCCTGGATGTCGGCGGCGCGATCGATCACGGCGTCGAGCAGATCCATCAGCACGCTGTCGCCCGAGATCTTTGGCGGGCAAAGCCGGGCCAATTTGTGCTCGACGATGGCGAACGGGCGCGGCTCGTCGTAGCGAACGGTGACCAGGCGGTGAGCGGCCAGGATGAAGGTCACCGGCGTGGTCTTCGGCGCCGTGTCCGAATGGCACATCAGCGTCGCCGTCATGTAGCGGGCGCTGTTTTCCACGTAGAGACGGCTACTGACCTCGATCTCCTGCATTTCCTCGCGCGTCGGCACCGCAATGCCGAGCATGCGCTCGACCAGCTTGTCTTCCTGCAAGGTGGGCGAGACCAGGTCGATCCAGACCGCCGCGTCCGGCGGCGGCGCGTCGGGTTCGGCGGTGACACGTTCGAGCGACGCGCCGTGCGGAACGTAGACCGAGAGCATGCATTCACCGTCATGCGAGCCAAGCGGGCCGTCTCTCATGACCCGATCACGCAGACTTTCGCAAGACAATAAATGCCGGCCGCGGCCGCGTCAGCGCGGCCCACGCGTATCCAGCGTGGCGAGGTGAGTGCTGAAGCGCTAGCTGGCGTCGCGGCCGGCGGCCGCGTCAGTCGCTGTCGTAAGGGCTCTGGCGGGTCTCATGGGTGTTGCGCCGCGCACTTTGATGGCGAACGGCGGCAGCCACCGCGGAAATGCCGATCTTGCCGTAGCGGTTGTCGAGCTTGGTATAGTGCCTCCGGGAGTCTTGGCTCTGCTCCGTTGCCCGTGTCGCGTCCATTGTCTCGGTCTCCGGTCCGTCCTTGGTTGTCAGCGGCTGGCTAACTGGTCGCCAACTGGGGCGGAATTGCGCACGCTTCGGTAACGTCTCGTGACATTTTGTTGCCGAGGGCACGCACGAGGCAGGTTCCCCTATACGCTTTGTTAAGATAAACCTTTCGTTAAAGACTGGCGGGCAAGTTCGGCCGGACGGCGGTTTGGCCAGGGGCCTCGGACCCGCAAAAAGGCGTATGCGGTATTCTTGCAACAGGTCCACAGGAAGGGCCCGTCAAGACACCGGAAATCGTGGCTTTAGCGCGGATTTTTCGGTTAATTGCGGCCTTCGGGGATTCCAGTCGGAGCCTCGTGGGGCTGCGGCAAAAGAGGAAGAAAATGGCGACAAGGGGGTTGCTACTGGTCCTGTTCAGCGCCGGCCTCGTGCTGGGCGGCTGCATGCAGTCCACGCTCGAGCCTGCGTCAACGGCCAATCTCACCTCGCGCGACAAGAAGCTACTGGCGGCGGCACCCTACGAAGAGTCGTCGATCCCCGATCCCTATAAGCGCCACATCGTCACCTATCACCGCAAGGAAGCACCCGGAACGATCGTGATCGATTCCGACGCGCGCTATCTCTACTACGTCCTGCCCGGCGGCAAGGCGATCCGCTACGGCGTCACCGTCGGCGAGGAAGCGCTGGCCTGGTCGGGGGTGGCCAAGATCGGTCGCAAGCAGGAATGGCCGTCCTGGACGCCGACCGCCGAGATCAAGCAGCGCCTGGACGGCGTGCCGAATTATGTCGGCCCTGGCCCGCAAAATCCGATGGGCGCGCGCGCCATGTACCTCTATGAGGACAAGAAGGACACGCTTTACCGCATCCATGGCACCAACCAGCCCGAATATATCGGCCAGGCGATTTCGTCGGGCTGCATTCGCATGACCAACGAGGACGTCATCGACCTCTACAAGCGGGTGAAGCCGGGCACGGTGGTGGTGGTGCTGGCGCCCGGCCAGGGCGATTCGCCGTTCAATCCGCAGAAAATGGCGGCCGCCAGCGGCCGCAACCTCGTTCCGTGAGCTAAAGCGCGCAAGCGCTGACGCAGACGGCGCCGGACGCAAAGTCGCGGCGCCGTTTTACTTTTCAAGAAACTTGCGAACGGATCAGGTGGCCAATTCGATGCGGACGATTTCGGGCGGCACGCCGAGCCGCAGCGGCACCTTGCTGCAGCCGAGCCCGCCCGAGACGATCATGTGGCGCCCGCGCTCCTTTATGTGCCCGTAGATGAAACGCTCGCCATATTTCGACGGCACCCAGACCGGCGGCAGCAGCGGCAGGCGAATCTGGCCGCCATGGGTATGGCCGGCGATGGTCAGCGCGACGCGTTCCGGCACAGTTGTGAAGATGTCGGGCTCGTGGGCCAGCAAGATCACCGGGTCGTCGGTGGTGACGTGGTTGAGCGTGCCGGGCAGATCGTCGACGCCGCGGAATTCGCCGGGCCCGATGATATAGGCGAGTTGATCGCCGAGGCCGGCCAGCCAGAAGCGGCGGCCCTTCTCGCCGAGCAGAACCGCCTCGTTTTCCATGACCGGAATGCGCACATCGGCCAAGGCTTTGCGCACGCCGGCGATGTCGTACCACCAATCGTGATTGCCGAGGACGCAATAGACGCCGAGCGGGGCGGTGAGACGCGCCAGTTCCGCCGCCCAGGCGGCGTGCGGCACGACTTCGGTGACGAAGCGATGGGTGGCAAAATAGTCGCCCAGCACGACGACGAGGTCGCTGCCGAGAGCGTTGCCGGCATCGACCACCTGGCGCACGCGCGCGATGCCCATATTGGGCCCGCCGGCATGCAGGTCGGCGATCACGGTGATGGTCAGGCGCCGGGCCCCTCGCCAGCCCGGTGGCTGCAGCCGGTAATTGGTGACGATGAGGTCGTGGGCGGCCTCAACGGCGGCATAGGCGGTGGTGCTGGGCATCAACACACCGGCAAAGCCGGTCAGCCCTAGCCCGGCCTTGATAAAGCCGCGGCGGGTCACGCCCCCGGACCCGGGCTGGCGCGCGGGGTGGACGATGCCTTCGGAGGGCCGAATGGTCATAAGCAAAGAGCTAGCCCGGATGTGTGAACGTACGATGGCCGAAGGCTGAGAGTTTGCTCGAATGATTAACGCGCGTCGGCCAGAGCCGGGCGCGGCCGCGGCAGCGGAACTTTTGGCGGTTCCTGCACATCCCACTCGCAAATCCGATAGCCGCGGCTGCGCTCCACGATATCGAGATGGATGTGGCCGTTATGGTGGGCATCGGCTCCGGGCCCGAGCACGGTGGTGAAGCGCCGGCAGGCGGAATCACGTAATGCTTCGCGGAAATCCTTCGCCACCGTCATGTCGGTTAGCCCGATCACGCGGCCGTCGTCGAGCGTAAAGGCGCGCACGTCGACGGCGTTGCCGTGGCCGTGCTCGGAAAGCTTGGCGCCCGGCACGCGGTTGCGGGGGCGACATTCGTAATCGTCGTAGGTGTCGATGCTGTGCAAATTAGCGCCGAGCACGGCGGTCCGTGGCGCCGCCTCGTCGCGCAGCCAGGCGGTCAGCGATTCCGCCATTGCGCAGCGCAGCACCGGCTGCGGCTTGAGCTCGATGCGGGTCTTGTCGGCAAGCCACACGGCGTCGAGCCGGACCATGTCGCGGCCGCCGCAGGCGCCCGGCCCGATCAGCCACGGCATGGGCTCGATCTCGGCCATGGCGGCGAGGCGTCCATCGCAAGGCGTCGGCGCGCTGCTGACGTCGGTTGCATCGAATTCAAGGCCCGCGACCGCCTCCGCAAAAGAGCGCGGTTCAACCCAGATCGGGGGCCGCGGATGCGGCAGCGGGATGGGCTCGGCGGCGGCCATGCCGCAGCCCAGGCCCGCTAGCAGCATGATCGCGATCAGTCCCCTCATGGTGGCGATGTCGAGCGAGGATTGCGGCAATTCCGGGGTCCGGGCTAACCTTGCAATCGGCTGGTTGAGGGACCAGCCCAAGAGGGCGAAAAGCCCGGAAAGAGACTTTAAGAGGGGAAACGCCATGCTCGGGCTGATGCAGGATTGGCCGCTGCTGTGCCACCGCATCATCGACCACGCCGCCACCTATCACGGCGAGCGCAAGATCATTACCCGCTCGATCGAGGGCCCAATCCATGAGACCAATTACGCCGGAATCCGCACCCACGCCTTGAAGGTGGCGCAGCGGCTCGACAAGGATGGCATCAAATCCGGCGACCGGGTGGCGACGCTGGCCTGGAACACCTGGCGGCACCTGGAGGCCTGGTACGGCATCCTCGGCATCGGCGCGATCTATCACACCGTCAACCCGCGTCTGTTCCCCGATCAGATCGCCTGGATCATCAATGACGCCGAAGACCGGGTGATGATCACCGATCTCACCTTCGTGCCGCTGTTGGAAAAGATCGCCGGCAAGCTCACCACCATCGAGCGCTACATCGTGCTCACCGACGCCGCCCACATGCCGCAGACGACGTTGAAGAACGCGGTCGCCTACGAGGATTGGATCGGCGGCGAGGACGGCGATTTCCAATGGCGCTCGTTCGACGAAAACACCGCCGCCGGCATGTGCTACACCTCCGGCACCACCGGCCATCCCAAAGGCGTGGTCTATTCGCATCGCTCCAACGTGCTGCACGCCTTCATGGCGGCGCTGCCGGATTCCAAGGGCATCAGTTCGCGCGACGTGGTGCTGCCGGTGGTGCCGTTGTTCCACGCCAACGGCTGGTCGCTCGCCTTTTCAGCGCCCATGGTCGGCGCCACGCTGGTGATGCCGGGCGCCAAGATGGACGGCGCCTCGATCTATGAATTGCTCAACAGCTACAAAGTCAGCTTCACCGCCGCAGTGCCGACGGTGTGGCTGATGCTGCTGCACGACCTGGAGAAGACCGGCGGCAAGCTGCCCTATCTCAAGCGCGTGGTGATCGGCGGCTCGGCCTGCCCGCGCGCCATGGCCAAGACCTTCGAGGAGGTCTACGGCGTCGAGGTGGTGCACGCCTGGGGCATGACCGAGATGAGCCCGCTCGGCTCGCTCTGCACCATGAAGCCGGAATATGCCGGCCTCACCGGCGAGGCGCGGCTCGACGTGCAGCAGAAGGCCGGCCATCCGCCCTTTGGGGTGGAAATGAAGATCACCGATGATGCGGGCAAGGAGCTGCCCTGGGACGGCAAGACCTTCGGCCGCCTGAAGGTGCGCGGGCCGGCGGTGGCGAAAGCCTATTACAAGGTCGACAACGACCCGGTGTTCGAG
>CAYLMY010000213.1:0-1178 GCA_964384635.1 uncultured Undibacter sp.
CCGCCGACATCGACACCGCGCGCTACCCCTCGCTGGTGGCGATGCTCGAGGAAAGCTTCAAGACTTACGCCGGCCGCGCGGCCTGCATCTGCATGGGCAAAACGCTGAGCTTTGCCGGGCTCGATGCCGCCTCGCGCGACTTTGCCGCCTGGCTGCAAAGCCGCGGGGTCGAGCGGGGCGCGCGCGTCGCCATCATGCTGCCGAACCTGCTGCAATACCCAGTGGCGATCGCAGGCGCCTTGCGCGCCGGCTGCACGGTGGTCAACGTCAATCCGCTCTACAAACCGCGCGAGCTGGAATTTCAGCTCAACGATGCCGGCGCCGAGGCGGCCGTGGTGCTGGAGAATTTCGCCGCCGTGCTGCAGGAGGCGCTACCGTACACGCAGGTCAAGCACATCGTCATTGCACGGATGGGCGACATGCTGGGCGCCGTGAAAGGCACGGTGGTCAACGGCGTGGTGCGGCACGTCAAGAAGATGGTGCCGTCCTACAGCTTGCCCGGCGCCGTCACCTTCAAGGACGCGCTCGCGGCCGGCCGCAATCTACCGTATGACCCGCCGCCGGTCGGGCCCGACGACATCGCCTTTTTGCAATATACCGGCGGCACCACCGGCGTTTCCAAGGGCGCCATGCTGCTGCACCGCAATCTGGTCGCCAACGTGCTGCAGGTGGAAGCCTGGAACGATCCGATGATCGCGGTGCCGCCTAAGACCGAGCGGCTGATCATCGCCACCGCTTTGCCGCTCTATCATGTGTTCGCGCTCACCGCCTGCTTTCTATTCGGCGTACGCATAGGTGGATGCTGCGTACTGATCCCCAATCCGCGCGATATCGGCGGCCTCATCAGGGAGCTCAGCCATTACAAGATCAATTCGTTCCCGGCGGTGAACACGCTCTACAACGCGCTGCTGCATCATCCCGATTTCGGCAGAATCGACTGGAGCATGCTCAAGAGCGCCATCGGCGGCGGCATGGCAGTGCAGAAGTCGGTCGCCGACGCCTGGATGAAAGCCACCGGCCGCCCGATCATCGAAGGCTACGGCCTGTCGGAGACCTCGCCGGTGCTGACCTGCAACCGCGGCGACATCACCGAATGGACCGGCACCATCGGCTTGCCGCTGCCCGCAACCGAAATCGCGATCCGCGACGACGACGGCCATGAACTGCCGCTGGGCGAA
>CAYLMY010000213.1:1278-5530 GCA_964384635.1 uncultured Undibacter sp.
GTGACGGAAGCGGAGGTGCGCAAGTTTCTCGCCGCCAATCTCGCCAGCTACAAGGTACCGCGCCATATCGAATTTCGCAGCGAGCTGCCGAAATCCAATGTCGGAAAGATTCTCCGCCGCGCCTTGCGCGACGAGCCCGACACGGCGGCCTGAGACCCATGACCACAAATGCGCTCAAGCCCGCTGACGTGGTCGCGTTCTGGCGCGACGTCGGCCCCAAGCGCTGGTTTGAAAAGGACACCGCGCTCGACGACGAAGTCCGCCGGCGTTTTCTCAGCCTCCACGAGGCCGCCGCTGCCGGCAAGCTCACCGAATGGGAGCAGAGCGCGGACGGCGCGCTCGCGCTGCTGATCCTGCTCGACCAGTTTCCGCGCAACATGTTCCGTGGGCAAGCGCGCGCCTTCGCCACCGACCCCTTGGCGCGGGCGATTGCCAGCCGCGCCATTCTCAGCGGCTTCGACGGTGCCAAGTCCGGTATTTTGCCGGACATGTGCACCTTCTTCTATCTGCCGTTCATGCATTCGGAAGATATGGCCGACCAGGACCGATCGCTCACTTTCTATCGGGTGCATGGCGACGCAGAGAGCCTGAAATATGCGGAAATGCACGCCGATATCATCCGCAAGTTTGGCCGCTTTCCCCATCGCAACGCCGTGCTCGGGCGCGTGACCACGCCGGAGGAACGGGCTTTTCTCGACGGCGGTGGCTTTGCCGGCTGATCCCGTGCGAGACTGCCGGCATGGATGATCTGGTCATCAAGGACCTGCGTCTGCGGCTGGGCGACAACGAGGTGCTCAAGGGCGTCTCCCTCAGTGTGCCGGCCGGCGAAGCGGTGGCGCTGCTCGGCCCCTCGGGCAGCGGCAAGACCACGCTGCTGCGCGCCATCGCCGGGCTCGAGCAGCCGCACAGCGGCTCAATCGCGGTGGGAGAGCGCGTGTTCTTCGACGGCGCGCGCGGTATTTCACTGCCGCCCGAGCAGCGCGGGCTCGGCCTGGTGTTCCAGTCCTACGCGCTGTGGCCGCATCGCACCGTGTTCGAGAACGTCGCCGCCGGCTTGAAATTGCGCGGCACGCCTGCCGACGAGATCAAGGCGCGCGTAGAAAAAGTGCTGGCGCAGATCGGGCTCGGACGCCTCGCCGAACGTTTCCCGCCGCAACTCTCCGGCGGCCAGCAGCAGCGCGTGGCCATCGCGCGCGCGCTGGTCTACGAACCGCCGGTGATCCTGCTCGACGAGCCGTTGTCCAATCTCGACGCCAAGCTGCGCGAGGAGGCGCGCGCCTTTCTGCGCACGCTGATCATGAGCCTCGGCCTGACCGCCATCCACGTCACCCACGACCAAGTGGAAGCGATGGCGCTGGCCGACCGCATCGTGCTGCTGCATGGCGGCGCCGTCGCACAGGACGGCGCTCCGATGATGATCTACAACGACCCGGCCACCTTGTTCGCCGCCGAGTTCATGGGCAGCAACAATCGCTTGGAGGGCAAACTGGTGGAGAAAGCGAACGGCCACGCCACGCTGGAAGTGTTCGGCCAGCGCATCACCGGCATGGCGCGCACGCAGGCCGCGGTCGGCGACGCGGCCGTCGGCATCATAAGGCTCGAGCGCATGCGTTGCGCGCGCGAGCCTGGACCCAACCGGCTGCCGATGCGGCTGGAGGCACCGATGTATCTGGGCGAACGCTGGGAGCTACTGTTCGCGCGCGGCGGCACGACCGCGCGCGCCTATGCCGACGAGCCACTGCCGCCGGGCGAACATTATGTAGAGTTTCCGGCGGAAGCGCTTTGGGTGTTTTGATTTTTCGTCGTGGCCGGGCTTGTCCCGGCCATCCACGTCTTTAATGCTGTAATATTGGTAAGACGTGGATGCCCGGCACAAGGCCGGGCATGACGACAGAGAGAGCGATGACACGAGCAGACGACTTCCACGGCGTCTTTCCCTATCTGGTCTCGCCGATCGACGCGCAAGGGCGCATCAAGACCGACGTGCTGGGGCGGCTGTGCGCCGATTTGATCAATTCCGGCGTGCACGGGTTGACGCCGCTCGGCTCCACCGGTGAGTTCGCCTACCTCAAACGCGCGCAGCGCGAGGCGGTGGTGCAGGCGACGATCGAAGCCGCGAACAAGCGCGTGCCGGTGGTCGCCGGTGTCGCTTCGACCGCGACCGCCGACGCCGTCGAGCAGGCCAAGCGCTGGCAGCAGCTCGGCGCCGACGGCATCCTCGCCGTGCTCGAAGCCTATTTCCCGCTCAAGGACGCGCAGGTCGAATCTTACTTCCGCGCCATCGCCGACGCCGTCGACATTCCGGTGGTGATCTACACCAATCCGAATTTCCAGCGCAGCGATCTCACCCTCGACGTCATTATGCGGCTAAGCGACCATCCGCGCATTCGCTACATCAAAGACGCTTCCAGCAATACCGGACGGCTGCTCTCGATCATGAACCGCTGCCCGCAGCTGAAAGTGTTCTCGGCCTCGGCGCATATTCCGGCGGCGGTGATGCTGATCGGCGGTGTCGGCTGGATGGCGGGGCCGGCCTGCATCGTGCCGCGCGAGAGCGTGCGGCTCTATGACTTGTGCCGCGCCGGCAACTGGCCGGAGGCGATGAAACTGCAGCGCGACCTCTGGCGCATCAACGAGGCTTTCGCGCGCTTTAATCTCGCCGCCTGCATCAAGGCCGGATTGCAGATCCAGGGCTACGCGGTCGGCGATCCGGTGCCGCCGCAGACCGCACTGAGCGCCGGCGACCGCAAAGTAGTCGAGGGCATCCTGGCCGAGGTGGCGCGGCTCGAAATGGCCTGATCGGCGGGCACAAACGGCCCCGCCCACCGAATGTTAACGATTCCTTGCTAACCGCAGCCGATGGCCTTGCCGTCTTTTGCGCCCCGCCCGCCGCCGGCGCGGAGAGAGCCCGTGGCGTTGACCAATCCCGAATCCGTCGCCCCCGCTTCGCCGCTGCCGGCCGCGGGTCTGCTCGCGCGCGGCAAGGCGATGCTCAGCGAGCGCAGCGACAACCGGGTGGCGCAGCTGGTCGCCGGCAAGGTGTTCCTGGTGCGCGTCGCCAGCGCTCTGCTGGCGCTCATCTCGCAGGTGCTGCTGGCGCGCTGGATGGGCAAGTTCGAGTTCGGCATCTACATCTATGTCTGGACCTGGGTGCTGATGATCGGCGCATTGTCCGACGTCGGCCTGTCATCGGCGGCGCGGCGTTTCATCCCCGAATACACCGAGCTCAAGGCCTTCGACCGGCTGCGCGGATTTCTCGCCGGCAGCCGCTGGCTCGCCTTTGCTATCGCGACGGCGATCGGCGCGGCCGGCGCGCTCGGCGTCAAGATGCTCGCGCCCTACATCGACCATTTCACCGTCATTCCGCTCTATCTCGCCTGCGTCACCATCCCGATCTACGGCATGGTGCAGGTGCAGGCCGGCATCGCACAGGCTTACGACTGGCCCAATCTGGCATTCATGCCGTTCTACATCTGGCGCCAGCTCACCATCACCGTGCTGATGGGCGGCGCCTGGGCGTTCGGCGCGCCGACCGACGCGGTGACCGCCATGATCATCGCCGTCGTCACCAGCTGGGCGGTGACGATCGCGCAGCTGTTCGTGCTCGACCGCCGGCTCCGGCACAAAGTGCCGGCCGGCCCGAAGCGCTACGAGGTAAAAGCCTGGTTCGCCACCTCGCTGCCGATCTTCGTGGTCGAGGGTTTCTACCTGCTGCTCACTTACGTCGACATTCTGGCGCTCGAGCAGATGCGCTCGCCCGACGAGGTCGCGGTCTATTACGCCGCCGCCCGCCTGCTCGCGCTGGTCGCCTTCGTCTATTTCGCCATCGCCAGCGCCACCACCCACAAGTTCACGCAATACCACGTGGAAGGTGACAAGCAGCGGCTGGCGAAGTTCTTTGTCGAAACCATGCGCTGGACGTTCTGGCCGTCGCTCGCCGCCTGCCTGCTGATCCTCGCCTGTGGGCGCCCGCTGCTGTCGCTGTTCGGCGCCAGCTTTACGTCCGGTTATGACGTGATGTTCATCCTCGCCATCGGCATGCTGTCGCGCGCGGCGGTCGGACCGGCCGAGCGGCTGCTCAACATGCTGGGCGAGCGTAAGCAATGCGCTTTCACCTATGCTGTCGCTTTTGTCATTAACCTGACGCTGTGCGTGCTGCTCATTCCACACATCGGCATCGAAGGCGCGGCGGTGGCGACCGCCACCGCGCTGGTGGTGGAATCGATGCTGCTCTATCGGCTCGCCAAGCGCC
>CAYLMY010000214.1:0-2990 GCA_964384635.1 uncultured Undibacter sp.
AGCATCATCCGACGCATGCGCACGCGCGAACCGACGTGCTTGTCGATCGGATTGGGTGCCTTCTTAGCCATAAAAATCTCCTATGCCTCCATCGTGGAGCGTAATGTCACATTTAAAGGCATTTATGCAATGTGTTATTTTCCATAGATCGATACGTAGCGTCGAAGAACAGCAAAAATTATCTATAATTTTCAATGCTTTTCGCATTTTCGTAATAGCGCTGCGCGGCAGAGTAGCAATCAGTCGACACAACCGGCTATCCGGTGCCACACATATATTCAATCTATGGATGCAATCGCCGCCGGCCCACCGCCAGCAGACTGAGCACGAGGAAAAGAATGAAAGCGTCGTCGCCATAGCGCACAAAGACCGTCGGCGTGATCGCGCGCGGCAGCGCTGAATCGAGCACGCCTTCGGTTCCCAGCGGCAGCGACTTCACGATGCGGCCGACTGGATCGATGACGCCCGAGATCCCGGTGTTGGCCGCGCGCACCAGCGGCAAGCCTTCGGCTATCGCAAGTACGCGCGCCTGCTGGAAGTGCTGATAGGGCCCCGATGAGATGCCGAACCAGCCGTCATTGGTAACGTTGATCAGCCAGCCCGGGCGTTCGCCACGCGGTACCGCGGCGCCGGGAAAGATCGCCTCGTAGCAGATCAGCGGCAGCATCTTAGGGGCGCCCGGAACGTCCATGGCGCGCCGGCGGTCGCCCGACAGAAAACCGCCGACCTGCTTGGTGAGGTTCTGCAATCCGAACTTTTCGAGCAGCGACTCGAACGGCAGATATTCGCCGAACGGCACGAGATGCACCTTGTCGTAGATGCCGCGGATCGAGCCGTCGGGATCGATCACGTAGATCGAATTATACGCGCGCACGTGTTGGGCGCCGCCAGCCGGGGGCGCGGCGCGTATAGCGCCGGTGATCAGCTCTGTCTTTGGCTTGATCAGGCCGATGATCTGCGCCATGGCCTCCGGCTCGCGCGTAAGAAAAAACGGAAACGCCGATTCCGGCCAGATCAGATGCGTGACGTCGTGGATGCCGTTCGATTGCGGCCCGGTGGCGCGGTCGGACAACGCGAGATAGCGCTTCATGATCTGATCGCGTGCCGCGTAGTTGAATTTTTCGTCCTGCTGCAAATTGGGCTGCATGATGCGCAGCTTCACGCCGCTCACATAAGACGTCGGATGCGTGTGCAGCCGCACCAAGCCAAAACCGGTAAGGCCCGCCAGGATCATCAGGGCGATGAACGGCGCCCGGTAGGGATGCGGCGTATCGGCGCGGTCGTCGGCGAGCACGGCCGGACTCGCGAAAATCGCTACGGTGAGGAAGGTGAAGCCCCAAACTCCAATCAGCGAAACGCCCTGCGCCAGCACCAGCGGTTCGGTCAGCGCATAGCCGAAGGTGTTCCAGGGAAATCCCGTGAACAGATGGCCGCGCAGCCATTCGGCGCCGGCGAGCGTGGCGGCGAGCGCGAGCACGCGCTCGGGGCCCCGCACCCAGATCAGCCGGGCGGCGGCAAGACCGAGCGCGGGATAGATGGCGAGTACCGCCGGCAAGCCGGCAACCGCGAACGGTAATAGCCAGCCGAAGGTATTGGCGTCGACCAGGAAGGCGTAGCCGGTCCAGTAAAGTCCGGCGAGAAAATAGCCGAAGCCGAAGCACCAGCCGGCGCCGGCGGCACGCCAAACGCCGCTCCAGCGGCCCGCCGCCGAACCGTCGATCAGCCAGATCAGCACCGGGAAAGTCAGGAACAGCACAGGCCCGGCATTGATCGGCGGCAGAGCCAACACCGAAAAGACACCGGCGAGAAATGCCAGGCCAGCGCGCCGCCAGCCGGAGGCGAGCACGATCGGATGGGCGAGACGAACGAGCGTCACGACCGGCGCGCGCTGGCAGGATTGCCGGCGGAGCGCCGGCCATCGTCTTTTTGCGCGCCATCGTCGACCGGAAGCGTCGGCGGTGCCGTCCCGGCGAGCACTGCGTCCGGTTCGCCGCGCTTGCGCGGCTCGCGCGCAATCTCGCGCCGTTCCTTCAGCCGTGTGAGGCGAATGCGCTTGACGCGGCGCGGATCGGCATCCAGCACTTCGAATTCGAACAGGCCGGGGCCGGGAACGATCTCGCCGCGCACCGGCAACCGGCCGGCGCGCGTCACCAGATAGCCTCCCAGCGTATCGACTTCCTCGGCGGCGTCGCCGACGTCGAAGTCGGACCCGACGATCGCCACCACGTCCTCGAGATGGGCGCGCGCATCGGCGATGTAGGTGCCGTCCGGCTGGCGCACCACCGCCGGCAATTCGTCCTCGTCGTGCTCGTCGGCGATCTCGCCGACGATCTGCTCGACGATGTCCTCCATCGAGCACAGCCCGTCGCTGCCGCCGTATTCGTCGATCACCAGCGCCAGATGGATGCGCGTCGCCTGCATGCGCGCCAAGAGATCGATCACCCGCATCGACGGTGGCACGAACAGCAATTCACGCACGATCTTGGCCGCCGACAGCGGCATAGCGAGGTCGATCGCTTTGAGATCGAGCCCGGCGGGCAGCGGTTTCTTGCGCTTGGCGTTTTTCTCCGGATCGACGGCGGCGCGCGCGGTCATGAACGCGATCAGATCGCGGATGTGGACCATGCCGATCGGATCGTCGAGCGTGTCGTTATAGACCACCAGACGCGAATGGCCGGCGCCTTCGAAGGTGCGTACCAACTCGCCCAGCTTGATGTCCTGCTGCACGGCCACGATGTCGGCGCGCGGGATCATGACGTCGCCGACCCGGCGTTCGCGCAGGCCGAGGATGTTCTTGAGCATCCGGCTTTCTTCCGGCGAGAAGCCGGATTCGCCCGGCGTCATGGCATCGAGCACGTCCTTGAGATCGGCGCGGATCGAGCCCGGCTTCCAACCGAACAGCGCCCGCAGCATGCGTGCCAGCCAGCTTTCGCCGTTCTCGCGCCGCTGTGGAACCGGCACCGGCAAATGGCGCGGCTCGAAAGGTGCGG
>CAYLMY010000214.1:3090-5520 GCA_964384635.1 uncultured Undibacter sp.
GGCGCGGCCATGCGCCGGTGCGGCGACCAGTTCATTCCTTGTCCTTGCGCGCGAGCGACGCGCGGTCATAAGCCGCCACGATGCGCGCGACCAGCTCATGACGGATCACGTCTTCATGGGTGAAAGCCACGTGGCCGACGCCTTCGATGCCGGCGAGCAGCTTGACCGCCTCGGCCAGCCCCGAAGCCTGGCCGTGGGGCAGGTCGACCTGGCTGGGATCACCGGTGACGATCATGCGGCTGTTCTCGCCCAAACGGGTCAGGAACATCTTCATCTGCATCGAGGTGGTGTTCTGCGCTTCGTCGAGGATCACCGCGGCGTTGGACAGCGTGCGGCCGCGCATGAAGGCGAGCGGCGCGATTTCGATCTCGCCCGCCTGCAGCGCGCGTTCGACGATGCGCGCGTCCATCAGGTCGTAGAGCGCGTCATAGACCGGCCGCAGGTAAGGATCGACCTTCTCGCGCAGGTCGCCGGGCAAAAAGCCGAGCCGCTCGCCGGCTTCCACCGCCGGCCGCGACAGGATGATGCGGTCGACTTCCTTGCGCTCGAACATCTGCACGGCGTGGGCGACCGCCAGCCAGGTCTTGCCGGTACCGGCGGGTCCTGTGCCAAACACCATCGCGTGGCGTTTTAAGGCGCGGACATAGGCGTCCTGCGCCGCTGTGCGCGCGCGCACCGGACGCTTGCGCAAATTGATTTCCTCGAAGGCCGGCCGGGCGCTCGCCGGGTCGTAGTCGAACAACGAGCCTTGCGCGATCGCCTGGCGGATGGCGCCCTCGACGTCGCCTTGGGCGAGGTCGTGGCCGCGCTTGAGCTGCTCGTAGAGGCCTTCCAGCACCCGGCGAGCCTGCTCGCAGGCGCCGCGCGAGCCTTCCAGCGTGACGTGGTTGCCGCGCTGCTCCGCCACTACGGCGAGGCGGCGTTCGATCAGCGCGAGGTTTTGTCCGTATTGGCCGAACAGGATGGAGGCCAGCCGGTTATCCTCGAACGCCAGCACGATCTGCGTGGTGGCAGTTTCTTCTGAAGCTGCGGCGGGCGGGATCACGGGATCCGGTGTACGCAAGGGTGTTCTCAAGCTCCTGCTTCGGCAAGCTGCGGCGCGGGCGTTTCTTCCGCCAGCGCGCCGAACAGGCTGTTGCTGCCGACTTCGGTGACGGTCACGGGCGCGATCTGGCCGATGAGCGAACGCGGGGCCATGACCTGCACCGCCTGCAAATATGGGGAGCGGCCGACCAGTTGCCCAGGGAGCTTGCCCGGCTTTTCCAAGAGCACGTCGAGGTCACGGCCGGCAGACGCTGCGTTGAAGGCGCGCTGGTGCCAGGTGATCGCCGCTTGCAGTCGTTGCAGGCGTTCGGCCTTGACCCCGGCGGGAACCTGGTCTGCCATTTCGGCCGCCGGCGTGCCGGGGCGCGGCGAATACATGAACGAATAGGCGCCGGCGAAGCCGACCTCGTCGACCAGCGTGAGCGTGTCTTGAAAATCGTCTTCGGTCTCGCCGGGAAAGCCGACGATAAAGTCGGACGAGAAGGCGAGATCGGAGCGCGCGGCGCGCAAGGCGGCGATCACCGAAAGGTAATCCTGGCGCGTGTGCTTGCGGTTCATCGCCGCTAGCATGCGGTCGGAGCCGGACTGCACCGGCAGGTGCACATAAGGCATCAGCGCTGCGAGCTTGCCATGGGCGGCGATCAGGTCGTCGTCCATGTCGCGCGGATGGCTGGTGGTGTAGCGCAGCCGCACAATGCCCACCACTTCTGCGAGGCGGCGAAGAAGTTTGCCGAGCGAGGAGGGCGCGCCGTCTTCGCCCAGCCCATGATAGGCGTTGACGTTCTGGCCGATCAGCGTCACCTCGCGCACGCCGGCTTCCGCCAGCCGCTCCACCTCGGCGACGATCTGCTTGACCGGGCGCGACACCTCGGCGCCGCGGGTGTAGGGCACCACGCAGAAAGTACAGAACTTGTCGCAGCCCTCCTGCACGGTGACGAAGGCGGAAATGCCGCGCTTGGCGATTGCCGCGCGCTGGGGCGCTGCCAGCGCTTCGAACTTGTCCTCGACCGGAAATTCCGTGTCGACGATCTTGGCGCCGTTTGCCGCGCGCGCGATCATCTCGGGCAGGCGGTGATAATTCTGCGAGCCCACCACCAGGTCGACGGCGCTGGCGCGGCGGATGATCTCTTTGCCCTCGGCTTGCGCCACGCAGCCGGCGACTGCGAGCATGATGGAGCGGCCTTGCGCGGCGGCGGCTTCTTTGAGCACGCGCATGCGGCCGATCTCGGAATAGACCTTCTCGACGGCTTTTTCGCGGATGTGGCAGGTGTTGAGGATGACCAGATCGGCGTCTTCGGGATGAGCGGTCTCGCTGAAGCCGGCCGGCGCCAGCGTGTCCGCCATACGATGGGAATCGTAGACGTTCATCTGGCAGCCGAAGGACTT
>CAYLMY010000215.1:0-5511 GCA_964384635.1 uncultured Undibacter sp.
CCTCGGCACCGGCGCAACGTGCGCTGCGGCCAAAGAAAAGGCCAAGACGCCGGCGCCGATCTGGGAGCAGGACGCCTTTAGCGGCGACTGGCATGGCGCGCGCACCGCGCTGGCGGATCAGGGCGTCAAGTTCATGCTGAAATATGTCGCGGAAGGTTTCGACGTCACGTCCGGCGGCATCTATCAGCGCTCCAGCTATGAGGGCCGGCTCGAATTCTCCATGGACAACGACCTGGAAAAATTCATGGGCTGGCGCGGCGCCAGCACCCATTTCACGGTGTTCAATATCCATTCCGGCAACGGCGACAAAAACGTCGCCTATAATGTCGGCAGCATCGCCGATCCCAGCAATATCGACGCACATGCGACCACGCGTCTGTTCACCGCTTGGTTTCAACAGGGCGATCCGGACAAGGATTTCTTTTCGCTCCGCATCGGCCAGCTCGCCGCCGACGACGATTTCTTCACCAGCGACACCGCCGGCGGCCTCATCAACGGCACCTTCGGCTGGGCCGGTATCCTTGCCGCCAACATGACCAATGGCGGCCCCGCCTATCCGCTGGCGACGCCGGGCGTGCGCGTGCGGGTCAACCCGACCGACAACATTTCCGCACTGGTGGGGGTGTTTTCCGGCGATCCGGCCGGCAAGGGTTGCAACGACGACCCGCAGGTGTGCAACGACCACGGCACCACGTTCAGCTTCTATGGTGGCTCGCTGTGGATGGGCGAGTTGCACTACAAACTCAATCAGGGCGACAACCCCATCGGCCTTCCCGGCATCTACAAGATTGGCGGCTGGTACGCGACGGCGGATTTTCCCGACCGGCACTTCGGGATCGATTCGACCGGCGCAATCGTCTCGCTCGGCGTCGACCCCACGGCCGACCCGATCCAGCACAGAGGCAACTGGGGTCTTTATGCCATCGCCGACCAGATGGTGTGGCGCCAGGGCGATCGCAGCGCAAACCTGTTCGTGCGCGGCGGCTTCTCGCCTGACGACCGCAACCTGTTGTCCTGGTACGTCGATGGCGGCGGCGGCTTCACCGGCCTGCTGCCGGGCCGGCCTGCCGACGTGCTGACCTTCGGCGTGGCCTATGCCGAGATCAGCGGCGACGCTGTCGCCGCCGATGCGGACGCGCTCGCCGCCAACGGGCCGCCGTCCTTCATCCGCGACCACGAGGTGGTGTTCGAAGTGAACTACGCCTTGCAGATCGCGCCATGGTGGATCGTGCAGCCGGACTTCCAATACATCATCCATCCCGGCGGCAACGTCGGCCATCCGGACGATCCCACCGTGACGGTGGATGATGCGATCATCGTCGGGGTGCGCAGCACCTTCACCTTCTAGACGGGGGCGGCGTCAGCGCGCGTCGATGCCGTCGCGCACGGCGCGGAAGCGCGGGAATATCTTGTCCCAACGGTCCTTGCCGACCACGCCGATCACGCGCAAAAAACTGCCGCCGCCGCCGAAACGCAGCCATTGCACCAGCGCGAGCGGTGCGCCGCCCGCGCCCTTGGCCTTGGCGCGGAGCTCGTAGCCTTGCCCGCCGTTAATCCGCATCGCCTCCCCCGAGGTAATGGCGAGAGCGGGGAGCGGCGACCGCATCAGCAAATCGCGCGCGAACTTGGGGCGGAGATCCGGGGCGCCGGGCGCGCCGCGGCCGATCTGGACGATCATGTAAGGGTGCTTGGCGAGATCATCGCTCGGCCCGTCGATCAGGACCAGCACGCCTTGCGGCGCGATCTTCAGCACGCGGAAGCCCGCCATCTTGTTGATCTTGAACGGCAGCAGCCTGAGCAGTTCGGCCAGCGGCGGCGTCCGAAAGCTGACGGTTGCCAGCGTCGCGCGCACCACCTTTTCGGAATAAATGCGGCTGGCGCCATCCGGCATGCGCATGGCGACCAGCGCGGCGATATGGCCGATCTTGCTGTTGGAGACATTGGCGAGCAGGTACCAGCTGCGTAATTCGGTGCCCTTCACCTTTTGATGGCCGGTGATGAGGTAGCCGATGCCGCCGCGAAACGGAAACAGCTCGCGCTTGTCCACGGTCAGCCCCTTCGACATCTTGGTGAAAGCGGATTTCTCGAGCGCTTGGTAGGCCGGCTCCGGCAAATCGAGGATGGTGATGGCGACGTTGCGCGCGCTGTCCTCGAAGCCAAGAAATTTCCTGCTCAACTTGAGGTCGCCCGGCGGTTCAAGGCCAATGCGCGAGCCGGGCGGAAACACCGGTGTGGCCGCCGCACCCGCCGCAAACACGGCGAGGCCGAGCATGAGAAAGACCGATGCGCAAAGCGGGCGCAAACCGTTCATGACCGAGCCTATCTGGGCGAAAGAGCCCGCCAGCTGCCTTAACATTTTTCGATTCTAGTCGAAAAAACGCCGGGAAAGGGGTTGTTAACGCCGCACCGCTAGCTTCGCCGGGGATCGTTCGCAGCGGATTTTATCATGGCCCCGCGTCGCCCAGACAGCGTCACCTACAGCATCGTCGTTCCCGTTTTCAACGAAGAGGCTGTCCTGCCGATTCTGCTCAAGCGGCTTGACGCGCTCATGGATGGGCTCGACGGGCCGGCCGAAACCATCTTTGTTGATGATGGCAGCACCGATTGCGGTTCGATCGTGCTGCGGGCGCGCGCCAATGACGATCCGCGCTATCGCTACATCAAGCTGACGCGCAATTTCGGCCACCAAATCGCGATCACCGCCGGTATGGACGTGGCAAGCGGCCAGGCGGTGGTCGTGATGGATGCTGACCTGCAGGATCCCCCGGAAGTCGTGCAGGATATGATCGCGCGCTGGAAAGAGGGCTACGAGGTCGTCTATGCCCGCCGCGCTTCGCGCGAAGGCGACAGCGCGTTCAAACGCTGGACTGCCGCCGTTTTCTACAAACTGCTGGGCCGATTGTCGTCGGTCGACATCCCCCACGATGTCGGGGACTTCCGCCTCGTCGATCGTCGCGTCGTGGACGTGTTCCGGTCGATGCCCGAGCAGGACCGCTTCGTGCGCGGTATGTTCGCGTGGCTCGGCTTCCGTCAGACTGCCGTTGACTTTCATCGGCCTGAACGCGCGGCCGGCGTCACCAAATATCCGCTCTGGAAGATGTTGCGACTCGCCGTCAACGGCTTGATCGGTTTTTCCGACGCGCCGCTGAAAATGGCAATCTGGCTCGGCCTCGCAGTTTCCACATTGGCTCTGTTGTTCGGGCTGTACGCGATCGAACGCTATCTGACGAATGATGTCGTTACCGGCTGGACCTCGACCGTCGTCATCGTATCGTTCCTGTGCGGCATCAACCTGCTGATGACCGGCGTTATGGGTCTCTACATCGGACGCATATACGCCGAAGTGAAACGCCGGCCGCTCTATGTCGTCGAGCAGCGCGCCGGCTTCGCGCCCGCGCCGGCAAAGGCGGCACCGTCCGCAGCCACGCACCTGGCTTCCTGATGACCACACTCACCATGCCATCGACGGCGCGACTGACGCTGCCGCGCTGGCTGCCGCTGGCATGCATATTCGTGCTGGCGGTATTTCTGCGCCATGTCCTGGTCGCCAATACCGACGTGAGCTGGGACCTCACGGTAGCGGACAAGTTTCTCGACGGCCAGCGCCTCTACGTGGACGTCATCGAAGTCAACCCGCCGGCGACCGTGTTTCTCTATGTGGTGCCCGCGCTGTTGGGCCGTCTGTCGGGAATCCCTGCGGAATTCTTTGTGGACGTGCTGGTCTTTCTGGCCATCGGCCTCAGTCTCTGGCTCTCGGGCCGGGTTCTGCGCAAAGCCGGGCTGGTCGAGAACGCCGATGGCTGGCTGCTAGCAACCGTGACGGCGGTAGCGCTCATGCTGCTGCCGGCGCAGACTTTCAGCGAGCGCGAGCATATCGGGCTGATCGCATTCCTGCCGCTGCTAGCCGTTTGCGCGGCGCGCGCCAAGGGCAATACGCCGGATTTGGTTTACGTGATCGTCGCCGGGATTTGCGGCGGCATCGTCGTGATCATCAAGCCGCATTTCGCCGCCGCGATCATCTGCACGAGCGCGGCGGCCGCGCTCTATGCGCGGTCCTGGCGTCCGGTGTTTGCCCTGGAAAACTGGATCGCCGCAGCTTTGCTGGCGGCCTACGTCGTCTTCGTCGTGATCGCGTTCCCGCCATTTGTCCATGACGTGCTGCCGATGGTGATGGCGGTCTATGTGCCGGTGAAAGCGAATATCTGGATATTTGTTACATTCTTCGCCACGCCGCTGTGGCTGGCCGCATTGCTGCTGATCGCGCGCCTCAAGGGCAACGCGATGTTCAGTTTTCCGCTCGGGCTGCTGCTCGCCGCTTCGGTCGGATTTTTGATCGCCTATTACCTGCAGCAGAAGGGCTGGCCATATCATTCCTATCCGATGCTCGCGCTGGCGCTGATCGCGCTGGCGCTCGCCTTTTTCGACCGCTGGCACCGGGCGCCGTCCGACAGCCCTGCGGACCGGCCCAAGCGGCTGGCGAGCGCGCTGGCCGCGGCATCGATCGCGGGCGCAACCTTCTGCTGGATGAATGTAGCCATCGACTGCTCGGCGCTGGCGGCGCCGATCCGGGCGATCAAGCCGCATCCGAAGATCCTGGCGCTCTCGGCCGACCTGGCGATCGGCCATCCGCTCACCCGCGCGGTGCAAGGGACCTGGGTGGGCCGTGCCTCCGCGCTCTGGGTCACCGAAGAGGTCATGCTCCGGCGCCTGAAAGAGACCCTCGATCCGCAAACGAATGCCCGGCTTGAGGCCTATGCCGCGCGCGACCGCGCCATGCTGGAACAAGACATCGCCCGCCATCGGCCGGATGTGATCCTAGTCAATCGGAAACAGCCAAGCTTCGATTGGCTGGTCTGGGCCAATTCCTATCCGGCGCTGGCCGCGCAGCTAAAGCCCTACCGTCCGGTTCGGACGATCAGGGGTGTGCTTATTATGCGGCGCGAGAAGGGTCGGTAGCCGGCTTTTCGGAGCCGTTCGGCGAGGGCCGCGGGGGCGAGATTAACCCTCGCGGCAGCGACCGTACCCGGCCGCTCGCGAATTCGTGACGGCCTGTCTTGCAGGCCCCGGGGGGGCCCCCCTATATGAGCCGTAGCCGCGAAAACGCGGTGGAAAGCGTATCCAGGGGGCTGGATCAGGGGGTCGCGGATAAGCCGCCGACTTTCCCACTCGGGCGCCAAGCGGCCCGGCCGGCCTGCCGCAAATTGAGAGGAAGAACCATGGGCAAGGTCATCGGCATCGACCTCGGCACCACCAATTCGTGCGTTGCCGTCATGGAAGGCAAAACACCTAAAGTCATCGAGAACGCCGAAGGCATGCGCACCACGCCTTCGATCGTCGCCTTCACCGACGACGGCGAGCGTCTCGTCGGCCAGCCGGCCAAGCGCCAGGCGGTCACCAATCCGGAAAAGACCATCTTCGCGGTCAAGCGCCTGATCGGCCGGCGCTACGACGACCCGATGGTGGAGAAGGACAAGAAGCTCGTCCCCTACAAGATCAGCAAGGCATCGAACG
>CAYLMY010000216.1:0-5404 GCA_964384635.1 uncultured Undibacter sp.
CGCATTCACAACACGCGTGGCCCGACACTCCCCACCAAGCAAGACATGCGCCAATGCGCGTATGGTGTCCGCCCAAGGCCACTCATGGGCCCCGCGGCGACCGTCAGCGGATCGCTTCTAATTTGGCCGAGGCGAGGTCGGTGAACTCAACTCCGAGTTCGCCGCCCAGCCGCCAAACCACGCGGCATTCTCGCCGCAGTTTCACGCCCTCGCCGGACACCGACAGCGTGAAGGTCGGAGGCACGTCGGTCTCCGTATACAGCCTGGCGCCACCATCGGAAATGTTCGTCACCATGCAGGCGCGCGGCGCCGGACAGATTTCGCTATGAAAATGCGCCACACGATTAATCATGCGGCGCGGACCTTTGCGTCGTTCTGTGAACACGATCCTTGCACCATACCGATTGCGAGCACGATGACATTAACATCGTACCATTGAGAACCACTTAACGGGCTCAAGAGATTTTTAAGCGATACGACGGCGGGATGCCCGGCCAAGCCCGGCTTTGGCCGCCCGTTTATAAGTCGACGCACCCGCTCGGTGTCGGGCGGTTGCGCCATTGCCGCAGCAGCCACAGCAGCGCGTTCCAGACGATGCCGGTCGATAAGCCCACCGCGTAGGACCACCACACCCCGATCGGCTCGGCGAGGTAATGTACGGCCAGCAGGCTCAAGCCGAGCCCGATCAGCGGCGCCTGCACATGGGCGGCCACGCTCGCCGCCGCCGGACCGCCCAGCCGCGGTTGCAGGATGACAAAGAACGATCCCATCGCCACCGGGAAAAAGGCGAACAGGCCGGAGAGGAACGAGCCGATCGAATAGCTCGCCGCCGTCACGATGAGCACGCAGAGCGTCACCACGCTAGTGCGCCAGGCAAGATCGGCGGCGGTGAGACGAACGCGCCTGACCGCGCCGGTCACGCGGAAACGGCTGCCGGCGGCGATCGTCAGCGGAAACACCACGGCGTTCAGCAGCGCGGCGCTGCCTGCATTCCAGTCGACGTAGCGCGTCAGAAACGCGGCGCAGAACCAAACCCCATAAGCGCCGCCGATGCTCACCAACAAACTGTTGCGCTGCGCCAGCGCCGCGTAGCTCAACGCGAATACCGCCACTGCGGCATTGGCGACCATGCTGCCGACCGCGCTCTGCGCGATGAAGCCCGGCGGATGCTCCCAGGCCAGAATGATCATGGCAGCGCCGCCCGCGGTCGGCAGCGCGGCGATCAGCGCGCCAATGAACGGCCCTGAGCGCTCGACCACGATCGAGGCCGCCACCACGATGCCCGCGGTCATGGCGATCTTCAGCAGCAGGCCGGCCAGAAATATTCCCATAATCACATCGCAATGCCGTGGCGGCGCGCGGTCAGCACGGTCAGGCCCCAGGCGACCGACGTCGCCAGCGCCAGTGTGAGGCCGGTGGCGGCGCCCAGCGACTCGGCAGAGAAATGCAGCACCACGCAGGCGAAGGCAAAGCCGACCAGCCCGAGCACGGCATTGGCCATCACCGCGGCACTGGGCTTACCGCCGACGCGGCGGTGCAGGATCAGGATGACGCTGATGAGGATGATGGGGAACACCGCCAAGATGCCGCTGCCGCTCGCGCCGATACGGAAACTGAGTGAAACCACCACGCCGACCAGCAGCGCCACCAGCGCGGCGCGCAGCGCAAGATCATACCAATAAGTGCGCACTGGCGGGATGCGCACATGCCGCAATGGGCGCGCCAGCGCGATGCAGGTGGCGAGCACGACAATATTAACGAGGCCGGCCGTGAGCAGGCTCCAGTGCACGACGTGCATGCCCCAAGCCAACACGCACCAGAGCAGTAGGCTGAGCGACAGGCTCACCGTGAGCGAGCGGCGCTGTGCCAGCAGCGCGTAAACGAGCGCGAAGATCACGTTGACATTGTTGATGGCGAGGCTGTTGACAGCGCTTTGCGCAATGAAAGGAGCGCCGTGGTCGAGCGCGAGGAATACATAGACCGGGCCGGCGCCGAGCGGCAGCGTCGCCACCAGCCCGCCGACCAGCGGCCCCGCGCGCTCGGCGGTCACGGTCGCCGCCACCACAAAAACGGCGGTGACGGCCATTTTCACGATGAGCGAAAGGGCGAAGGCGAGATCGGGGGGCATGTATTGCAAACTATGCACCAAGCTTTTCGCTGTTGTCCCGGCCGAGCGTCAGCGAGGGCCGGGACCCATACTTCGCAGTCCCGCGATGGTCCAGTGCCTATGGGTCCCCGCCTTCGCGGGGACGACAGTGGAGAGTCGGTCGTTCGGCTTACGCCGGCGTCAGCACCACGCGGCCGATCACTTTTCCGGCGCGCAACTGGTCCATCGCCGCGTTGACCTCGCTGAGCGGCCTTGTGGTGACCGGAACAGGCGGCAGGCCAGTGCGGCGCACGAGATCGATCAGCTCCGCCATTTCCGTCAAACTGCCCAGGTACGAGCCCTGGATCGTGAGCGCGCGCATCGGGATCGGCGGCAGCGACACCGTCAGCTCGCCGCCGAACAATCCCACGATGATGTATTTGCCGCCCTTGCACAGGCTGTCGTAGCCGACGCGCGCACTTTGCGACGAGCCCACCAGATCGATCACGGCCCAGGCCCCGCCCTTGGTCAAATCGATGATCTGCTGCGCGGCATCGGGCGCCGCCCCGTCGACCACATGCGCAGCACCCGCTTTCTTGGCGACGTCGCGCTTGAGCGGATCGATGTCGACCACGATGGCGGAGTGCCCGCCCAGCTTCTGATGCAAGCCGAGGCACATCAGCCCGAGACCGCCGGCGCCGATGATCACCGTCGGCTCGTCCTTGATCGTCGGCACCTTCTTCAGGGCGCTGTAGGTGGTGATGCCGGAACAGGCCAGCGGCGCGGCGCGTTCCGGGGGTATGTCGCCGATGTCGAACAGATAGCGCGGATGCGGCACCACCAGATAATCGGCATAGCCACCATGGGAGAACACACCGAGGCTCTTCATGCTGCGGCAGAGAAAATCTTCGCCGCGCTCGCACATGGCGCAGGTGCCGCAGCCGATCCACGGATCCGCCAGCCGCCGGTCCCCGACCTTGACGCCCAAGTCCCCTAATTTGGCGTCGGGCCCGACCGCCACCACTTCGCCCACGTTCTCGTGGCCGAGCGTCAGCGGCAGCTTCATGCCGCGATCCTGCAGGTTCAGCTTTTTGCCGCCGCCCATGTCGAAATAGCCGTCGGCGATATGCAGGTCGCTGTGGCAGACGCCGGCGGCCAGCACCTTGAGCAGCACTTCGGTACCCTTCGGTTCCGGCGTCGGCTGCTCGTTGAGCTGCAAAGGCTGGCCGCAGACGCAGACCTGGAACATGCGCATTTTCGTTTCCTCCCGGCTTCCGGTCTTGTCAGAATAGCTTGCCCGGCAGGGAACCACAGGCCGCGCCGGCCGTCATCTGCGCCCCGGTAGCCGAATTTTCGGGCAATTTCAGCCCGCCCCTGAATATCTTTGCCGAACCCGTGACTTCCGCGCCCGCCTCCGCTATCCGGTTTGCGTCATGGCCTCCCTCGCCCTCGAATCCGGCACGCACGCGGCGTCCACGCCTCCCGCCCGGCACGCCGGCGACCTGATCGATGCCCGCGCCGTCATCGCGGATCTCGAAAAACTCGCCAAGGCCCATGTCGGCAGCGAGCGCGAATTGCGCACCGGCGTCGCGCAGCGGCTGAAGACAGCGCTCAACCAAGGCCGCGACAAGGCCGAGCAGCTGCTGCTGAAAGACCGCCACGGCCGCCGCTGCGCCGAGCGGCTGTGCCGGATGGAAGACGAGATCATCCGCATCCTGTTCGAGTTCGCGCGCAAGCATCTCTATCCGTCGCAGAACCCGTCCGAGGCCGAGCACATGGCGGTGGTCGCCACCGGCGGCTACGGCCGCGGGCTGCAGGCACCCGGCTCCGACATCGATCTGCTGTTCGTGCTGCCCTACAAGCAGACCGCCTGGGGTGAGTCGATCGCTGAAGCCATCCTCTACTGCCTGTGGGACACCGGGCTCAAGGTCGGCCATGCCACCCGCTCGGTCGACGAATGCATCCGCCAGGCCAAGGCGGACATGACCATCCGCACCGCCATCCTGGAAGCGCGCTTCCTGCTCGGCGACCGCGCGCTGTTCGACGAATTGCAGACGCGCTTCGACAACGAGGTGGTGCGCAACACCGCCCGGCAATTCGCCACCGCCAAGCTCGCCGAGCGCGAGGACCGCGTCCGTCGCAGCGGGAAGTCGCGCTATCTGGTCGAGCCCAACGTCAAGGACGGCAAGGGCGGCTTGCGCGATCTGCACACCTTGTTCTGGATTGCCAAATACGTCTACCGCGTGCGTGAGCCGGACGAGTTGATCAAACGCGGCGTGTTCGACAAGCAGGAATACCAGCTGTTCCGCCGCTGCGAGGATTTCCTCTGGTCGGTGCGTTGCCACATGCATTTCGTCACCGGCCGCGCCGAAGAGCGGCTTTCCTTCGACATCCAGCGCGAGATCGCGGTGCGGCTCGGTTACACCGAGCACCCGGGCCAGCAGGACGTCGAGCGCTTCATGAAACATTATTTTCTGATCGCCAAGGACGTCGGCGACCTGACCGCCATCCTGTGTGCCGAGCTGGAGGACAGCCACGCCAAGAGCGTGCCGGTGTTAAGCCGCGTGATGGCGCGCATCCGCCCGGTCAAGCGGGTGCGGCTGGCCGGCAGCGAGGACTTCGACGTCGACAAGAACCGCATCACCGTCGCCAACGGCAGCGTGTTCCGCCGCGATCCGGTCAACCTGATCCGCATCTTCCGTCTCGCGCAGAAGCACAATCTGGCGTTCCATCCCGACGCCATGCGCGCGATGACGCGATCGCTCAAGCTCGTCGACGCCAAGCTGCGCGCCAACGCGGAAGCCAACAAGCTGTTCCTGGAAATCCTCTCTTCCAAGAACGATCCGGAAACCGTGCTGCGGCGGATGAACGAATCCGGCGTGCTCGGAAAGTTCGTGCGCGCCTTCGGCAAGATCGTGTCGATGATGCAGTTCAACATGTATCACCACTACACTGTGGACGAGCATCTGGTGCGCTGCATCGGTGTGCTGGCGGACATCGACCAGGGCGGCGGCCACGACACCCCGCTCGCCGACGAGCTGATCCACAAAATCCAGCCGGCGCATCGCAAGGTGATCTACGTCACCATGTTCCTGCACGACATCGCCAAGGGCCAGCCGGAGGATCACTCCATCGCCGGCGCGCGGGTGGCGAAACGCTTTTGCCCGCGGATCGGATTCACCCCCGGCGAAACCGAACTGTGCGCCTGGTTGATAACCAATCACCTCGTCATGTCGAGCGTGGCGCAGTCGCGCGATCTGTCCGACCGCAAGACGATAGAGAACTTCGCCGCCGTGGTGCAGTCGGCCGAGCGGCTGA
>CAYLMY010000217.1:0-3328 GCA_964384635.1 uncultured Undibacter sp.
TTCTTACGCTTTCGCCATGTTTTGAGGCGCCTCAAAGGTTTTCGCTTGCTCGCGCGTTATTAGATATGCGGGGGCAAGGAGTTCGCGCATGAACAAACCCATGGGACCTGGCGCGCCGCGGTCAGAAGGACCGGCGCCGGTGGCGCTCGTCCCCAAGCCGCAAGGCGCCCCTGCCCGTTCCGGCGGCAAGCCCTGGCTGATCGGCGGCCTGCTGGCGCTTCTTGTTATCGTCGGCATCGGCACCGCCTGGTGGTATTTCAGCGCCAACGGAAATGTGCGCTACGCCACAGCCGCGGTCACCCGCGGAGCGGTGACGCGCACGGTCACCGCCACCGGCACGGTCAATCCGGTGCTCACCATCATCGTCGGCAGCTACGTGTCCGGCGTCATCCAGGAGATAAATTGCGACTACAACACTCAGGTGAAGAAAGGGCAGGCGTGCGCCAAGATCGATCCGCGCCCCTACCAGAGTGTGGTCGACCAGAACAAAGCCAATCTGGCGCAGGCCCAGGCCCAGCTCGCCAAAGACCAGGCCAATCTCGATTACGCGCAGCTCAACTACGATCGCAACGCACGCCTCGCGCAGACCAACGCGATTTCCAAGGACTCGCTCGACAATTCCAAGAACGCGCTCGACCAGGCACAGGCGCAAATCGGCGTCGACCAGGCGACCATCGCGCAGCGCCAGGCGCAGCTTGAGGCGGCCCAGGTCAATCTCGGCTATACCGACATCGTCTCCCCGGTGGACGGCACGGTGGTGTCGCGCAACGTCACCGTCGGTCAGACGGTGGCAGCGAGCTTCCAGACCCCGACTTTGTTCCTGATCGCCACCGACCTCACCAAGATGCAGGTCGACACCAATGTCAGCGAAAGCGACATCGGCGGTATTAAGGACGGCGAAAAAGTCTATTTCACGGTCGACGCGTTTCCCAAGCGCACCTTCCAAGGCACCGTCGCCCAAGTGCGGCAGTCGCCGCAGAATATCCAGAACGTCGTGACCTACGACGTCGTGGTCAGCGTCGGCAATAACGATCTCGCGCTCAAGCCGGGAATGACCGCGGCGAGCCGCATCGTTACCGCCGAGCGCCAGAACGTGCTGCGCGTGCCGAGCCAGGCACTGCGCTACGCGCCCGGCGGCCTCAAGGCCGCGACATCGGCGGCAAGCAATCGCCCCGCGACGAAGCCCAGCAACCAGGGCACGGTCTATGTGCTGCGCGACGGCAAGCCGGTGCGGATTGCGGTTACCGTCGGTCTCGACGACGACAGCCACGCCGAAATCGTCAAGGGCGACCTGCAACCGGGCGAGCAAGTCATCATCACCGAGCAACGCAACGGTACGGCCACAACCAGGCAGGCGACGGGGCCGCGCCTGCGGCTCTGACAAACGCAAGGCCGGCGGCTCGCCATGCCAGAACCGATCATCAAGCTCGAGCACATCACGCGGACCTACCATGTCGGCGACGTCGACGTGCACGCGTTGCGCGACGTCAGCCTCATCGTCGAGGCCGGCGAGTTCGTCGCCATCATGGGCGCTTCCGGCTCCGGCAAATCGACGCTGATGGCGATCATCGGTTGCCTCGACCGGCCGACCAGCGGGCATTATTACTTCGAGGGCGAAGACGTGGCGCGTCTGAGCGAGCCCGAGCGCGCGCGGCTGCGCAGCGAGCGGCTCGGCTTCGTGTTCCAGAGCTTCAACCTGTTGGCCCGCACCAGCGCGCTCGAGAACGTGGCGCTGCCGCTGTTCTATGCCGCCTCCGGGCCGGCCAGCGCCGCCTCGCGCACCGAGCGCGCGCGCAGCGCGCTCGGCCTCTTGGGCTTGAGCGAACGCGAGCGCAACACGCCCGGCCAGCTTTCCGGCGGCCAGCAGCAACGAGTGGCGATTGCGCGCGCCCTGATCAACAACCCGGGCCTGCTGCTCGCCGACGAGCCCACCGGCAATCTCGACACCGGCACGTCGCACGAGATTATGGAAACGCTGACGCGGCTCAACCGCGAGCAAGGCGTCACCATCATCGTGGTCACTCACGAGGCCGATATCGCCGCCTATGCCGACCGGGTGCTGACCATGCGTGACGGCCAGATCGTCTCCGACGCCCGCAATCCGAAAAAGGCGGAGCGGCCGGCGGCGCCTTCCGCCGAAACCATATTGTTCCTGCGCCGGAGACGGCCGCCGGCCGCTGCTGCGCGCGGCAACACGGTCTGGGCGTTCGGCCTGATGATCATGGCGGCCGCCGTGCAGGCGATCCGCCGCAACATGATGCGCTCGGCGCTGACCATGCTCGGTGTGTTCATCGGCGTCGCCGCGCTGATTGCCATGGTCGCGGTCGGCCAGGGCGCCAATGAGGCGGTGCGCAAGCAGATCGAGCGCCTCGGCACCAACCTAGTGGTGGTGCTGCCGGGCGCGCACGTGATGGGCGGCATGCGCGGCGGACTCGGCAGCGCGTCCACGCTCACCACCGCCGACGCGCAGGCGATCCTGCGCGAGAGCACAGCGGCGAGCGAGATCAGCTACCTGATCCGCCAGGGCGGACAGGTGCAATACGGCAATCAGAACTGGAGCACGCAGATCCAGGGCATCAGCGTCAACTATCCGCCGATGACAAATTGGCGGATCGTCGCTGGGCGCGCTATTTCGTCCGACGACGAGGCGGCTGCCGCGCAAGTCGCCGTCATCGGCCAGACGGTCTCGACCAAGCTGTTCGGCGCATCGCAAATCCCGATCGGCGCGCTCATCCAGGTGAAGGGCACACCGCTGCGGGTGATCGGCGTGCTCGAATCCAAGGGCCAGACGCCGTTCGGCACGGACCAGGACGATCTGGTGATGATCCCGTTCACCACTGCGGAACGTAAAGTGCTGGGCGTCGCCGCGCCGTCGCAAACGCAGACGCAATTCAACTGGATCTATCCCAGCCCGCCCAATCCTTACGCGCTGCAGCCGCATCTCGCCGGCTATGTAAACCAGATCTTCGTGCAAGCGGTCAGCCAGGAGCAGGTCCCGGCGGTAATCCGGCAGGTCACCGCCATTCTCGAGCGCCGCCACCGCATCGGCTCGGGCGACGAAGCCGATTTCTCCGTGCGCAATCTCAGTCAAATCGCCGAGACCGCCGAGAGCTCGAGCCGCATCATGGCGCTGCTGCTCGCCGCCGTCGCCTCGATCTCGCTGGTGGTCGGCGGCATCGGCATCATGAACATTCTGCTGGTGTCGGTGACCGAGCGCACGCGCGAAATCGGCCTGCGCATGGCGATCGGCGCGCGCCGGCTGCACGTGCTGCTGCAATTTCTCGCCGAAGCCGTGTTCCTGAGCGTGACCGGCGGCATCGCCGGCATC
>CAYLMY010000217.1:3428-5399 GCA_964384635.1 uncultured Undibacter sp.
AGGCTGTGCACGTCACCGGTCCAGCCCCAGCCGGCCGCACGCTTTGCCACAAGCGCCGGCAATTCAACGCCGAACATGATGAGCGGGAAACCGCGCCAGGAGGCGTTGATCCAGCCCAGGATCGGCAGCACGAACAGCAGCCCATAAAGCAACCAGTGCACGGCGCGGGCCGATTGCAGCTGCCAGGGCGGCAGCCCGTCTTCCGGCGCCGGCTCGCCATGCGTCGCACGCCACGCCAACCGCACCACCGCGACTGCGAGCACCAGCACACCGAACGAGAAATGCAGGTTGATCAGCGTATCCGGCTGGGTGTCGCGCCGCATGTGCGGCATCGTCCAGGCGAGCACGAACTGCACGACCAGCAGCGTCAGGATCAGCCAATGCAGAAGCTTTGCGGTGCCGGTGTAGCCGGCCGCGGTTCGCGTATTCGTCATGGAAATTTATCGACCCTTGCGATGGTACCGGCGCGTACCTATATGACTCCTGACGGTGATGTCGAGCCTTGCGGCTCCGTCATCGAGCGGCCACGAAATGAAGCGGGCGACGCCGGATGTAAGCGCGCCTTCCTCGTTCGTGGTCGTTAGAATTTTAAGCATCGCCATTATGGCGAAGACGTGGCTAGCGATCGTCCGCGCGACGCGCGAGCGAGGCGCGCGCGCCCCAGCCGGCAACGCAGACAAGCCCGAGCGACACCGGCACGTCCCAGCCCGCAAGCGACAGGCCGAGGAACCGCCAGGACGCCACGTCGCAGCGCACCAGGCTGATGTTGTTCAACTGCTTGAGCAGGTCTTGCGCCGAGCCGAAATTATTGATCGGCCCGCTGCAATCCTGCGGCCCCGGCCAGAACTTCCACTCGACGCCAGCGTGGTAGCCGGCAAGCCCGGCATTCCACAGCATGACCGCCGCGATCGCGAGAAAGCCCAGCACCATCACCTTGCGCGCGGCGCCGTAACCGGCGCCCAGCCACAACAGCGCCGCCAGCGGCACGATGACGTAATAGGAGATGCGCTGCTCGAGGCAGAGCGGGCACGGCGGCAGGCCCATGCCGTATTGAAAGAAAAAGAAGCCGCCGATGGTCATGAGGCCGACCACCGCGACAATGGCCGCAGCCGCGCGCGGCGGGTCGTTGCGGGCGAGAGCCAAAGTGTCGTTCATTCAGTGCTTCCGACGCCCGCCGTCACTTTATTGTCCGCCTTCGCCAACCGCCTTCGTCCGAAGGCGGACTTCGGCGGTCAGGAGCCTTCGGCGCGGCAGCCTCCGCTTGAGTTGCTCGCCTCGGCTCGCCGAGCCGACGCTCGCGAGAGCGGAGGCTGGTGCCCCTGGCCGGACTCGAACCAGCACGATGTTTCCACCACCTGATTTTGAGTCAGGCGCGTCTACCAATTCCGCCACAGGGGCAGGCTCAGGGCTGCGGATCATAGCGGCAGACCGCACCGGGTCAACGCCGGCCGTCGCGCACGGCGGATGCCTCGACAACGCGCTATCGCCAGCGGCCGGCGATCACTAAGATTGGGTGAATCACGCCTTTTTCAAGGAGACGGCAATGAACGAAGAGGTTCTCAATACCTCGCTGCGCAAATTCCTTAAAGTGGTGGGCGTCACGTCACAGCGCGAGATCGAGAAGGCGATCCGCGCCGCGGTCGCCGACGGCCGGCTGAAGGGCAACGAGGCGCTCGCCGCGCAGGTCGTGCTCACCATCGACAAGGCCGGCCTCAGCCACAAGATCGACGGCACCATCGAGCTGGAATAGACGCTCGATCTTTCCCAGCCACTCGTCCCTGTACTCGGGTCCAGCCTTCGGCTGGCCCGAGCGCAGGCTCCAGTGGGGACCCAGCACTTCAGAAATATGCCGCAGCAAGACCTGGATTCCCGCTTACGCGGGAATGAGCGGGATGTGGGAAAGCTGAGCCAGCCAACTCATGCGACCGGCTCGGCGCCGACGTTGCGGCGGCCGAAAGCTGCTTCCATCTC
>CAYLMY010000218.1:0-5395 GCA_964384635.1 uncultured Undibacter sp.
CCAAGCTCGCCGAGCATCCGGCCGAGCAGGTCGGCGCCAAGCTGCGCGACATGATGCCGTGGATCAAGCAGCGCGCGCTGGTGGATAAGAGCAAGAATTGATCGGCGTGCAGCCGCTTAAATAGAAGGCAAAGACGGGCCGCAAACTCACTTTCCCTCTCCCCTTGTGGGAGAGGGTGGCGAGCGCTGAAGCGTCAGCGAAACGCGAGCCGGGTGAGGGGGCTGTGCCGCGATTGAGCTCTGCCCCCTCACCCGCCCTCGCTCGGCCTCGCCTCCGCTCGGGCACCCTCTCCCACAGGGGGAGAGGGGACATGTGGCGAAGCACGCGCTCAACTATTGCTTCTGAATCTTCCGCCACAGCCACTTCGCCACCGCGTCGGGCAGGACGTCGCCGCCGGCGGCGCGCAAGTTTGCTTCGCGCATGGTCGCGACATCGATGGCGCCGAGCAGCGGCTTGAGCGCCGCGGCGAGCTTCTTATCGTTGGCGTCGTCGGGCGCCAGCAAAAGGATGGCGTCATAGGGCGGGATGGCCTGCTTGGGATCGGCCAGCACCTTGAGATCGAATTTGGCGATGCGGCCGTCGCTTGAGAAGGCGGAGATCGCGTCGACCTCGCCGGTGGCGGCGGCCTGATACATGAAGGTCGCCTGCATGCTGCGTTGCTCGGCGAAATGCAGGCCATAGGCTTGCTGGATCGCCTTCCATTCCGGCCGGTCGAAGAATTCGTAGTCGCCGGCAATCGACATCTGCGAGGCGTGGGCGGCGAGATCGGCGATGGATTTGATGCCGAGCTCTTCCGCCTTCTTGCGCGGCATGGCGAGCGCATAGGCGTTCTCGAAGCCGAGATCGCCGAGCATGCGCACGCCGTAGGTCGTCTTCAGCCATTGCGCGACTTCTTTCAGCACCTCGGCGCGCGGCTTGACGTCGCTGTGGTGCATGTAATTGGTCCAGATGGTGCCGGAATAGTCGACATAGACGTCGACGTCGTTCGCTTTCAGTGCGTTGAAGATCACCGCCGAGCCGAGCCCGTCGCGCCGCTCGCTTGTGAGGCCGCTGGCGGTCAGCCGCTGCTGGATCAGCGCGCCCAGGATGTATTGCTCGGTGAAGCTCTTGGTGCCGACGACGTAAGTGTTGCGTGTGCTGGCGTTGCCCGGCACCAGCGCCGCCAGCACCACCAGCGCCAGGCCAATGCCACCGGCGGCGACGCGCGCGCGGCTGCGCGCGGCGACGCCATGTTCCATCAGCGCCAGCAATTGGTCGACCACCAGCGCCAGCACCGCGGCGGCGACGCAGCCGAAGATGACGAAGACCCAGTTCTGCGTCTGCAGGCCGGCGAAGATGTAATTGCCGAGGCTGGTCTGGCCGACCGGCGTCGACAACGTGGCGGTGCCGATCACCCAGACCGCCGAGGTGCGGATGCCGGCCATGATCACCGGCATGGCCAGCGGCAATTCGATCTCGCGCAACGACTGCGAAGGCCGCATGCCGATGACGCGGGCGGCGTCGCGCAACGACGGGTCGAGGCCGTTGAGGCCCGCCACGGTGTTGCGCAGCACAGGCAGCATCGAATAGAGCGCTAGCGCCAGCACCGAGGGCAGAAAGCCGAGCGCGGAGAAACCGGCGCCGAACAGCCGCTCCGACAGCGCGGCGATCGCCAGCAGCAGCGGATAGAACAGCGCCAGCAAGGCAAGGCCGGGGATAGTCTGGATGACGCTGGCAACCGTCAGCAGGCTGCCGCGCAGCAGCGGGCGGCGGATGGAGGCGACCGCCAGCGGCAGGCTGATGCCCAGCCCGATCGCCAGCGCCGTGATGCTCACCAGCACATGGCTGCCGAGATAGTCAGGCAGCCGCGCGAGAGCGTCGGCCAATCGCGCGTCGATATTCATTGCGGCGATGATGGCACGGGTGTGCCGTCAGCGGAACCCGCGCCCGACAGTTTGCAACAGCAGGGTGAGCGGCTAGGTTGCGGCGCCATGAACATCCTCTCCATCCAATCCCACGTCGCCTACGGCCATGTCGGCAATTCGGCCGCGGTGTTTCCGCTCCAGCGCATGGGCGTGGAGGTGTGGCCGGTGCACACGGTGCAGTTCTCCAATCACCCCGGCTACGGCCAATGGCAGGGCCGGGTGTTCGACGCCGGCATGATCCGCGAAGTGGTGGGCGGGATCGCGCAGCGCGGCGTGCTGGGCGAATGCGACAGCGTGCTGTCCGGCTACATGGGCGGGGCCGACATCGGCGCCGCCATTCTCGAGGCGGTGGCAACCGTCAAGCAGGCCAACCCGTCGGCGAAATATTGCTGCGACCCGGTGATCGGCGACGCCGGCCGCGGCGTTTTCGTGCGCGAGGGCATTCCGGAATTCATGCGCGACAAGGCGCTGCCGGCCGCCGACGTCATCACGCCCAACCAGTTCGAGCTTGCTTATCTCGCCGGCCGTGAATGCGCGACGCTCGCCACCACGCGCGACGCGGTCAAAGCGGTGCACGATCTGGGCCCGCGCGTATGTCTTGTGACCTCGCTGCATACCGAGGAGACGCCGGAGGACGCGATCGATCTCTTGGCTTCCGACGAGAAGACCTGCTTCCGCTTGCGCACGCCGCGGCTGCCGCTGGTGGTGAATGGAGCAGGCGATGCCATCGCCGCGCTGTTCCTGGCGCATTACCTGCGCGAGGGAAAGCTCGACGTGGCGCTGTCACGGGCGGCATCGAGCATCTTCGGCGTGCTGGCCAAGACCGCGGAGGTGGGCGCGCCGGAAATCCAACTGGTGGTCGCGCAGAATGAAATCGTCGAGCCGAGCAAGGTGTTTGACGCGGAAGAAATGACCTCATGAACGAGGCCCCGGCGGTGTTCCGCGTTGAACGGCTGGAGCTTTCTTTTGTGCCCAAGCCGTGGGCCTTTGCCGCCGAAAAGCGAGCCGAGATCGACGCCTATTTCGCCGCCTTGCAACGCCAGAAGCCGAAGATCTGGAACGGCCGCGTGCTGCTGCTGCATCATCAGCTGGTAAGCGATGGCGTGTTCAAGGGCGACTTTCTGGAAACCGATTTTGCCAGCTTCGTCGCCTGGCGCCATTGGGGCTTTCCTGCCGCCGGCGTACGCGATTGTTTCGGCGCGGGTGCGATCGTGTCGGCGGACGGCGCGGTGCTGCTCGGCGTCATGGGCGCGCATACCGCCAACGCCGGTTGCATCTATTTTCCCTGCGGCACGCCCGATCCGAGCGACATCGTGGGCGGCAAGGTCGACTTCGAACGAAGCGTACAACGCGAGCTCGAGGAGGAAAGCGGCCTCGCCGCCGCGGACTTCGCCGCCGATCCGGGATGGACCACGGTGGTTGACGGCGCGCTGATCGCGCAGATCAAGCTCATGCGCTCGGCCGAGCGCGCAGAAGTGTTGCGCGCACGCATGCTCGCGCATCTTGCGCGCGAAACGCAGCCTGAGCTTGCCGACATCCGCATCGTGCGCGGACCGGCCGATTTCGACAAGGCGATGCCGCGCTTTGTCACGACTTTCCTGACGCATCATTTCGGCGGCGGCTAGCCTTGCCAAGCGCGCCGCGGTGGCGTGAACTTAAGCTTATGAAGCTCGAACACATCGCCAAGCGCTTTCGCATCGACAAGCCGGAGGCATTCCGGCTCGCCGACCACGATCCGGCCGACTGCTGCGGCATGAGCATCGACAAGACCGACGCCAAAGGGATGCTGGAAGATGGAATTGCGCGGCTGTCCGAGCTGCAGCAGAGGCTCTATGCGCATGACCGCTGGTCGGTGCTGATCGTGCTGCAGGCCATGGACGCCGCCGGCAAGGACGGCGTCATCAAGCACGTCATGACCGGCCTCAATCCGCAGGGCGTGGAGGTGCATCCGTTCAAGCAGCCAAGCGCGGAGGAGCTCGATCACGATTTCCTCTGGCGCGCCGGCAAGCGGCTGCCGGAACGCGGACGCATCGGCATCTTCAACCGCTCGCATTACGAAGAGGTGCTGGTGGTGCGCGTGCACCCCGAGCTGCTGGCCAACCAGAAACTGCCGGCGCGGCTCGCCGGCCGCGACATCTGGCGGCGGCGCTTCGAAGACATCCGCTGCTTCGAGCGCCATCTCGCGGGCAGCGGCATGCTAGTGCTGAAATTCTTCCTCAACGTCTCGCGCAAGGAACAGCGCCAGCGCTTCCTCGACCGCATCGACCAGCCGGACAAGCGCTGGAAATTCTCCATGAGCGACGTCACTGAGCGCAAGCTGTGGCCGAAATACATGGCGGCGTACGAAGACATGATCCGCGCCACCAGCCGGCCGGAAGCGCCCTGGTACGTGGTGCCGGCCGACAACAAGTGGTTCACGCGGGCTGTAGTGGCGGCGGCGATGGTGGAGGCGCTTGACCGGCTCAAGCTCGACTACCCGAAGGTCGAGGGCAAGGCGCTCAAGGATCTGCACAAGGCGGGCAAGGCGCTGAAGGCCGAGAAGCGCTAGGGCGTGATTGGCTGCGAACGACAGCAATATTGACCTATCCCGCCGGCACGCTTGATTTGCGTTGCCCCCTTCCGCTAGAAGCGGGGCATCCTATCTGCGGTTAACGCGGGCTTTACCTTGTTCCGCGAGCATAACCGCCGAAGACGAGGGTGATTTGAGAGCCATGACGACGCGCCGCGAACTCTGCGCGATCGGGCGGGCGGCCTCCCAGGCCGAACCCAAGGGCTCGTCTATGCCTACCCTCATTCTGGGCTCGCTCCTTCTGCTTATCCGCCCCTGAGGGCCGGCAGGGCCATACGCGCCTGGGCACTCGGGGGATGACGGAAACCATCACAACCCCATTGAGCGCCCAAGCGGCGCGTTCGACTTAAGAAGGATCGACTGCCATGACTGCCAAGAAACCGTCCCAAGAGGACCGCGTCGTCATCTTCGACACGACGTTGCGCGACGGCGAGCAATGCCCGGGCGCGACCATGACCCACGAAGAGAAGCTCGAGGTCGCAGCCCTGCTCGACGAGATGGGCGTGGACATCATCGAGGCCGGCTTCCCGATCGCCTCGGAAGGCGACTTTGCCGCCGTGCACGAGATCGCTAAGCGTTCCAAGAACGCGGTGATCTGCGGGCTCTCACGCGCGGCCTTCAAGGACATCGACCGCTGCGCCGAGGCGATCAAGCCGGCCAAGCGCAAGCGCATCCACACTTTCATCTCCACCTCGCCGGTGCACATGAAATACAAGCTCCAGAAGGAGCCGCACGAGGTCTACGAGATGGTGATCGCGCAGGTCACGCGTGCGCGCGGCCATACCGACGACGTGGAATGGTCGGCCGAGGACGCCACCCGTACCGAAGCCGATTTCCTCTGCCGCTGCGTGGAAGCCGCCATCAATGCCGGCGCCACCACTATCAATATTCCCGACACCGTTGGCTATACGGTGCCGGAGGA
>CAYLMY010000219.1:0-5390 GCA_964384635.1 uncultured Undibacter sp.
ATCGGCTGCCTGCTGATCACCGGCAACGAGAAAGCCTTCGCCGCCGGCGCCGACATCAAGGAGATGGCCGACAAGACCTTCATCGAGGCCTATCTCGGCAATTTCGCCGGCACCTGGGACCGCGCCGCCAAGGCCCGCAAGCCGATCGTCGCCGCCGTGGCGGGCTTTGCGCTCGGCGGCGGCTGCGAGCTCGCCATGCATTGCGACCTCATCATCGCCGCCGACAACGCCAAGTTCGGCCAGCCCGAAATCAAGCTCGGCGTCATCCCCGGCATCGGCGGCACCCAGCGGCTGACCCGCGCGGTCGGCAAGGCCAAGGCGATGGAAATGATCCTCACCGGCCGAATGATGGATGCCGCCGAGGCCGAGACCTCCGGCTTGGTGGCGCGGGTGGTGCCGGCGGCCAATCTGATGGAGGAGGCGATGAAGGTCGCCGACACCATCGCGTCCATGTCGCTGCCTTCGCTGATGGCGGCGAAGGAAGCGGTCAACCGCGCCTTCGAGATCTCGCTGGCGGAGGGCGTGCTGTTCGAGCGGCGCGTCTTCCATTCGCTGTTTGCGACGGAAGATCAGAAGGAGGGCATGAAGGCCTTCATCGAAAAGCGCAAGCCGGCGTGGAAGAACAGATAATTAACGTTTGCTTAACATATTGTCGCTGAATTTAACGATGCGATCTCAGGCGACCGTTGGAGCAAACGATGTTCAGGATTTGTGGGCGTACGCTCGATAAACAGGGCGATGTCGTAAATGTTGCGATCGCTCGTTGCACGTTCGAAGAACGCAATAACGCGGTGTCGTACTTGAACAAGCTTACCCAGCTGCTTCGGCCGGACGCCGGCTACGAAGACGAGCAGGACTATTGGTGGGTTCGCAACAAAGACGTTGTCATCCGCTATACAATTCAGTTCTTAGAGCCTGATCAATTCAGTTTGAATCAGTTGCGTCCCTAACATTTTTGTTCGCGCATGATCTTATCCGAAAACCGGTTCCCACCCCCGATTGAGTCGGGGACATGCTTTTCGGGATCATGCGCTAGCGATTTTATTTCCGCACGCAGATAATTCTGATCGCTGAAGCCCGCGCATCGCCGCTCTTGCCATCGGCGGCGACATGGTGCTTTGCGAGAAACGCGCGGATCGCCGCGGCCGACACCAGCCGCACCGGCGGCACGCCGGGATCGGTGCTGGCCAGCACGAAATTGCGCGTCTCCATCATGCCGAGGAAATGGCCTTGCGCGTCGAGCGCGGCGGCGCCGGAAAATCCCGCCATCGGCACCGGTTGGCGTAATTGGATCCCTAAGCCGTCCACCAATCTGGCCTTGATCTCGGTGAGCTTCTTGCGGCCGTCCTGCTCCTTCGGGTCGGGAATGCCGATGAGCGTGATGTCGCTCATCTTGTCGCTTTCTTTGGGCGCTTCGCCGGTGAGCGCCAGCACCGGCAGCTTGTCCGCGCCGTAGACGCGCAGCAGCGCCAGCCCGTGCTCCTTATCCTCGGCGACACGATCGGCGTTGCCGAGACCGTCGGCGATGATCACCTGGCAATCTTGTGCGACCTTGCGCGCGGTCACGATATGGCCGTCGGCGCTGATGATCAGCCCGGTGCCGTATTCGACTTTTTTCGCCAGCGCCGCGAACGGCGCAGGCGCTTGCGGGAACGGCGAGAACGCAGCTGCCATCGCCACCATCACCGGCGCTACGATGCCTTCCATCATCTGGTCGTAAAGCAGGGTGAAGCCGCGCACCTCGCCGTCGCGCGCTTTGGCGCGCACCGAGAAATATTTCAGGCCCTGCATCCCGCTGATAAAAAAACCATCGTCGTTGAGCACGCTGCGCTCGATATTGCGGTGCGGCTTCTTCTTCTCCGCGTCGAACAGCGCCGCAAGCTTGGCGCTCTTGACGCGAAAGGTCTCGACCTGCACCTCGCCGTGGGCCGACGACCAGCGCGTGCCGCGTGCGGCGTCGTGGGCATTTGGCACCAGCTTGGTCGGCAGGCCGATGCGCACGCCGGTTGAGGGGTCGACCACCACCCGCCAGCCGTATTCCCGCGAGTGGCGGTCGGCGGCGGCAATGAGCGCGGCGCGCTGCTCGTCGGTCAGCACGCCGGTGATTTTGGACTTGTTGCGCTTCTGGAATTTTCGGATCGCGGCTTCCATCGGATCGTCGCCGCCGGTCGCGCCCGTGTAGTCGCCCGACCAGAACAATTCCTGTTCGATCTTCATGCGGTCGGCGGCGGGAATGCCGGCGAACACGCCGGCGTCGGACGCAGGGCTAGCCGTGTCGGGCTTAGGCGGTTCGACTTTGGCCGTTTCGGTCTTCGCCGGCGCGGTTTTCGCGGTCTTTGATTTTTCCGGAATGTGCGATGCCGCGGGCTTGGCAACCGCCTGCTTGGCGGCAGGTCTCGTCGCCGCGGTCCTGGGCTCGGTCTTGGGCGTGGTGTGTTTTCTGACCGCTCTTTTCGCGTTGTATTTGGCGGCAGACTCGACCGGGTAGGGCGCGACCGCGGCGGCGTCCAGCTGCGCCAGCGCCGGGCCGGCGCCGACGAGCAAGGCGAGCATCACTAGGAAAAAACTGCAACGCATTCTTTTTAACGCCGCCCTGAAGCACGATTTTGCGGGCACCTTAGCCCAACACTGGCCTTGCGCAAGGCGGCGCCCCGCGCGTCCCGCGGTGCTGTTGATAATGCAGGTCCCTGGCCCAAAGGCTCTTTCCGTTCTCCAACCGTATGCTTTCGGGTAGAGTCATGGACTACCTTGCTTTTTATCTAAGCATGATCTTTTCCGAAAACCGGTTCCCACTTTTCGCGAACATGCTCTAGGGTTAACCTTGATGCTCGATCAACAAGAACTCGAACGCTACGCGCGCCACATCGTGCTGCGCGAGGTCGGCGGACCCGGCCAGGCCAAGCTGAAAGCGGCGCGTGTGCTGGTCGTCGGCGCCGGCGGGTTGGGCGCGCCGGTGTTGCTTTATCTGGCCGCCGCCGGGGTCGGCACGCTCGGCGTCATCGACGACGACGCGGTGTCGTTGTCGAATTTGCAGCGCCAGGTGATCTTCGGCACCGACGATATCGGCCGGCGCAAGGTGGACGGCGCGGAAGCCGTGATCGCGCGGCTCAATCCGCATGTCGCGATCGAGACCCACATGGCGCGCATCGACGCCGGCAACGCGCTCGATCTGATCGGGCGCTACGACATCGTCGCCGACGGCTCCGACAATTTCGCCACACGCTATCTCGTGTCGGATGCCTGTTACTTCGCCAAGAAGCCGCTGGTGACCGCCGCGGTCGGCACCTTCGACGGCTCACTCACCTCGATTCGCGCGCACGAAACGCGCGCCGACGGTGCGCGCAATCCGACCTATCGCTGCCTGTTTCCCGAGCCGCCGCCGGAAGGCACGGTGCCGGCCTGCGCCGAAGCCGGCATCCTCGGCGCGCTGCCGGGCGTGCTCGGCTCCTTGATGGCGCTGGAGGTGATCCGCGAGATCGTCGGCTTCGGGGAGGGCCTGGTCGGGCGGCTGTTGATGGTGGACGCGCGCTCGATGCGGTTCGAGACGCTGAATTATGCCTGGGACCCGGGCAATCCGCTCACGGGCGAGACGCCAACGATCAAGGATTTGTCGATTCACCATTGATCCTCATGGTGAGGAGCATCGCGAAGCGATGCGTCTCGAACCATGAGGCCTCATGCTTCGAGACGCGCGGCTTCGCCGCGCTCCTCAGCATGAGGCCGAGAAAGTTACAGCATGGAAGGGAGGACTCGATCCGGCGGCCGGTGCCCGTCCATGAAAGTCTTAATGTTGATGATGACCTTCTCGCCCATGTCGACGCGGCCTTCGACCGTCGCCGAGCCCATATGCGGCAGCAGCACCACCTTGCCAGCGCGCGCGAGCTTGACCAGCTTGGGGTTGACCGCCGGCTCGTGCTCGAACACGTCGAGGCCGGCGCCGGCGATATCGCCCGCCTCGATCAGCCGCGTCAGCGCGTTCTCGTCGATCACCTCGCCGCGCGATGTATTCACGATATAGGCCTCCGGCCGCAACAGCTTGAGCCGGCGCGCCGACAAGAGGTGATAGGTCGCTGGCGTGTGCGGGCAATTGACCGAGATGATGTCCATGCGGGCCAGCATCTGGTCGGGGCTCTCCCAATAGGTGGCGTCGAGCTCCTCCTCGGTCTTGGGCGCCACCCGGCGGCGATTGTGATAGTGGATCTGCAAGCCGAAGGCGCGTGCGCGCCGCGCCACTGCCTGGCCGATCCGCCCCATGCCGATGATGCCGAGGCGCTTGCCCCAGATGCGGTGGCCGAGCATCCAGGTCGGGGTCCAGCCGGCCCAGTCCTTATCGGAGGTCAGGATGCCGGCGCCTTCCACCAGCCGGCGCGGCACCGCCAGGATCAGCGCCATGGTCATGTCGGCGGTGTCCTCGGTCAGCACGCCCGGCGTGTTGGTCACCGTGATGCCGCGCTGAACGGCGGTGACGACGTCGATATTATCGACGCCATTGCCGAAATTGGCGATCAGCTTGAGCTGCTCGCCTGCCTTGCCGAGCACGGCGGCGTCGATCTCGTCGGTGACAGTCGGCACCAGCACGTCGGCGGCCTTTACCGCTTCGGCAAGCTGAGCCTGCGTCATCGGCGTGTCGTCCGGGTTGAGCCGCGCGTCGAAAAGTTCCCGCATGCGCAGCTCAACCTTGTCCGGCAGCTTGCGGGTGACGATGACCAGCGGCTTTTTCGTTTTCGGCATTGGTCCTCAACCGCGGCGCCACTCAAAATCGGCGCGTCATACCGCCGCTTTCGAGCGCCGATTCAGCCCTCTTTAACCGTGCTCCCCCACACTCTCGGCTTCCGCGTGTGGGGGGCGTTAATCCGTTCATTTTCCTACCAGATGGCCGTGACAACACAAAGCATTGGGGGTGTGCTCCGCCGGTTCGCCGCCGCCGCCCTTTTCGCCGTCCTGGTAGCCGGCCAGCCGGCCGCCGCCCGCGACGCGGTTCCCATCGCCACCGGCTCGGTGAGCGGCCTGCCGGTCCCGCGCTTCGTCAGCCTCAAGGCCGACCGGGTCAATGTGCGCACCGGCCCCAACACGGACCAGGACGTGCGCTGGGTCTATACCCGCGCCGGCATGCCGGTGGAGATTACCGCCGAGTTCGAGAACTGGCGGCGTATCCGCGACTGGGAAGGGTCGGAAGGCTGGGTCTACCACTCGCTGCTGTCCGGCAAGCGCACGGCGGTGGTGGTGCCGACGCTGAAAGACGAGCTGGTGCCGCTCTACGAGAGCGCCGACGTGGAGGCCGCGGTGGTGGCGAAGCTGCAGGCCGGCGTGCTTGGCTCGCTCAAGTCCTGCAGTGGAACCTGGTGCGAGTTCGCCGGCAAGGGCTTCGACGGCTGGATCCGGCAGGACCG
>CAYLMY010000220.1:0-5385 GCA_964384635.1 uncultured Undibacter sp.
CGTTCATCTGCTCGAAGATCGGCATTCCCTTGATCATCAAGGCGGGCGGCGGCGCTGTCATCAACATGACCTCGACGCTCGCCTTGATCGCGGTGCCGGGACGCGACTGCTACACCGCCGGCAAGGGCGCGATCGCAGCGATGACGCGCTCGATGGCGGTCGAATACGCCCCGCACAAGATCCGCGTCAATGCGATTGCCCCCTCGGTGACGCTGTCGGATCGGGTCAAGAAGCTGATGGAAGGCTCCAAGGATATCGAGAAGCTGGCGACCCAGCATTTGCTCGGGCTCGGCCTGCCGATCCACATGGCTAATACAGCCGTGTTCCTCGCCTCCGACGAGGCCGAGATCACCACCGGACAGATCCTGGTGGTCGACAGCGGCGCGTCGATTACCTGAGCGGCGTTGAAGCCGGCGCGGAGGCCGATGCCACCAGTTCGCCCGAGCGCTGGCCGCCGGTGACCGCCACCAGCGCGATGATCGCCAGCATCGCTACGGCGTAGACCGGGATCATGAAGCCGGTGAGCCGTTTGGCGTAGGCGCGTTCCTCGGGCGAGAGTTTGACACGGACGGAATGGCACATGGCCGCGCCTCCTTGCGGGTGTCGTTTTATTCCATCGGCCGCATGCCGAGCTTGTCCAAGAGCCGCATGTCGCGGTCGCGCTCGGGATTTGGCGTGGTGAGCAGCTTGGGGCCGTAGAAAATCGAATTGGCGCCGGCGAGGAAGCACAAGGCTTGGCATTCCTCGCTCATGTCTTCGCGGCCGGCGGACAGCCGCACCACCGAGACCGGCATGCAGATGCGGGCGACGGCGATAGTGCGCACGAAATCAAGTGGGTCGAGCACGGCGGCTTTTTTCGCGCCGGTCGCAAGCGGCGTGCCTTCGACGCGCACCAGCATGTTGATCGGCACGCTTTCGGGATGAACGGGCAAGCTCGCCAGCTCCGCGATCATGCCGACGCGGTCGCTAAGCCCCTCGCCCATGCCGACGATGCCGCCGCAGCAGACATGGATGCCGGCGTCGCGTACGGCGCCGAGCGTATCGAGGCGGTCCTGATAGGTGCGCGTGGTGATGATCTCGCCGTAATATTCCGGCGAGGTGTCGAGGTTGTGGTTGTAGTAGTCGAGGCCCGCGGCCTTCAGCCGCTGCGCCTGCGCGGCTTCAAGCATGCCCAGGGTGACGCAGGTCTCCATGCCGAGCGCCTTGACGCCCTCCACCATGGCGCAGACTTGGTCGAGATCGCGGTCCTTGGGCGAGCGCCAGGCCGCGCCCATGCAGAAGCGCTGTGCGCCGGCGGCCTTGGCCGCGCGCGCCTCGGCCAGCACCGCGTCCAAACTCATGAGCTTTTCGGCTTTGACCCCGGTGTCATAGCTTACCGACTGCGGACAATAGCCGCAGTCCTCCGGACAGCCGCCGGTTTTGATCGAGAGCAGGGTCGAAATCTGCACCTCGGCGGGGTCGAAATTTTCCCGGTGCACAAGGGCGGCGCGAAACATCAGCTCCGAAAACGGCAGCGCGAACAGGGCGCCGACTTGCGCCCGCGTCCAGTCGTGGCGGGGCGCGGCCAACGCGGCCTGCGGCGCCATTTCAGAAGCAGATTCAAATGCAGTTTCTTGGCTAATCGACATCCGTAAACCTCCGCGGCGGCTTTATAGCGCAAGCCCGCCGCCAGGTCGAAGCCCAATTGCCCAGGCGTTTCATCAGATTGAGCAAGCCGGCGCGGCCGTGTTATGGTCGCCGCCAGCGGGTAATTGCCGGGTGGCAGCTATGCGAAAGATCGCGATTGCAGCCGTGTTGCTGCTCGGCGTGGCCGGGACGGCCTCAGCGCAGCGGCAACAGAAAGTAGACCCCGAGGACGCCGCCAAGGCGCGCGACGCTGCGGCCCTCGACAAACAGTACAAGGCGATCCTCGAATTGACCGAAAAGTCGTCGGGGCCGGTCAAAGTCGATCCGTGGCAGAACATGCGCGGCGGCGGCGGCACCGACGCGTCCAAGCCCAAGCACTAACGCTTATTTGGCGCACGCGCCGCTGTTCCCCGTAAACGCAGCGTAAAATCTTTCGCGGCAACTCGCGCTGCCGCAATCGCGCCATAGACGGCGTCGCTAGATGCAGGCCGCGGAATGAAACGCGCCCCGCGCAAGCCCCGGCCGCTCGCAACGGCCGAGGACCCAAGCCGCCGGCGAACAGCCGGCCGCGAAATGAGCCGCAAGACAAGATCAACCTGCAACGGATCCTGAAAGGATTTCCGACCATGAAGACGCGCGCGCTTCTCGTAGCTGGCGGCTTGCTTATTGCGAGCTTCAGCCCCGCTCTTGCCGACTCCGTCACCGCCAACGTTGCCGACTGGAACGCGACCACCCGCACCATCACGCTCGAAGACCGCTCCCAGTTCGCCGACATTCCCGAGGATGTTGCCGTGCCGCAGGACCTGCAAGCCGGCGACGAGGTGACCGTCGACTACCTGGCCGCCGAGGACGGCGTCGAGGGCTACAACAGCATCACCGTCAACCGGGACGTCGCCAAGCGGCTGGTACCGCTGCCGCAAAAGCGCGGCTGAACGAACGCGGCGCGTTTTCGCGCCAGCTCGACGTTTGCACGATGGCCGGGCCGCAAGCCCGGCCATTTCGATTCCGGCCCCGGTTTCGCCTGCGGCCTCGTCGGGCTACGGTCGAGGCATGGACGAGAACGCTGCCTCCGCCGACATCGCCCGGCTCGAAGATCACATCGAGGCCTTGCAGGAGTCGATCGCGCGCTGCCGCAAGATTGCCTTGGCCGCCAAGCTTTTGATCGCCGCCGGCGCGGTGTGGCTCGTGCTCTCTCTGCTGTGGGTGGTCCCGTTCGTCACCGCCATCGTCGTCGCGTCAATCGCCGCCGTCATCGGCGGCATCGTGCTGGCCGGCTCGAATTCGACGACCTGGACGCAGGCCGAAGCGCGCCTGCACAACAGCGAGGCGAAGCGGGCGGAGATGATCGAGGGGATCGAGATGCGGGTGGTCGGCGAAGACGGCCCGACAGTGCACTAGCCGTCATCACTAGCGCCGGTGCCATCGCCAATAAGGCCGGTAATAGGGCCGGTAATAAATTGGCGGCGGAGGCGGCGGAGCGTATTCGTAATAGACCGGCGCATCGTCCTCGACCACATAGCCGGGCGGCGGGCCTTCCGCGCGGCGCGGCACGCGGCCGCTCAGATCGAGCGCGGAGCGGATCGCGAAGCCGCTCTTGTCGCGCCAGTCCACCGCGCACCAGCCGCCGCTGCAATCGGAGGCGTCGACCAGGCTGCCGCCGGGAATCTTGGCGATGATCTCGTTCGTGGTGCCGGGCGCCGCGCGCAGGTTCACCGTGGTCAGAACGTAAGCGGGCTTGGCCGCGGCGGCCGCCGCCGAACACAGCAGCACGCCGAAACACAGAAACAGGCTTGTCGGTCGCATGGCTCCCCTGCCTTTCCCTTGGGATTATGAGCAAGCCTTAGCGGCAGGATTCAGGCAAGCGCCATCGCCCCTGTTCTTTGCGGCGCGGGGGCGCTGACGCCCCTTTTGCCCGCCGGCACCGCCTTGTCACGGCGGCGGGATTTTCTGCGGCAGCACGATCGCGGCGGGCGGCTGGCGGCCGTCGCTCACCGCAATGATGCTGACCGATTTCGCCGGGATGCGGCTGCCGTTGCGATAGCTGATGGTGCCGGTGACGCCTGCAAAATCATGCCTCGCGGCCAGCGCCTTGCGCACCGCCTGCGGGTTGGTGCTGCCGGCAGATTTGATCGCCGCCATGAGCAGCCGGGCGGTGTCATAGCCGAGCGCCGAGAAGGCGTCCGGCTGCTGGCCCGGATAGGCTTTCGCAAAGAGCTTGCGGAACGCCTGCACGCGCGGGTCCGGATTGTCGGCGCCGAGATAGGCGTGGGTGGTGAAATAGATCTTGTCGGCCTGCGCCGCCTGTTTCCACGCATCCCCGATGTCGAGACCGTCGCCGCCGAGGATCGGTGCCGCGATGCCGGCGCCGCGCAAGGCGGCAACGCCGGCCAGAACGTCGTCAGGCTGCGCCGCGAAATAGACGAGGTCGGCCTTCGGCAGGCCTTTCGCTTTCGCCTTGATGTCGGCCAGTGTGTAGGGCCGCACCGCCAGCACCTTGCCGCCCAGTTGCTTGAAGCGGGTCTGGAAATAGCCGTGCAGCAGCTTGGCGTAGGACGAGGTGCGCTTGTAGAGCACCACCACGGTGCGCGCCTTCAGCGACTTCACCGCCCATTCGGCGCCGGCGGCGGCCTGCACATTGTCGCCGAAGCAGGCGAGGAACAGGTAGCGCGGGACCTGGCGCGGCAGCCGCGGCGAAGTGGCGCCGGAGGTGAGGAACACGCGTTTGTTTTTCGCGGCGATGGGCGCCGCCGCCAGCACCATGTCGGTGTCGGAAAAGCCGATCAGTCCGGCGACCGCCGGCTCCTGCCTGATGAGCGCAGCCGTTTCCCGTGTGATGACTGGCGGCTTGGTCTCACCGTCGCGCAGAATGAGCTTGACCGGCCGGCCGAGCACGCCGCCGGTTTTGTTGGCTTCGTCGACGGCAAGCTGCGCGCCGCGCGACGACGGCACGTCGAGATCTTCCTGCCCGCCGGTCAAATTATATAGCGCGCCGATGACGACCGGACGATCGGAAGCGGGGGCGCGGGCGCCGGTGACCAATGCCGCCAAGGCGATGAGGACAGCGGCTGCGGTTGTGGTTCGCCGGGAATTTGCCATGACGCCATTATAGCGCGGCATGAAGCGCGGGCGCGCGCCACCTTCCGCCGTCATTGCCGGTCCCCGCTTGCGCGGGGATAAACTCCAGCGGGCAATCCAGTAATCACCGCACTTTCTATGATTACTGGGTCCTCGCCTCCGCGGGGGCGACACGGAACATGCTGCTCGCGCGTTGCGTCACCTATTCGATTGTCAAACAGCCAAGTGTCATCGCCCGTATTCTTTGCGGCGCCGGGTGCGCCGTATTCTCCTCCCGGCTTTCGCCGGGCATTTCTTCTTCCCCCGGCGCCATGCCGAGGGGATGGAGCGCCGCATGGCGCCCATCTTGGCCGCGCTTTTTGCGAAGCGCGGGCACCCTTGGCGAAGGGTGCGCGCCCCGCGGCGCTCCATCGCGGCGATTTTAAGTCCCCGGCGCCGTAGCTTCCGGGCGGGACAAGAGGGGGTGCCGCTTTTGGCTCCCCTTATCCGGCGGGCTTCCGCCCACCTTCGTTCCCGCCGCGTCCAGCCATTGAAGGCAGCCGGTCTTAATGCCGGCGGACGGCTGGCCAGGGCCTCCCGAGTGCAAGCTTACGAGGCTTGCCCGCGGGCGCCGCACCTCCCCCGCCCTCCTGACGTCTCATGAGAACGCCCTCGGTATCGGAGAGGATAGAAAGGAATATAGTC
>CAYLMY010000221.1:0-5249 GCA_964384635.1 uncultured Undibacter sp.
GGCTAGTCGCATTCGTTATCGCGAAGCCGTGCATCGAGCAATCTTTCGTATAAAATGCGCCGACGGGAAATACTGGAAGCGCGTCGAGCCCAGCCATCAGGATGATGCGGCCCCGATGTGCGAGAAGCGGCACCGCCCGTTCGAAATCCGGCTTGCTGGTCGTATCCCAGTAAACATCAATGCCATCCCCCGCAAATTCAGAAATCGCTTTCGCGACGTCTTCGATCTTATAGTTTACCGCACGTATGGCCCCTAGAGATCGGCAATAAGCAAGATCATCTTCGCTGCCAGCCGTAACGATGATCCGAGCACCCAGACTTGCTGCGATTTGAAGTACGGCAGAGCCGACATTACCGGCACCTCCGTTGATAAAGATCGTTTCGCCACTGCGTAGCCTCGCTTCGCGCAAGAGACCGATTGACGCGGTGGTCGCGGAATGCAACACCGCTACTGCTTCTTTCTCCTCCACGGCTCGTGGCAACGGATATAAAAACTCTTCGTCAATCGCAAGATATTCGGCAAATGTTCCCTGGCGGCCATGATATCCCTGATTGTTGCACCAGACGCGGTCGCCCGGGCGGAAACGCTGAACGCTGCTGCCAACCGACTCCACGGTTCCCACCATGTCGCGCCCAATGATGAACGGAAATTCTATGCGTGAGGGATAAGCCCCGCGGCGAATATAAGTGTCGATCGGGTTGACTACGACCGCGGCTACCTTCACCAATACATGGGAAGACCGAATTACGGGCTCGGACAATTCACCGAACTGAATGTTTTCTGGGGGGCCCAGTTTTTCTACGTACGCGGCTTTCATGCGCTTCCCCTACCGCTAGCGAATTTTCTGCCGTTGTCCTTTCCGAAAATCATATCGGACGTAATGGTGATGCAGCCCCTGTCCCTGTCGGAAACTAAATCCGGACGTATTGGTGATGCAAGCCACCCAAAGTTGGCACAGCCAGAATGCGGCCAACGGCTTCTATGGAGCGAGTTACCGGCGCATCCTAGGCCGGATAGAATTTTCGGAAACAACAGGTCTTAAATCGAGCAGCTTTACAACGGCTCGAGATAAGGTTCCCAGGCCGCGAGCGAGACATTGGCGGTCGGGTCGGAGTTTTCGCCCCACAATTCGCGGCCATCAAAACGCACGGTGTAGAGCCAGTGCGGATCCTCGCCGCAGCCGATGGCGTTGCTGTCGGGGAATACGTGGCAACCGTTCACCCGCGCGACGACACCGACATGTCCACGCACATATCGCGGCAGACGTGTGTGCGTCTTCGGATGCATGTTCCTCATGCGAACACGGTCGCCGGCTTTGAACCGTGCCGGGGCTCGCGGCGGTCGATCGTAAGGTGATCCGCGAGCGATCATGCGGGCTATATCGGCAGCCGAGGCCCTGGCCGCCACCGGATTCGCCGGTCCGAGCGACCGGCCGGCAGCGATCTCCTCGGCGGTGGCGAGGCCGTGCTCGATCATCAGATTTTCGAGGCTAGCAACCCAAAGTCCATAATAGCTCAGCGCGAGATATTCGGGGGGAGGAATGCTCTCGCGCGTCTGTCGAAAGGCGTCCAGGGTCCACGCCCCACTCGCGCCTACGGCATTATTGAGCGCGAAAATGCGCCGCTCCCAGTCGGCGTGGAAAACCGCCTCGTTCGGCTCGACCTGCACTGGCCCGAAGCCATGCATGCCGCCCATATCTGCCGCGCCGTTCATCGCGCCACCTCGTCGACCTGCTTAGGCAACCCGGTGCCAATCATGCTTTCCCGGGTGACGAGATCGGCCAGGCGCTCCTCGCTCCAGCCATCAGTGGCCGCAGGTCGCATCGGCACGACCAGGTAACGGATTTCTGAGGTCGAATCCCACACGCGGATTTCGACATTTTTCGGTAGCTCCACGCCGAATTCGCGCAACACGCCGCGCGGATCGGCGACGGCGCGTGAACGGTAGGGCGCCGACTTATACCAGACCGGAGGCAAGCCGAGCAGCGACCAAGGATAGCAGGAGCAAAGCGTGCAAACGACCAGATTGTGCACGGCGGGTGTGTTTTCCAAGGCAATTAGATGTTCGCTCTTGTTCCCACCATAGCCGAGCGAGTCGACCGCGGCGGCGGCATCTTCGAAGAGCCACTGTCGAAAGTGTGGATCTACCCAGGCCTTGGCGACAACGCGAGCGCCATTGCGTGGGCCGATCTTCTTCTCATAAGTTTCTATCAAAAGATCGAGCGCAGCCGGTTCGACATAACCTTTCTGGGTGAGGATCGTCTCCAGCGCGCGCACGCGAAGCTGCATCTCGGACAGTTCCGAGCCGTGGTGATGATGGTGGTGATCATGGGTCATGTCGACATTACGCCATCATGGCGGCTCTAAATCAACATCCCCAGATCAACCCTGGAACGGCTTGGCTAAGGCGGGTTTTCGGAATATTTCTTGGTAGACGCGTTTGCCGCAAGGCCGCCGCGATTTTTCGACGCTCGGGGTGGAAGAAAACCTGCTGGGTGCCGGCTTGCATGGCAAGCGTATCGGCCGGCAGCATTTGTCGGATAGAAAAGGCCGATCGCATTCGACAAGGTTTCTGGCTACCTCCAAGCTGCCATCAACAGCTTCACCAGTGGCGGCTGCGCAACAGCATTATCAGATTTTCGACGCAGGCATCGGCGAATGCCTGTTCGTTGATGTGATGCGGCAGCTCGCCCAATGCGTCGGCGGGAAGATGCCGCCGCAGCGTGTCGACGAACACACGATCGGTCTCCGGCTGTGACCAGGTCCCGATCTCCTTGCCAGCGAGATCATAGGTTTTGCGGCCGACAAGCTGGCTCCAGCCGCCGGTCGGAATCAGCACACGCAGTGGCCCCTTGGCGGCGGCGAGCCGTTCGCCCATCAGCTGGCCGAGGACGGTGTATTCGTCGGCATTAGTCCGCATCAACAAGATTTCGACGTTGTACTGATAGAACTCGCGGCTGCGGTAGCGCTCGGGCACCTCGCCGACCCACCAATTGGTGAAGTCGAGGCAGCCCGGCACCACCACCTGCGGCAGCCCGGCGGCCCCCGCCGCGGTGAGACGCTGTTCGCCTGCGCTGTAAACACCGCCAGTTACGAAATCCGTGAGTTCGGAAGTCGTTAGATCGATGACGCCAGCAAGCTCGCCACGCGCGGCGAGCGATTCTAGTGCCCGGCCGCCTGGCCCCGAGGCATGGAAATGAATGACCTCGAAGCCTTCGACCTCGAGCCGCGCCGTGATGCGATCGACCGCGGTTTGCGTATTGCCGAAGGAGGAAACACCGATCAGCGGCGGTGAAGTCGCCGCATCCCCGTGCCGGCACCGCGACCGATAGGCCTTGGCCATGCCTGCCATGGCGGCAGCCGCATTAATCATGGCTGCGCGGGTGATGCGGTTGAGCGAGATGTCGCCGATTGTCGGAAACATAGCAATGTCGCTTTCGGCGACGTACCATTGTACCGCGGCGGTCGCGGCCACAGGTGTCACCATGGCCTTGGGCAGTCCGACCGCAAGCTGACGCATGACCGCGCAGAACATGGTCGAGCCATTGGCGCCGCCGACGCCGATGATGCCGTCAATCTCACCAGACGTGGCCTTAGAACCAACGACCTTGCCACCGCCTTTGATCATGGTCTGCGCGGCGTCGGCGCGCGACAACTGTGCGAGAGCTTCCCACGCGACCCCGGATGCATGCGCGAGCACGCCGCCGCCGACGGTCGCGAAATCATGGGCGTGCGGGCGCAGCGCAAAGTCGACCAGCCAAGGCGTCACGCCAGCGTCAGTCAAAGCGTCGCACATAAAACGTGCCGCCTCATGCTTACTGTCGAGGGTGGCGAGAACGGCGACGGTCGGCGCGTCCGCCACTTAGCGTGCCTTCGCCAGCTTGACGGCCTTGAACGCGCGCGCGGCCGCCGTGACCGAGGTCTCGATCGGGAAACGCTCGGCCGACGAGCCGCCGACATAGCCGTCGAGCCGCGGCTCGGCTTTGAGGAAGCCCGCAAAGTCCTCCGGCGTCTCGATGGCGCCACCATGACAGGTGACAATGCGGTCGCCATATTTGCCCGCAAGCGCATCGAGAACCGCTGTCGCGCGCGCCACCGCCGCATCGCGGTTCATCACCGTCTGCGATCCGATGGTGCCGCCAGAGCTGTTGCCGAAATGCACGATGATATTGTCAACGCCGGCTTCCGCCATGGCCAACGCCTCTGCAGCCGAAGTGCAAAATGCCTTGGTGAACAGCCCCATGCACGCAGCCTCCCCGAGCGTTGCAACCTCGCGCGCAAAGCCCATGCCGGTCTCTTCCAGGTCGCTGCGGAACTTGCCGTCGATCAGCGCCACGGTTGGGCAATTCATCACGCCGTCGTAGCCGGCTGCCGCCACGCGACCAAGGAAGCGCGTCATATCGCGCGTCGGATCGACGCAAAGCAGGCCGGCGATTAGCGGGCTCTCGCGCACGACGTTGATCAGCGAGCGCTCGCCAAGGTCCAGCGTCAGCGCATTGGCGTCGCAGATCGGTAGATAGCCCGCCATCGAGCTCAGGCCCTGCATGCGGAAGTAGGCCAGGCAATGGGTCGTAACGAGGTCGGCGCCGCCGCGTGCCGCCATCTTGGCGGTGATGCCAGATCCGCACAACGCATCATAGATGGCGCGCCCAGCCTCGCGCTCCGCCCGCAGGCGCGCAACGATGCTTGCACGATCGAACCTGCCCGCCATGCCGTCCTCCCCGCTCGTGCGATCCAATAGCAGTCTAGCCAAAGCATCACGGATGATACAGCCTCGGGAAGTTGATGTAGGCTGTCGCTGGCGTTGGCAACAGCGGGGAATCGATTGCGCGTCTTTATCGAGAATGAGGCTGGCTCACGCCGCAAGAACATCTACGACGAGCGCACCCTAACTTATCAGCGCACGGTCGAAGTCTCGCGCCCATACCCTTTTCCGTATGGTTTCGTTATCGGCACCCGCAGTGGCGACGGTGACTGCGTCGACTGCTTCGTGCTGACTGCGGCTACCCTTTCCTCCGGCACCATTGTCGAGTGTGATCCAATCGGGCTCCTCGAGCAGGTCGAGGACGGTGAGGTCGACCACAAGGTGCTCGCCGTGCTCATCGGCGAACGCATCGCCTTTGACGACGTAGTCGTGGCGCCTCTCAAGCATTTCATCAGCGGCGTCTTCGCCCACGTGCCCGGAAAGCGCATGGAGATCGGTCGCCTCCTCTCCCGCCCAGAAGCGGAAGCCTATGTCCACGCCTGCCG
>CAYLMY010000222.1:0-5241 GCA_964384635.1 uncultured Undibacter sp.
GCGTGGCCCTGGCCGGTCGATTGCACATTGCAGCCGAGGATCATCTTGTCGCCGCCCGGAAAGCTGACCGAAGCCTCTTCCAGCGGCAGCGCGCCGGCGTGCTCCAGCATGCAGGAGATGCCGATGCCGCGGTATTTCTTGCGGCGCGCAGATTCGCGCCGGCGCTTGTTGAAAGTGGCATAGTCGGAAAGCTCGAGTGCGGCATCGACTATGCCGGGGAAATCGCCGCTGTCGTAGGTGTTGCCGATGGCGGTCTTGTAGGGCATGGCCGACGGCGGAATCAGGTTCTTCTTGCGCAGGCGCACCGGGTCCATGCCGACGACGCGCGCGGCTTCCTCGACCACGCGCTCGAGAGCGTAATTCGCTTCCGGCCGCCCGGCGCCGCGATAAGGCCCGATCGGCAACGTGTTGCTGAAATAGCAGGCAATCCCGACGTCGACTTTCGGGATGCGGTACATGCCCGGCAGGCAGCGCGCGAAATTATTGGTGTTGATGCCGACGCCGGCGGTGCTCACGTAGGCGCCCTGGTTGCACATATGGCGCATGCGCAGGGCGAGGAACCTGCCCTTGTCATCGAGCGCAAGCTCGGCTTCGGTGACGGTGTCGCGCGCTTGCGTATCGGTGACGAAAGCTTCCGAACGGGTCGACTGCCAATGCACCGGGCGAGAAAGCTTGCGCGCGGCCACCAGCAGCGCCGCATATTCAGGATAGGGCGGCGTCTTCATGCCGAAGGCGCCGCCGACATCCTCGGTGATCACCCGCAGCTTCTCGTTGGGCACGCCCATGACGGGGGCGACCAGCATGCGCAAATTGCTGGCGCTTTGTGAACAGGCGTGTAGCGTGTAGCTGTCCTTGGCGGCGTCGTATTCGCCGGTGGCGCCGCGCGTCTCCATCGAGGCCACCACCATGCGCTGGTTGGCGACGCGCACCCGCGCCACATGCGGGGCCGCCGCGATGATCTTTTCGACCTCACGCTCGTTGTCCTCGCTCGGCACCGGGCCCGGCCAGTCGACGATGAGGTTGCCGGGCGCTTCCGGATAGAGCTGCGTGTCGCCCTTCATGGCGTCGTCGAGCGAAACCACCGCCGACAATTCCTCATAATCGACGGCGATCAGATCGGCGGCGTCGAGTGCTGCGGCCAGGGTTTCTGCCACCACCATCGCCACCGGGTCGCCCACATGCATGACCTTCTCGCCGGCCAGCGCGGGCCGGTAAGTCACGATCATCGCCTTGCCGACGCGGCCCTGCACAGGCGGATGGCGCGACACGCTGCCGACGCCGGCTGCCTTTATGTCCTCGGCGGTCAGTACCGCCAGCACGCTCTTGGCTTTGCGCGCCTCCTCGGTCTTCACCGCCTTGACGCGGGCATGGGCATGCGGCGAGCGCACAAAAGCGGCATAGGCCTGGTTCGGCAGGCGCGGGTCGTCCGCGAAATGTCCGCTGCCGCGGACCAAAGCGTCGTCCTCGACGCGTGGCTGGTGTTGGGCTGGGCTGGTCGCAGTCATGGGGAAATCCGGCAGTGGGGGTCGTGACGGGCGTTTATAGCCTAAACCGCCGGGGACGACAGGGGCTTGCGCCGGCCTGCGGGGTGCGTCACTCAAGCGCGTCTTGGCCGGCGTATCGCGCGGCCCATTTCAGAGGACGAAATGAGTAAGCTGCGTACCGTCGACTGCCACACCCACGTGCTCACCGAGGAGACGGCCGCCCTGTTGCGCAAGGAAGCGCCGAAGGTGCCGGTGACCATCACGCCCATCGATGAGACTGCGTCGGTGCTTGACGTGGGCGGCGTCGCCTACCGGCCGTTCCCGCGCGGCGGCTTCGACCTTGCGCAGCGCTTGCGCGACATGGACGCGGCCGGCGTCGACGTACACGTGCTTTCGGCCACGCCGCAAACCTATCTCTACAATCAGGATGCTACGCTCACAGCCGCCACCGCCGCCATCCAGAACGCGCAAATCGCCAAGCACATCGCCGCCCACCCCGACCGCTTCTGGGGCATTGCCACGCTGCCGATGCAGGATCCGAAGCGCGCCGCCGACGAACTCAAGCGCGCCATGACCAAGCTGAACTTACGCGGCGCCATGATCGGCTCACACACGCCCGGCAAAAATCTCGACGATCCGAGCTTCGAGCCGCTATGGGCAACCGCCGAAGAGCTCGGCGCCTTTCTCTTCATCCATCCGGTCGATGTCGCCGGCGCCGACCGGCTGACGTCCTATTATCTGCGCAACCTGATCGGCAATCCGCTCGACACGACCATCGCCGCGGCGTCGCTCTTTTTCGGCGGCGTGCTCGACCGCCATCCGAAGCTGAAATTCTGCCTCGCCCATGGCGGCGGTTTCGCGCCCTATCAGGCGGCGCGCTGGCAGCACGGTTGGCAGGTGCGCCCCGAGCCGAAGAAGAACATCGCCAAGCAGCCGACCGACATCGCCGGGCGCTTTCTCTACGACACCATCCTGCATTCGGCAGCCGTGCTCGAATTCCTCATCGGGCATGTGGGGGCGGATCACGTGATGCTCGGCAGCGACTACCCCTACGACATGGCCATGCTCGATTGCGCGCGACACGTCGGTAAATTGAAGATTGCCGATGACGCCAAGGCCGCCATCCTCGGCAAGAACGCCGAGGCGCTGTTGCCGGGGAAACAATGAAAGCCGACACCCAAACCAAAGCCGCCCGCGTTCCCTGTGCCGCCGTCACCGGCCTGATCACCGACGCCATGATCAAATCCGGCCTGCCGCTGGACGACGCCGCCAAGGTGGCCGAGCTGATGCTGGAAGCCGATCTCACCGGCTCCGATGCGCACGGTGTGTTCCGCCTGCCGCAATACGTCAATCGCTTGAAGATCGGCAGCACCAATCCGCGCCCCGCCATCAAGGTCGAGCGCGCCGCGCCGGCGACTGCTTTGGTCGACGGCGACAACGGCATGGGCCATCTGGTGGTCGCGCGCGCGGCTGAAACGGCAATCGCGCTGGCGCGCGAATGCGGCGTCGCCTGGGTCGGCGTGCGCATGTCAAACCATGCCGGCGCCGCCGGCACCTATGCCGCGCTCATGCTCAAAGCCAATATGATCGGCATCTATGCCGCCGTCGCCAACGCCAACCACATGCCGCTCGCCGGCGGCGCCGAGAATCTGCTCGGCACCAATCCGCTGGCGATCGCCATCCCCGCCGGCAAGGAACCGCCGCTGGTGCTCGACATCGCCACCTCGATCGTGTCCTACGGCACCATCAAGAACCATCGCCTGCAAAACATTCCGCTGCCGCCGAACTGGATGGTGGACCCGAAAACCGGCGCCGCCGTCACTGATCCGCAGAAGACCGTCGATGCGCTGCTGCTACCCATGGGCGGCTACAAGGGCGCGGGGCTGGCGCTGATGCTGGGACTGCTCGCCGGCACACTCAACGGCGCGCTGTTCGGGCGCGATTGCGTTGACTTCAACGCCGAGCCCGGCAAGGTCACCAATACCGGCCAGTTCGTGGTGGCGCTCGATCCAGCGCGTTTCCAGCCGCTCGAACAGTTCAGATCGGAAGTCGACCGCCACAGCCGCGAGCTGCGCGCCTCCAAGACGCTGCCGAGCGAGAGCGTGCGGTTGCCGGGCGAAGAGCGCGCCAAGCGCCGCGCCGACCGGCTGGCCAACGGCTTGGCGCTCGCGCCGGAGCTGCTGGCCGAGCTCGACAAGCTGGCAAAAGAATTGTCGATCAAGCCGTTGGCCGCGCGCTAGCGTGCGAAGTCGCGAACGCGCCTTTGGATGGTGCGTTTGAGCCCGGTCCGATCTGCGGGCTAGGCGCTTGGATTGTGATTAATGAATTCTTTTAAAATTTATTCTGCTGTCGCATTTTGTCTTAAGAGGCTACCCATTTTATTCGAGTAATTTATTGCGTAGCATGATGTTCCCCGCGTTGATTCAAGAACTGGATAATGCCGTCGCCAACGGCACGCCGGCACGGCGCGCCGAGATACTCGCGCGCATCACCGACATTTTTGTGACCGGGTCTGCCGCCTATTCCACCAATCAGATCGAGCTTTTCGATGATGTGTTCGTCCGCATCGCCGCGGTTATCGAGCTGTCGGCGCGGGCCATGCTGGCGAAGCGATTGGCAAAAATTCCGCGCGCGCCTGCCATGATCAGCCGCGTTCTGGCCTCAGACGACGAAATTGACGTCGCTGGCCCGGTGCTCGAACAGTGCCAGCGGCTCGACAACGAGATCCTCATCGCGACCGCGCGCACCAAAAGCCAAAAGCACCTGCTCGCCATCTCGCGGCGTAGCTCGCTAGACGAAGCGGTCACCGATGTTCTGGTCGAACGCGGTAACCAGCCCGTGGTGCTTAGTACGGCCTCCAACCCGGCGGCGCGATTTTCCGACCGCGGCTACATGACCCTGGTCAAACGGTCGGCCGGCGACGACGAGCTCACCACGCGCGTTGCCTTGCGGCCCGATATTCCCCGCGAACATCTCTTGCGGCTGCTCGTCAGGGCTTCGCATGCAGTCCAGGTCAAGCTTGAGGCCGCGCATCCGTCGATGGCGAACATGATCCAATCCGCGGTCGCCGAAGCCGCGACCATGATCCTGGACGAGGCCAGCACCCTATCACGGGACTATGTTGAGGCGCGCGCGCATGTCGAATCGCTGCATTCCGCTGGTCGGCTCGGCGAAAACCAAGTAGCAATCTTTGCGGCGGCTAACCAATTCGAGGAGACTGCGGTCGGGCTCGCGGTTCTTTGCGGTCTTCCGATCGAGGCGGTCGATCGAGCGATGATTCAGGACCGGCCGGACGCCGTGCTGGTCATGGGTAAGGCGGCCGGAATGTCCTGGCAAACGATCAAGGCCATCCTGCGGATGTGTGCGGGCGCGCGCGGCATTTCACCCGGCGAACTGGAGCAGTGCCACACCACATTCACCCGGCTGAAACCCGCGACTGCCCGCCAAGTCATCGAATTCCAAGGCAAACGCCCGATCGGTTCTCGATTCAGTCGATCCGCCGCCTGATTTCGAAGCAGACCTAGGCCGCCGCCTTCACCTCATCCGGATCGAGCGGCAATTTCACCGGCGCCTTGCGCTTGGCCGACAAATCCAAAGCCTTGGTCAACATCAGGTTGCGGTGCGCTTCCTCCACCGTGGTCGCCGCCGTCGGCAGGCCAAGCGCGACACGGTTGAGCCACGAGTCGGTCTCCTCCGCCATCGGCCCGCGCAATTCGCCGAGCGCCATGTCGCCGGGCGGATAGCTGCCCATGAAATC
>CAYLMY010000223.1:0-3395 GCA_964384635.1 uncultured Undibacter sp.
CGGCTGCTTGTACTGGCTGATCTGGTAGCCCTGCGGCAGGTCGGGATAGAAATAATTCTTGCGGTCGAACACCGACTTCAGATTGATCGTCGCCTTCAGCCCGAGCCCAGTGCGGATCGCCTGCTTGATGCATTCTTCGTTGATCACCGGCAGCATGCCCGGCATGGCGGCATCGACCAGCGAGACGTGGCTGTTGGGCGCGCCGCCGAATTCGGTCGAGGCGCCGGAGAACAGCTTCGACTTGGAGGTGACTTGCGCGTGCACCTCCATGCCGATGACCACTTCCCAGTCGCCGGTCGCGCCCTTGATCAGCTTGTCGGGTTTGCTCTGCACGTTCATGCCGTAGAGCTAACGGCTCGCGCCCTCGCCGGCAAGACGGCGTCAGACCGGCAATTCGCGCCCCAGCACCTGCTCGGCTGCATTGAAACTGTCGACGAAACCGCGGTACTCGACCACCCGGCCGTCGCGGACCCGGAAGAAGCTGGCAATCCGGCAGCGGATGGTGCGACCGCTGGCGCGTTGCACCAGCGTCACGTCGGCGATGCTGGCGCCGCAGTCGCCGTCGGCGATCAGCCACTCGGTGACGTGCCGGTCGAACCGGTATTTCGTATTGAGCGCTTCGAACGCCTGGAACACGGCAATCTTGCCGCGGCGGTGGCCGATCTCGGGAAAGATCGTCGGCGGCCCATAGAAGAGCCAGTCGACGTCGTCGTCGTAGCGCGCCGCGATGCGGGCATAATCGCCGTGCCGGAACGCATCCTGAATGTCCTCGATCACGGCTCGCGCCGGCAGAGGAGCGGCGTCGGCAGGAACGGCAGAAGTGCGTTGGCGGCTGACTGTCATGGTTCTTCGAAATTCATCGCCGTCGCGACCGGCCCCTAAAGGGAAATCTGCGCATCAAGTTCTCAGCTCGTGTCCGAGCACCTGCTCCGCCACGTCGAAGCTGTTGATGAATTCGCGAAACTCGATGATGCGGCCGTCCTGAAAGCGCAGGAAGTTGGCGATCCGGAACCGCAGCATGCGTTCGGTGGCGCGCTGCTTGAAGCTCACATCCGACATCACGGCGGCGCGGTCGTCTTCGACGATGACGATTTCACGCTTGTAGCGTAACAGCGCATAGCTCTCGGCGATGCGGGCCATGACCTCCATAACATCCTTGCGGCCGCGGCGGGGACCGGCGAACGGAAACACGCTCACCGGCGCATAGATCACCCAGTTGATATCGTCATGAATCTGCGCAGCGACGCGCTCGAAATCGCGCCGCTCATAGGCGTCATAGAGTTCGTGCACCGCCGCGTGCGAAACGCTCTCGGCCACGGCATCCTCCCCCCGCTGCCCGCAAGTATGACGTTACCACCGCGCGCGGCCAAGCGCGGCAGCGGATATTTCCGCAACATTCGCCGGTGGGAATGTTTGCGCGTGGGCACGTTGGGACGTTTGTACACAAAGGCGGTGTGCAAACGATTCAACCTTGCGCTTCGAGCAGCGCATCGACCATCGCCGCCCATTCGTCATCGAGCGCGCCGGTTGCGGCCGGCTTGCGCGCCTGCCGGTACCAGTAGCCGGCATTGCCGAGATCGCCCTCGACGCGGTGCAGATAGGCGTGCACCCAGGCGGCGTCTTGCCCCGCCTCGTCCATCACGATGCGGTGCGCTTTCTCCCAGTCGCCTTTCCTCGCCCACCACAGCGCGGCGAGCGGCGCGGAAATCGCGCGCGGCGGGTCGGGCTGCGATAGTGAGAGCCTATAGGCGTGCGGCGTCACCACCACCGCTCCGGCGTGAACTTCCCCGCCGCCTGCTCCAGCACGTGGCCGAGCGAGAACAGCGTCTCCTCGTCGAACGGCCGCCCGATCAGTTGCAGGCCGAGCGGCAAGCCCTGCCCGTCCAGTCCCGCCGGCACCGAAATGCCCGGCAGTCCGGCCATGTTCACCGTCACCGTGAACACGTCATTGAGATACATCGCGATCGGATCGTCGGCCTTCTCGCCGATGCCGAAGGCCGCCGTCGGTGTCGCCGGCGTCAGCATGGCGTCGATGCCGGCGTCGAAGGCCTGTTCGAAGTCGCGCTTGATCAGCGTGCGCACTTTCTGCGCGCGCAGGTAATAGGCGTCGTAATAGCCGGCGGAGAGCACATAGGTGCCGATCATCACCCGCCGGCGCACTTCCTTGCCGAAGCCCTCGCCGCGCGTGCCTTCGTACATGGCGGTGATGTCACGGCCCTCAACGCGCAAGCCGTAGCGCACGCCGTCGTAGCGCGCGAGATTGGACGAGGCCTCCGCCGGGCAGACGATGTAATAGGCCGGCAGCGCGTACTTCGTATGCGGCAGCGAGATGTCGACCAGTTCGGCGCCGGCTGCTTTGAGCCATTCCCGCCCCTTGAGCCAGAGCTGTTCGATCTCCGCCGGCATGCCCTTGACGCGGTATTCCTTCGGGATGCCGATGCGCAGCCCCTTCACCGATTTGCCGACTGCCGCCTCGTAGTCCGGCACCGGCAGATCGGCGCAGGTGGTGTCCTTGGCGTCCGGCCCGGCCATCGAGCGCAGCAGGATGGCGGCATCGCGCACGCTGCGCGCGAAGGGTCCGGCCTGATCGAGCGAGGAGGCAAAGGCCACGATCCCCCAACGCGAGCAGCGCCCGTAAGTCGGCTTCATGCCGACGGTGCCGGTGAAGGCGGCCGGCTGCCTGATCGAGCCGCCGGTGTCGGTACCGGTGGCGCCGAGACATAAGTTTGCCGCCACCGCCGCCGCCGAGCCGCCCGAGGAGCCGCCGGTCACCAACGGCGTGTTGGAACCTTTGCGCCGCCAGGGCGAGATCACCGGGCCGAAGAACGAGGTCTCGTTCGACGAGCCCATGGCGAACTCGTCATTGTTGGTCTTGCCCAAGAGCACCGCGCCGTCGCGCCACAGATTGGCGGTGACGGTCGATTCATAGGTCGGCACGAAATTATCGAGGATATGCGAGCAGGCGGTGGTGCGAACATTCGCTGTGCAGAACATGTCCTTGACGCCGATCGGAATGCCATCGAGCGGCTTGGCCTCGCCCTTAGCAATGCGCGCGTCGGAGGCTTTCGCCATTTCGGCGGTGCGTTCGGCCGTCTCCAGCACAAAGGCATTAAGCGCGCGCGCCTTCTCGATCGCCGCAAGATGGGCTTGCGCCAGTTCGACGGCGGAAAAGTTTTTCTTCTTCAGCCCGTCGCGCGCCTGCGCCAAGGTTAGCGCGGTCAGTTCACTCACGGCTTCGGCTCGTCCTCGGCGGGGGGCGCTACGTCTTGCGGCGGCGCGTCGCAGGCAAAGCGCGCCGCATCGTCCGCCGGCTTGGCGCGCGGAAAGCCGGGCGGCGGCTCAGCCGGCAAGTCGTCCATCGCAATCCACAGACCGAGTTCACAGGCGATGCACAT
>CAYLMY010000223.1:3495-5035 GCA_964384635.1 uncultured Undibacter sp.
GCCGGCGCGTTCTTGACGATGTCCTCCGGAATTCCGCCGTCGGTCACTTCGTCAGCGCGCATTTTCATCTTCATCGGCGTCACCGAGGTCATCGGCTCGACCCCCGCGACATCCACCTCGCCGAGCTGCTCGACCCAGGCGAGGATCGCGTTAAGCTCGCCCTTGAGATGTTCGACCTCGTCCTCGGCGACCGCGATGCGGGCGAGATGCGCGATGCGGCGGACGGTATCGGCGTCGACGGACATTGAAACCTCTATGGGGATCCGGTGTGCCGCGTATAGCAGAGGCCGGATTTACGCAGCAACCGCCGGCGCGCCGGCCTCAAGGCCGCTGGCGCTCCAGCACGGCCCAGCCTTGCGCCTTCAGCTGCCGCTTGGCCAGAGCGGTCGCCATGCCGGTGATCCGCATCTGGCCGTGCGCCTTCGGCACGAACCGCCGGCGGTCGTTGGTCACCGCGGCAAAGCCTCCCGCGGTCTCCCGAGTCCAGGACAGCGCGTCAATCGGCAAGACCGCGGTGACGCGGTTGTCGCGGGTGACGACGTAAGGGAATTTCGCGAGCGATACGAAGCGTACATAGTCGCGATGCCGACGATTGTCATCCGCCATGTACTCGGCCATCCGCCGCGTGACATAGGCGATGGCGCGGCCGTTGGACGCCGCCGCACGTGCCACGAACACCGCGCGGTCCCGCACCCCATGCATGCTTTCAAGCGCGGCGACCATGGCCGCCATGTCGATCGGCGTGAAATTCCGATTGGCAAGCAGCTTGGCGCTCAATTCGGGCCGAACGCCCATCTTGGCGAGCGCTGCGCGATTGATGTCGAGAATTTGCGCTGCCGTGTAGTCGCGCGCCAGTTCTTCAATGCCGATATCGTTGATGCGGTTGGCGGTAACGAGATTGGACGCCACAAGCGTGGCGACACCGCCGCCCGGAATGGCGAACAGCGCAGCCGACACCGCCAGACCGCCGGCAGCGGCGGCCTGCGACAATTGCTCGAGCTTGCCGGCGAGCGGCGGAAAATCCGTATAAGGATCGACGCCATAGGCGGCGGCCAGCTTGCGGCGCTGGTCGGTGACGCCAAACAAATCGGCCATCGCGTCATCCGGCGTCCGACCGGCATTGTTTATGCCGGCACCGAGACGGTTGAAGAAGGCGCCGACGCCAGCGAAGGTATTTTGCACGGTGCCGATGGGATTGACGATCAACTGGCCGGCGAATTTCAGCGGGCTGATGCCGGCCTCGGCCAGCGCCCGGCCGAAGCTTTCCGAGCCGCTCACCTTCTCCAGTTCGGCGAGCGCATTAAGTTCGTTGATGCGCATGTGCAGCATCTCGTCGCCGTTGACAGTGATGTTGCCGTAGGGCGTCTTCAGCACGTAGACGCGCAAGATGCCGTCGCTGCGCACCGGATTCCGGATGGTGTAGTTGGCGCCGATCCGCTTGATGCCGGGAAGTTGCGCGGCATTGAACGAGGGCGGTTTCTCATAGGCCTGCGCCGATGCGGCCGCGGGCTGCACGAGAACAAGCGCGAGCGGCGCCAGC
>CAYLMY010000224.1:0-2662 GCA_964384635.1 uncultured Undibacter sp.
TCAGCGCGAAGCAGCTACCCCCGCTCCGAATACACCTCGGCCTTGAGGTCGATGCTGCTCTCGACGCCGATTGATCCGTAATGGGCGTCGAGAAACCGCCGGGCGGCGCGCTGGCCGAGCTTGCGTAGCAGCTGGAAAGATTCGTAGTCGTTGCGCAACTTGGTGGCCGAGGCGAAGCGCTCGCCTAGACCCTCGAGCACGATGCGGTGCACGTTGATGCGGCGATATTCGTTCTTGCCGGTGCCGCGCGGCACGCGGCCCTGGTCGATCAGCCGGTTGACGAACTCGATCGCGCGTAATTCCGCCAGCAGCGAGGAATTGAAGGTGATCTCGCTGACACGGCTCATGATCTCGCGCGTCGAGGTCGGCAACTTCCTGCGAACAATGGGGTTGATCTGCACGATCAGCACGTCCTCGCTGTCGTTAGAGCGAAAGAACGGATAAAGCACTGGGTTACCGAGGTAGCCGCCGTCCCAGTAGTGCACGCCGTCGATTTCCACCGCGCGGAACACCGCCGGCAGGCAGGCCGAGGCCATCACCGCCTCGGCGGAAATCTTCTCGTGCGGGAAGATGTGCAGCCGCCCGGTCTGCACATTGGTGGCGGCGATGAAGATCGGTCGGCTATCGGCGCGAAGCCCCTCGAAATCGACGAAGCGCTCGATCAAGTCCTTGAGCGGGTTGATGTTGAGCGGATTGACGTCGTACGGGGACAAGTATCGCGACCAGGCGTTCAGCCAGTCGAAGGTAGGCGAGCCCTCGCTCGGCACTAGCGAGAACAAGCGGTTTAGCACCGCGCGCTGCACCGCCGGCAGATCGCCGCCCAGGCTGGTCGCCCGCCAGAAATCGGCGAGTCGCTTGCGCGCTTCTTCCGGCCCGCCGCGCTTGAGCCCGTCGGCCAGCATCACCGCGTTGACCGCGCCGGCGGACGTGCCGGAAATGCCTTCGACCGTGAGCCGGCCATCTTCGAGCAGATGATCAAGCACGCCCCAGGTGAAGGCGCCGTGGGCGCCGCCGCCCTGCAGCGCCAGATTGATGCGTTTGCCGCTTTTCGGATTGCCCGGCTTGTCGCCCCCGAAGGCGCGCGAAAGAAATTCGATCATTGATCGCCCTTACTGTCATTCCGGGACGGCGCGTCAGCGCCGGACCCGGAATCCAGATACATAATCAGTGCGCGTGTCTGGATTCCGGGTTCGCTCGCTGCGCTCGCGCCCCGGAATGACGTTGAGAACGTCACTGCGCGGTCCAGCCGCCGTCGATCGAATAGGCCGAGCCGGTAATCGTCGCGGCCGCATCGCTCGAAAGAAACACGGCGAGCGCGCCGATATTCTCAGGACTGGTATATTCGTGCATCGGCTGCTTCTCCGACACCAGCACGCGCTTGGCCTCGTCGAACGATTGCCCCGCCGCCTTGGCGCGCGCCTCGATCTGCTGTGCCACCAGCGACGTCAGCACCCAGCCCGGGCAGATGGCGTTACAGGTGATGCCGGCGTTGGCCGTCTCGATCGCCACCACTTTGGTCAAGCCCACGACACCATGCTTGGCCGCCACGTAAGCCGCCTTCTGCCCGCTTGCCACCAATCCGTGCGCCGAGGCGATGTTGATGATGCGGCCCCATTTGCGCTTCTTCATGCCGGGCACCGCGGCGCGGATGGTATGGAACGACGACGAAAGGTTGATGGCGATGACCGCGTCCCATTTCTCGACCGGGAAATCCTCGATGTTGGCGACGTGCTGGATGCCGGCATTGTTGACCAGCACGTCGAGCGCGCCGAATTCCTTCTCGGTGGCGGCGATCATGGCGGCGATCTCGGTCGGCTTGCTCATATCCGCTGATGAGTAGCGCGCCTTGACGCCGAACTCCTTCTCGATGCCGGCGCGGATCGTCTCGATCTCGCCTTTGTCGCCGAAGCCGTTGAGCATCACATGGGCGCCGTCCTTGGCCAGCGCGCGGGCGATCGCCAGCCCAATGCCGGAGGTGGAGCCGGTGACCAGCGCGGTCTTGCCTTTCAACATGGCAGTCCTCGTTACCTGCGGCCACGTGGCCGAATATGGGGGTTGAAGCAGGGCCGGGAACCTGCTCCCATTTTTGCTGCATTGCAATATATAGGGGGCGCGCCCGGTTTTCACGCTTCGACGTTAGTCGCGCTACACTTGGGATTCGAAAGGCGGAGCAATTGGCCCGAAAGACAAACTTGCGCGCGGTGTTCCCGGCGCCTAACCACGACCACGACCGCTGCACCAGCGATGGTATCGCCCATGCCGAGGCGATCTGCGCCGGGCGCAACGAGCGGCTGACGCCGATGCGCCGGCGCGTGCTGGAGGCGCTGCTGGCGAGCCACGCCCCGCTTGGCGCCTACGAGCTGATCGATCGTTTGTCGGTGCGCGGCGCGCGGCTGGCGCCGATCACCATCTATCGCGCGCTCGACTTCCTGCGCGAGCAGGGACTTGTCCATCGGATCGAAAGCCGCAACGCCTTTATCGCCTGCGTGCACAATCACGAGACCGGTGACCCGGTGGTGTTCCTGATCTGCGAGAAATGCGGCGCGGTCGGCGAGGCCGCCTCGGCGGCCGTCGCCGACACCATCAAGTCGGCCTCGCGCGCCGCCGGCTTCACGCCGAAGACGCCGGTGATCGAGATTTCCGGCATCTGCGCGCATTGTAA
>CAYLMY010000224.1:2762-4984 GCA_964384635.1 uncultured Undibacter sp.
ATGTCCGCCCCATCCACTCCCCACCACCACACCACCCGCCCGCTCGACGCGCTGGCGGCGAGCGTCGTGGTGCTGCTGTGCCTGTCCTGGGGCTTCAACCAGGTCGCCACCAAGCTCGCCATCCACGACATCCCGCCGCTGGTGCAGGCCGCCATCCGCTCGGCCGGCGCCACGCTGATCGTCGCGGCCTGGTGCAAGGCGCGGGGCGTGCGGCTGCTAACGCGCGACGGCACGCTGGCCGCCGGCCTCATTGTCGGGATTTGCTTCAGCGCCGAGTTCACCTTGATCTATCAGGGCCTCGCCTACACCACCGCCACGCGCGCGGTGCTGTTTCTTTATCTGGCGCCGTTCTTCGTCGTGCTGGGCGCGCGCATCTTCCTGCCCGTCGACCGCTTCAGCCCGGCGCAATGGCTGGGCCTAAGCCTCTCTTTCGCCGGCATGTTGCTTGCGTTTGGCGTTCCAACGCCGGCGCTCGACCCGCGCCAGGCGATCGGCGACGTCATGCTGGTGGGTGGCGCGATGCTCTGGGCCGCCACCACCCTGATCACCAAGACTACGCGGCTGGTGAGCATCTCTGCTGAGAAGGTGATGCTCTACCAGCTGGTAGTTTCGGCGCCGGCGCTGGCGCTGGCGGCTTTCGTCTCCGGCCAGCGCATCACCCATATGCCGTCACCCGTCGCAATGGGCGCGCTCGCCTACCAGACCTTCTGGATCGTCAGCGTCACCTTCGTGCTCTGGTACGCGCTGGTGGTGCGCTATTCCGCCAACCGGCTCTCGGCTTTCACCTTCCTGACGCCGCTGTTCGGGGTCGCCGCCGGGCATCTGGTGCTGGGCGAGCCTTTGACGCCGACGTTTGCCGCCGCGGTGGCGCTGGTCGCCGGCGGGCTGGTGTTGGTGAATAGGGCGCGATAAAGCTCGTCATTGCGGGCCTCTTTTACTTGCGTTGACCGTGTCATATTTGTCTGGCACCCCGGTGGTCCGGAAAAGCCCGATGAGCACGCAAGCACGCCATAAAACGGTTCCCGTCGACGTCGGCGGCGTCATGGTCGGCGGCGGCGCCCCCATCGTCGTGCAGTCGATGACCAACACCGACACCGCCGACGTGGAGGGCACCGCGCAGCAGGTGGCGGCGCTTAGCAAGGCCGGTTCCGAGCTGGTGCGCATTACCGTGGACCGCGACGAGGCGGCGGCCGCCGTGCCGAAGATCAAGGCGCGGCTGGCGCAGATGAGTGTCGCCGTGCCGCTGGTCGGCGACTTCCATTACATCGGGCATAAGCTCTTGGCCGATCATCCGGGCTGCGCCGAGGCGCTCGACAAGTATCGCATCAATCCCGGCAATGTCGGCTTCAAGAACAAGCGCGATCCGCAATTCACGCAGATCGTCGAGATGGCGCTTCAATACGGCAAGCCGGTGCGCATCGGCGTCAACTGGGGCTCGCTCGATCAGGAATTGCTCACAAGGCTGATGGACGAGAATTCGAAATCGACAAATCCGCGCGACGCGCGCGAAGTCACCCACGAGGCCATGGTGCAGTCGGCGCTGTTGTCGGCCGCGCGCGCCGAAGAGATCGGCCTGCCGAAGAACCGCATCATCCTGTCGGCGAAGGTATCGGCGGTGCAGGACCTGATCGCGGTCTATGCGGAGCTGGCGCGCCGCTCCGACTACGCGCTGCATCTCGGCCTCACCGAAGCCGGCATGGGTTCCAAAGGCATCGTCGCCTCCAGCGCCGCCATGGGCGTGCTGTTGCAACAAGGCATCGGCGACACCATCCGCATCTCGCTGACACCCGAGCCGAACGGCGACCGCACGCGCGAAGTGCAGGTGGCGCAGGAATTGCTGCAGACCATGGGTCTGCGCACCTTTGTGCCGCTGGTCGCGGCCTGTCCCGGCTGCGGGCGCACCACCTCGACCACGTTCCAGGAACTGGCCTCCGACATCCAAAGCTTCATCCGCGACTCCATGCCGGCATGGAAGACGCGCTATTCGGGCGTCGAGACCCTCAACGTCGCGGTCATGGGCTGCATCGTCAACGGCCCGGGCGAGTCCAAACACGCCGACATTGGCATCTCGCTGCCCGGCACCGGCGAGCAGCCGACGGCGCCGGTGTTCATCGACGGCAAGAAAGCCGCCACGCTGCGCGGGCCGACCTTGAGCGCCGATTTCAAGCAGATGGTGATCGACTATATCGAGCGCCGCTTCGGCGCCGGCGGCGCGCGCACGG
>CAYLMY010000225.1:0-4973 GCA_964384635.1 uncultured Undibacter sp.
TTTGGAGGATTCGATCGCGCCCGAGCGCAAGGACGAAGCGCGCAAACTCGCGCTCGCTTTCTTGAAGGATGCGACAGCGAAGGTTGAACGGCCCCGCCTCCTTGTCCGCATCAACGGCCTCGACACCGGCATGACCGACGCCGATCTCGACGCCATCGTCGCCGGCCGACCGGACGCGGTGCTGTTTCCCAAGGCCGAAGGCGGCGCCTCGGTGGTGCATCTCGATGCCAAGCTGACCGCGCGCGAGGCCGTGGCCGGCCTGACGGAAGGCTCTGTGAAAATCCTGGCGCAGGCGGTGGAATCGGCCGCCGGGCTGTTTCTCGCCGGCACGTTTCGCGATTCCAGCGCGCGGCTGATCGCGCTGACCTGGGGCCCGGAGGATTTATCGGCCGAGCTGGGTGCCGAAGCCAACCGCGAAGCGGACGGCACCCTCACCGAGCCCTATCGCATCGCGCGCGCCATGTGCCTCTATGGCGCGGCAGCAGCGAAAGTGCCGGCGATCGAGACGGTCTTTGTAGATTTCCGCAATAGCGAAGGCCTGCGCCGCGATACCGAGATGGCGCGCCGCGACGGCTTCACCGGACGGCTGGCGATTCATCCGGCGCAGGTGCCGGTGATCAACGCCGTGTTCACGCCTACAAGCGAGCAAATCGAAAAAGCGAAAGCCGTGGTCGCCGCCTTCGCGGCCAAGCCGGGCGCCGGCACCGTCGGCATCGACGGCAAGATGTACGACCGCCCGCATCTTGTGCGGGCGCAGCGGCTGCTTGAATCCGTCAAATCTTAGTCGCGCAGGCCTCTCCCGTTCGTCCCCGCGAAAGCGGGGACCCAGGGCTGCACGACCCGACTCACAAAAAAGAACTGGATTCCCGCTTGCGCGGGAATGAACGGGTTGTGGTTAATCTCGTTTGCGCTTCGCAAAACCCGACAGCATGCGCTTGGGTTCGTCGGTCTCATAGGCCCGCACGAAGGCGTCGATGCCGGCCGCAATGGCGGCGTCCGCCGGCAGTTTCTCCCACTCGCGCATCAGCGCCTTTTGTTGGCGCACCGCCTTTGGCCCGGCGGAAAGCAAAGCCGCCACCACGCGCTCGATTTCCGCATCGAGCGCCTCCGGCGGAACCACGCGCTCGACCAGGCCCCAGCGCAGGGCGGTCTCGGCATCGATTGTTTCGCCCAGCATCATCAGCTCACGCGCGTGGCCAAATCCGATCAGGCGCGGGATGAGCGCCGCCTCCACCACCGACGGCAGGCCGACCTTTACTTCTGGCATGCCGAATTTGGCCCTGCTCGAAGCCACGCGCAGATCACAGGACACCGCGACTTCCAGCCCGGCTCCCAGCGTATAGCCATCGATGCGCGCGATCACCGGCACTGGCAGCTTGCGCAAACAATCGCAGGTCCGGTGCACCAGCGTGATGAAATCGCGCGCGCTGGAACGGCCAAGCGCCGCCATCTCCGGGATATTGGCGCCGCCGATGAATGCCTTGTCGCCGGCACCGGTGAGCACCAGCGCGCGCAAGTCGTCGCGCGCGGCGAGCCCTTCGACCGCATTAATGAACTCGCGCATCAGCGCACTGTCGAGCGTGTTGAGCTTGGCGCGGTTGTCGAGCGTGAGATAGGCGATGCAGCCTTGTGCGCGCGCATCGAGCCGCAAGTCGACGCCCGGCGCCGCGGTCATGGCTTGCCGTATACGGCCTTCGGGTCGAACGTCTGCTCGGCGTCGCGGAATTCGAGCGTCACCGCGCCACCCTTGCCGAGCGGCACCGCGCGGTAGAAGCACGAGCGCCTCCCGGTGTGGCAGGTGCCGGGGCCCTGCTGCTCGACCTTGAGCCAGAGCGCGTCCTGATCGCAATCGACGCGCAATTCGACCACACGCTGCACATGGCCGGAGCTCTCGCCCTTCTTCCAAAGCTTTTTGCGCGAGCGGCTGTAGTACCAGGCTTCCCCGCTCTCGATAGTCCGGCGAAGCGCTTCCGCGTCCATGTGCGCGACCATCAGCACGTCGCCCGACTTAGCGTCAGTGACGACCGCGGTGACGAGCCCATCCGCGCCGAATTGCGGCGCGAAGGCCAAGCCTTCCTCGATTTCTGATTGATCGGCCAAACTCGCCTCGCGTGGGTTACGCGGGGCTAACGTTCCGCCCCGCGCAGCATGGTCATGAAACGCACCTGCTCATTCGGATCGTCACGGAACGCGCCGGTGAAATGCGTGGTCACGGTCAGCGCGCCGGGCTTCTCCACCCCACGCAGCGACATGCACATGTGCTCGGCCTCGATCATCACCGCCACGCCGCGCGGCTTCAGGATCTCGTCGATCGCGGTCGCCACCTGCGAGGTCAGATGCTCCTGCGTCTGCAAACGCCGGGCGTAGACGTCGATCAGCCGCGCCAGCTTGGAGAGACCCACCACCCGCTCCACCGGCATATAGGCGACGTGCGCCTTGCCGAAGAACGGCATCATGTGGTGCTCGCAGTGCGAGTTGAACGAGATGTCCTTGACCAGCACGAAGTCGTCGTAGCCGCCGGTCTCGCTGAAGGTGCGGTCGAGCACCTCCACCGGGCACTCGCGGTAGCCCTGGTAGAGCTCCTCATAGGCGTCGATCACGCGCTTGGGCGTCTCCACCACGCCCTCGCGTTTGGGATCGTCGCCGGCATAGGCGATCAGCGTGCGCACGGCTTCTTCCGCCTGCTCGCGCGAGGGGCGCGGCTCAACCGGCGTCGGCGCCGCCCGCACATGCTCGGACAGGCCCTGCTTCGGCCAGGGTGTAATGTTGGTGTTCTTCGCGTCCATTACGGGTCTCTCCGTTCGACCGGCACGCACCCTTAAGCGGGATGGCGCCGGGAGTGTCACCGGGTGGCCGCGTCTATTAATGCCCGACGAATCGATTAAGTCCAATCCGCCGCGCCTGGACGCTGCATTCCCATTCTGCATGGCTCGATGCCATGGCCTGAGGCCTTGAGAACCCTTCTCGCGCCGCAGGTCTCGCCCCTATATATTCGATTGCACGGCTTAGGCAATCCGCAGGCGGGAAACCGGCAAAAATCTCAATGTTGAACGATGTTTACAACGCCAAAATCCTGGAACTGGCAGGCAATATCCCTCGCCTGGGGCGGCTTTCGGCACCCGACGCCAGCGCCACCGCCCATTCCAAGTTGTGCGGCTCCACCGTCACCGTTGACCTCAAGATGGATCACGGCGCGGTTTCGGATTTTGCCCATGACGTGAAAGCCTGCGCGCTCGGCCAGGCCTCCTCCTCGATCATGGCCCGCCATGTCATTGGCGCGAAGCCCGCCGAATTGCGCGAGTTGCGCGAGACCGTGCGCAAGATGCTGAAGGAAAACGGCCCGCCACCCGCCGGCAAATGGGCCGACATCGCGGTGCTCGAGCCGGTGCGCGACTACAAGGCGCGCCATGCCTCGACGCTGCTCACCTTCGATGCGGTGGTCTCCGCGCTCGATCAGATCGAGGCCAAGAGAACACAGAAGCAAGCGGCGGAGTGAAGCTATGACGCGAGACGCGTCGTCACCTCCCCCGCCGGTGGGGGAGGCCGTCAATTTTTTCCGCCGCCTGCCCCGCCGCGCCGGCCGCGCCCTGGTGCTGGCCTATCGCTACACGCTGGCGGGCGTGATCGGCCCGCGTTGCCGGCACCTGCCGACTTGCTCCGACTACGCCGACGAGGCGATCACGCGCTTCGGCTTGTGGGCGGGCGGCTGGATGGCGCTCGCGCGCATCCTGCGCTGCCAGCCCTGGGGCACGTCCGGCCTCGATTTCGTGCCGCATGTGATCCCGGCGCGCGCCCATTGGTGGACGCCGTGGCGTTACGGACGCTGGCGGGGGACGAACGAGGTGCCGCCCGGGTCGCGATGAGCAAACGCACAGCCCGCATCCTCACGCTGGTGATCGCGCTCGCCGTGATCCTCTTCGGCTTGCGCAGCTATGGCTCGTTCCTGCTGTTGCGCTCGGCCTACGAAGCCGGCCGCCCACAGGTGAGCAGCCTGCGCGCCTGGATGACGCTCGATCACGTGGCGGCAACCTATCGCGTGCCGGCGGACGAACTGATCGCACGCCTCGACCTGCCGCCCGCCACCAACCGTGACGATAGTCTCAAGGCGATCGCCGATCGGCGCGGCATCTCGCGCTTCGATTTCGTGCGCCAGGTGCAGCGCGCCATCGGCGCCAGCGCGCCGTCAGCGGGTGGTGAGGACAAGACGCAAGGCGGATTGGGCGACCGCGTGCTGTCGGCGGTGCTTGCCTACGGCTATCCGGCGCTGGCAGCGACGCTGCTGCTCGGCGCCCTCGGTTTGCCGGTGCCGACCGGCTTAGTGACCGTGTTGGCCGGCTCGCTGGCCGCGCTCGGAGAAATCCAGTGGCTGTGGGCCGCCGTGATCGCGATCGTGGCCTCGATGGCGGGCGACGCGATTGCGTTTCTGATCGGCCGCTTGGTCGGCGAGAATTTTCTCATCAGTCATGGCCGCTGGATCGGCTATTCGCCCGCGCGTTTCGCGCGCGTGCAGGCGCTGTTTGCACGCTGGGGCGGATTGACGGTGCTGTTCACGCGCACGCTGGTGTCGCATCTGAGCTCGCTCGCCAGCCTGCTCGCAGGCTTGAGCCGTTACCGCTGGTCCTCGTTCCTGTTGTTCTCGGGACTGGGCCGCCTCGCATGGACCTCGGCCTATCTCGGCCTCGGCTTCGCCATCGGCAGCAATATCGATGCGGCCAGCCAGTTCCTCGGCAACTTGAGCGGGCTCATGGTGTCGCTGGCGGTGCTCGCTGTGGCTACCATCACCCGCAGCGGCCTTTTGGGGCGCCCGGCGGCTTGATGGCTGTTGCGCCGCCCGATTCGGCTGCTATATCCCTGCCCAATAACGCTTACCTGCATTCGTAGGCAGCGAGTGAGCAAGGAGACGCTGATGGTCGCGCTGACCTTTCCCGACGGCGCCCGCCGTGATTATCCCCCTGGCACAACCGGCCTCGACA
>CAYLMY010000226.1:0-4972 GCA_964384635.1 uncultured Undibacter sp.
GTCAAGGACGGCACGGTGCTGCCGGCCGGCCGCGCGGCGCTCGCCACTATCGGGCTTGCCGTCGGCGTCAAGGCGGGCGGCAAACTGCCCGATGTCTCGACGCCCGCGGCGCTTCGCGAGGCGCTGCTTGCGGCGCGCGCGATCGTGCATGCCCCGCCCGGCGCCACGCCGAGCGGCGCACAGAGCGACAAGATCATTAGGGAGCTTGAGCTTGGCGAAGCGCTCGGGTCCCGTGTCGTCCATCGAGCGGGGCTGGCCGGCGGCGTCGCCATGATCGCCGCCGGTGAGGCCGAGATCGGCATCTTCCCGAAAAGCGAGATCGTCGATGCCGCTGGCGTTGCCCTGGCGGGCGTGCTGCCGCCGGCGCTGCAGCTGAATATCGTCTATGGCGCCGGCGTGACGCGCGCGAGCGCGGTCGCCGGTGCGGCGGCGGACTTCATCCGCTTCCTGATCGAGCCGGAAAGCCACAAGGTCTGGATCGCCTGCGGTTTTGATTCGCCGGCCTAGGCGCGGCGGATGCGCTCGAGCCCGCCGAGGCGGCCGATCAGCGCATTAACCCCGATCGCCAGTACGAACAGCACGATCAGCATGGCGTACATGCGCGGCATGTTGAAAGTGTCGTAGGCGCGGATGATCAGAAAGCCGATGCCCTTGTTGGACAGCCGGGTCTCCGCCAACAGCGTGCCGATCAGCGCGAAGCCGAAACCGAGGCGCAGGCCGTTGATGATCGGATGACGCATAGCCGGCAGGTAGATTTTGAGCACCATCTGCAGCGTATTGGCGCGGAAGCTCTGGCCGACGCGGATCAGCACCGGATCGATCTGACGCATGCCGGCGGCGACGCTGAGCGTGATCGGAAAGAAGCAGGAAAAGGTGCCGAGCGCGATCTTGGAAGGGGTGTCGACGCCGAACCACATGATGGCGATTGGCAGGAAGATGATCTTGGGCGTGGGTCCCAGATAATAAAGATAGGGCTCGAATGCCTTCGACAGGAATCGGTTGGCGCCGAGCACGATGCCGACCACGAGACCGGCCGAACCGCCGATCAGCAAGCCCATGCCGATCTCGCCCGCGGTGACGCCGAGATTGAAATAATATTCGCCTTGCAAGAGCAGCGCGACCAGCGCGCGCGCGATCGCCGGCAGAGACGGCACAACGTCGCGGTAGAGCCAGCCGGAATGGGCAAGGAACTCCCACAGCGCCAGCACGCCCAAGATGATGGCGGCGCGCAGCAGCGTTACCGGACCGATCAGCGGGCCGGCCGCCGCCGCCCCTCTCAGTCGACCGGTCTCAGCCATCGCTCGATCCTCTCCAGCGCCATGAAGAACAACACGCTCACCAGAATGACGACGCAGATCGCGGCATAGGTGCCGGCAAGGTCGTAGCGCTCGGCGAGATCGGTGATGAGCTGGCCGAGCCCGCCGTAATTGATCAGGAATTCGGTGCCGACCACGTTGATCAGCGCGAAGATCAGCCCCAGCCGCACGCCGACGAAAATGGTCGGCAGCGCCGCCGGGAACAGAATTTTCCAGAACTGCTGCGTGGCGTTGAGATTGAAGCTGCGCCCCACATCGACCAGCACCTTACGCGTGGCGGTAATCCCCTCGATGGTCTTGAGAATGACCGGCGGCAGGCCAGCGATGAAGCCCATCATGATGATGGTCAAGGCGTTGCGGCCGAAGATCACCAGGAACAGCGGATACATCAGCACCAACGGCGCCGAGGCCATGGCGGCGACCCAAGTCTCGCAAGCCCGCTGCAACAGCCTGAAACGGTGCATCAGTACGCCGCTTGCGACGCCGCACAGCGTGAGCATGACGCCGGCGGTGAGGCATTCGGCCGCCGTCAGCAGAAAGCGCCTGAAGATGTGCTCCTCGACCACGATCTGGCGGAAGGCCTCAATCACTTCCGACGGCGGCGGCACAATGTAGCGGTTGATCGCGCCGATCTGGATCAGCAGCTCGGCAAGCAAAAGCGTCGCCGTGACGGTGGCGAAGCCGATGACGGCGGGCGCGACTTGCGCGCGGGCCGGGCGTTGGGTCGCGGTCGCGTCTGTCATGCGCCACCGTGATGATGATGCAGCACGTGCGATTCCTCGTCGCGCATGCCGCGGCTCGCCTCCTCGCGCAGGTCGTTCCAGATCTGCGCCACATAGCGGCCGAAGGCCTCGCTGCCGACGATTTCCGAGGTGCGCGGGCGCGGCAGGTCGATATCGACGATGCGTTTCACCTTGCCCGGCCGGTAGGTCATCACCAGAATGCGGTCGGACATCTGCACGGCTTCGGTGATGTTGTGGGTGATCAGCAGCGTGGTCTGCTTCAACTGTTGCTGGATTTGCAGCACCTTGTCGCCGAGCAGCAGGCGGGTTTGCTCGTCGAGCGCGGCGAAGGGCTCGTCCATCAGCAGGATTTTCGGCGCGGCCGCGAGCGTGCGGGCAAGCGACACGCGCTGGCGCATGCCGCCGGAGAGTTCGCCGGGATAGCGGTTCTCAAAGCCGTCGATCCCGACCAGTGCGATAAAATGACGCGCAAGCGCGATGCGCTTGTCGCGCGGCATGCCGACGAGTTCGAGCGGGAAGGCGACATTGTCGGTTACGTTACGCCAGGGGAAGGTCGACTCCTCCTGGAACACCATGCCGATCGACTTGTGCGGGCTGGAAATCGTCTCGCCGGCGACGGTGACGGTGCCTTGATGGTGGCTGAGCAGCCCGCCGATGACGTTGAACAAGGTCGACTTGCCGCAGCCGGACGGGCCGATGACCGAGAGGAATTCGCCGGGCTTGACGTGGAAGGAAACGTCGTCGACCGCGGTGATCGGGCCTTCCGCGGTCTCGAAGCGCACGGTGATGTCGTCCACCACCAGGATGGCATCGCCGGCGCTGGCCGCGGTGGTTGCCATCGTCAGCTGCTCTTGCGGGTCATGACCGCGGTCATGGCGGCGCTGTAGCCCGGTTCCACGTGCACATCGACGACCGCGACGCCGCCGGCTTCGACCGCGGCAATGGCTTTGTCGAAAGTGGCGGCGAGGTCGCCGATCGCCGTGACCGGGCCGAAGCCAACTGCGCCTTGCGCGCGCGCCATGGCGGCGAGATCGATGTCGGGATCGGAGATGCGCTGACCGACCCAGCGGTTCTCGACCGGGCGGCCGCGCATGCGGGCGACGCGCTCCTGGTGCAACTCGTCGTTGAAGAAGGAGCGGTTATTGGCGACCACCATCAGCAGCGGGATTCGGTAATGCGCCGCTGTCCACAGCGCGGTGACGCCCATGAGGAAATCGCCGTCGCCGCAGACGGCGACGGGCAAGCGCCCGCTGCCTTGCAAGGCCAGCGCGGCGCCGACCGAAATGCCGGGCCCGCCGCCGACGCCGCCGCCGCCGTCGGAGCCGAGATAGTCAAGCGGATGGTTAAACGGCCAACTGGCGCCGTTCCAGGACAGCGAGACATGGGTGAGCGAGCAGGGGCGTGTCCCTACCGCGCGGCGCAATGCGTCGGCCAAATGATCGACGGTGAGCTTGTCGCCTTCCGGCTTGAACGGCGCGGCCTTGTTGGCGGGCACCGCGCGCGGCTTGCCGGGCCCGAGCGCTTCGATGAGCGCCGGCACCGCGGCTTCGGGCGCGCAGGCAATGAACGCATCGACCGGCGGCAGGCCTTGATAATCCATGCTCCAGCCATTGTGCAGATGATGGTCGTTCGAGACCTGCACGATCTTCGCGGTGGTGTTGCCGGTCTGTTGGAGCGTGCCCGCGATATCGATCCAGTCGAGGCTGAGGATAACGTCGGCTGCGCGGATGGCGTCCAGCGCATCGGGCGCCGGCGCGATGAAACTTGGCGCGCCGATATGTAGCGGATGGTCGGTCGGGAACGCTGCGCCAACTTTGATGTCGGTGGCGACGCGAGCATTAAGCTGCTCGGCGAGCGCAATGCGCGCATTCCAAGCGTCAAGATCGCGGGATTGGCGACCGGCGAGAATCAGCGGCCGCTTTGCGCCACGCAAGAGCGCGGCAGCCTTTTCGACGATGTCGGCGGCGGGCGCGCTGGCGATCTCCGGCATGAAGCGCTGCGTCTCGATCGCCGGCACTGGTTCGGTGAGTTTTTCCTCCTGCATGCCGGCGTCGAGATTGACGTAGGTTGGCCCGCACGGCTGCGTGTTGGCGATCCAGGCGGCGCGCAGCACCGCTTCGCGCGCGGCTGCGGGCGATGCCGGCTGGTCGTCCCATTTGGTGTAGCCGCGCACCAGCGCGCCCTGGTCGCGCGATGTGTGGATCCAGTCGATCCAGGGCCGGCGCTTGACGGCGTCGACCGGCCCGGTGGCGCCGAGAACGAGGATCGGCATGCGGTCGCACCAGGCGTTGAAGATGGCCATGGTGCCGTGCATGAGCCCAACATTGGAATGCACCATCGCCGCCATGGCGCGGCCTGTGACCTTGGCGTAGCCATGTGCGATGGCGATAGCGCTTTCCTCGTGCAGGCAGAGCAGAATCTGGGGCCGCTCATTGCCGAGATAATTGACCAAACTGTCGTGAAAGCCGCGGTAGCTCGCACCCGGATTGAGTGCGATGTAGGCGACACCGGTCGCGCGCAGTGCATCGGCCACGACATCGCTGCCGAACTGGGCCGCGTTGACGCCGGAGGGAACCGGCCGATCGACCGCGGCCAATGCGCCGTCGCGAGGGCCTTGCGCCGGCGCGCGCTGTCGCTTGGAATCCGTCACGGCGTCAAAACCCCACATGAGCCGCCCCTCAGCGGCGTGCCGCATCCAACCGGATTACGGGCCCTGACGCAATCGGGCCAAAACCTTCAAGCCGGCATAGCCGTCGGCCGGCTTCATGCCGACCTTTTTCTCGAAGGCGAGGATGGCCTTGATGGTGTCGCTGCCGGTGCGGCCGTCGACGCCGTCGGTCTTGAAGCCGCGCGCGTTGAGGCGGCGCTGGATTTCCTTGACCTCGGCCATGGTCGGAATGCGTTCGCCGCCGG
>CAYLMY010000227.1:0-4711 GCA_964384635.1 uncultured Undibacter sp.
GCCTGCGCCGGTCATCTCGAACACGCCGATCTCGTCGGTCGGCCCGAAGCGGTTTTTCACGGCGCGTAAGATGCGGAACTGGTGCGAGCCTTCGCCCTCGAACGAGAGCACCGCGTCCACCATGTGCTCGACCACGCGCGGCCCCGCGATCTGGCCGTCCTTGGTGACATGGCCGACCAGGATGATGGCCGCGCCGGATCGTTTGGCAAAGCGGATCAGCGCCTGCGCCGAGCCGCGCACTTGCGTGACGGTGCCGGGCGCGGATTCGACCATGTCGGTCCACATGGTCTGGATAGAATCGATGACGATCAGCCGCGGCGTCTTGCCTTCCGACAGCGTGGCGATGATGTCCTCGACCGCGGTCTCCGCCGCCAGCTCCACCGGCGCGTCGCTCAGGCCCAGCCGCTCGGCGCGCAGGCGCACCTGCGCCACCGCCTCCTCGCCGGAAATATAGATCGCGCGGTGGCCGGCGCGCGCCATGGCGCCGGCGGCCTGGATCAGCAGTGTCGATTTGCCGATGCCGGGGTCGCCGCCCACCAGCAGCACCGAGCCGCGCACAAAGCCGCCGCCGGTGACGCGGTCGAATTCGGCGACGCCCGAAGGCAGCCTGGGCGCGTCATGGGCTTCGCCCGCCAGCGGCTCGAGCGCGAACAGCCGGCCCTTGCGGGGCCCGCGGCCGGGACCGGCGGGGCGCTCGGCGCCTTCTTCCGACAACGTGTTCCATTCGCCGCAGGCCTCGCATTTGCCCTGCCAGCGACTGAAGGCAGCGCCGCAGTTCTGGCAGATGAAGGTCAGGCTGCGCTTGGACATGGGGGAATCGGCCTCGAAATGCTCTATGGGACGCTAAAACGACCATGAGAACATTACAAGAACATTCTTTAAGAAAGTGCTGATACTAGGGGATTTGCGGGCCACGACTTTACCCGCTCGTCCCCGCGAACGCGGGGACCCAGTGCCGCAGGTGCAGCCGCGAGATCGTGACTGGATTCCCGCATGGGCGGGAATGAGCGGAGTCAGTGCCGACCCCGGCCGACAGCCTCACCCCCGGTAAACGCGGTGATACCGCCGCCCCAGGCTGGTGAGCACCTCGTAGCCGAGGGTGCCGGCCACGCTTGCTACGTCGTCGACGCTGATCTCGCCGCCGATCAGCGTAACAAGATCGCCGCGCCGCGCCGCGTTGTCGGGCAGGTCGGTGATGTCGATCGCCATCAGGTCCATGGAGATGCGGCCGGCCAGCGGACAGCGCTTGCCGGCGACGATGGCGTCGGTGCCGGGCCGCTCGTCGGAGGCGCTGGCAGAGCGCATGTAGCCGTCGGCATAGCCGACCGCCAGCACCGCCAGCCGGGTGGCGCGCTTGGCGGTCCAGGTCGCGTCGTAGCCGACGGTCTCGCCGCGCGGCACCGTGCGCAGCTGCACGATGCGCGCCTGCAACGCGACCACCGGCAGCATCGGATTGGTGTGCCCCGGCGTCGGATTGACGCCATAGAGCGCCACCCCCGGCCGCACGATGTCGCAATGCGCAGCTGACCCGAGGAAAATGCCGGACGAATTGGCGAGCGAGGAGGGGATGCCGCGGTAGAGGATGCGGACTTCTCGAAACGCCGCGATCTGGCGCGCATTGAGCGGATGCCCCGGTATCTCCGCGCAAGCGAGATGGCTCATCAGCAAACTGATGCCGTGGTTCTCAGCCCGGATGCGCGGCGCCAGCGCCGCCGCCTCGTCAACCGAAACGCCGAGCCGGTTCATGCCGGTGTCGACATGGAGCGCGGCGCCGCCGCGCCACTGATTGGCGGTGCAGAAGGCGTCCCATTCCGCCAGCTCGACCAAACTCCCGATCACCGGCTGCGCGCGGATATCGGCGAAAGCGGCTGCGGTGCCGGGCATCAGGCCGCTCAGCACATAGATCGCCGGCTCCGATGCGACGCTGCGCACGCGCCGGGCTTCGTCGAGGTCGGCGACGAAGAAAGTCTTGCAGCCGGCGCGCGCCAGCTGGGTGGCGACCGGCTCGATGCCGCAGCCATAGCCGTCGGCCTTGATAACCGCGGCGCATTCCGCGGGCGTGACGAGGCGCAACAGCGCACGCCAATTGGCTTCGAGCGCGCCGAGATCGACGGTGAGGATGCCGCCGGCCTGCGCGGCCGGTGGGTCGGCGGTGACGGGCGCGTCCGCCGCCAGCGCCGGACCTGGGTGTTGCTGGGCTAGTGTTTCGGCCTCGGCCATGGTGCAAAGGTCATAGCGGCCCGCGCGCCACCCGTCCATGTGGAAGCGGGGCCCCCTGAACGAAGGCGCAAGCTCAAAACACGTCTATAGCTCGCTCTCTTACGCGAACATGAAGTTGGCGGCCTTCAGGAACAGCGTGCGGTTGACGCCGTCGGAATGCAGGAAGGCGGCGGCGTCGCGTACCAGCTTCTCGACGCCGACCTCCTTCATGTAGCCGCTACCGCCGTGGATCTCGAGGGTCCAGGTGGCGATCTTCCAAGCGGTCTGCGACGCCATGACCTTGGGCAGGGCGCCAAGCGTTCTGTCCCAGCCTTGATCCTGATGGTCGGCCAGCCAGCAGGCCCGGTGAATGTAAGAACGGGAAGCATCAATCAGCATCTTCATCTCCACGAGCTGGGTGCGGATGCCATCATGCTCGATCAACGGCTTGCCGCCCTGCACGCGCAGCTTGGCCCACTGTTCGGCCTTCTCGTAGAGCGCGACGGCGACGCCGAGCACGCTTGCCGCCGCATAGGAATTGCTCGATGGAAAGAAGCGGGCCAGAACTTCAAAGCCCTTGCCGACTTCGCCGACGATATTTTCTTCCGGAAAGAAACAGTCCTGGAAGACGAGTTCGGCGTTGTTGGCAAGCCGCTCGCCCATCTTGTCGTGCACACGGCCAATGCTGAAGCCTTTCCGCCCGCGCTCGAGCAGGAAGCAGGTCATGCCGTCGGCCATCGGTTTGTTCTTCTCGGTCTGGATGAAGACCAGATAGAAACTCGCGCGATTGCCGTTCGAGATGAAATGTTTCATGCCGTTCACGATCCAGCCGCCTTTGGTCTTCTCGCCGAAGGTGCGCATCGGCGTCGGGTAGGGCAGGAAATAGTTCGATCCATTGTCCGGCTCGGTAATACCGATCGCCAGAACCGCCTTCGGATCCTTGGCGAAGATCGCGAGCGAGCGCTGCTGTTGCTCCTCGTTGAGCGCCAGTTCCATGATGTGCGCGAGCTTCAGGGTCTGTGCCATGACCACCGACGTGCCGAGGTCGCCGCGCGCCAGTTCCTCCACCACCATCGCAGTGGTGAGCGAGTCAGTGCCGAGGCCGCCATACTTTTCGGATAATGTCATCGTGCGGATGCCGAGCGCATCGGCTGCCATCACGATCTCGTCGGAATAGCCGGCGGCCGGGTCGGTCAGCGCATCCAGGGCTGGCGCCTTCGGCTTTACCACCTCGTCGACGAAGCGCTTGACCGTTTCAAGGATTGCCCGTTGTTCATCGGTTTGAATGAACATCTCTTCCATTGGAATTCCCTCCATGCCTCCTCAATCCGCTTGCCATTGCGGCGCCAGCGAAGATTGGGCATTTATATCCACTTGACTGGCCTTCTGCGTGGCAAATGACGCCGGTATGCATCCGATGAAAGCAGCTGTTCTGCAACAACCCAGAAATTTTATTTTGGCCGATCGCCCCGTTCCCGTTGCCGAAACAGGCGAAGTGGTCGTGCGCATCGCCGCCACCGCGGTTTGCCACACCGACCTCGCCATGTATGTGGGCCATCATCCCGGCGTTCGTTATCCTGTCGTGCTCGGCCACGAGGCCACCGGGACCATCGCGGCGGTGGGTCCGGACGTGACCGGGTTGCGACCGGGTCAGGACGTCATCATCAATCCGGTCATCAGTTGCGGGCGCTGCGATTGTTGCCGGCGCGGCGACGAGCATTTGTGCCGCAATGCCGGGATTATCGGCCGCGAATTCGAAGGCTCACTCAGCCAATATATTCGCCTGGGTGCGCGTTATGTTCACCCGCTGCCGCCCGGGCTTGCGCTGGCTGAAGCAACCCTCATCGAGACGCTCGCGACGGTGCGGCACGCGCAAGTTCGTGCCGGCATTACCGCCGATGATTCCGTGGTCGTGTTGGGACAAGGAACCACCGGCCTCTTGCATACGCGCCTGGCGGTTCTCACCGGCGCCAGACGAGTCATCGCGGTCTCCCGCACACAATGGAAAACCGACTTGGCGACGCGCATGGGTGCGCACGATGTCGTGCGGGCCAGCGCGGAAGCAGCGGTGGACGAGGTTCGGCGACTAACCGACGGCACCGGCGCCGATGTGGTTATTGATACGGCGGGCGGAGCAACGACGTTGCGTGCCGGGATCGACATGCTGCGGCCGGGCGGGCGCTTCGTCTCCTTTTCCTTGAGTCACGAAGCTTTTTCCGATGTAAGCGCGTTTTGGCTGTATTTCAAAGAGGTCAGCATCCTCGGCGCGCGCGCGCTGACGCAGGTCGACATGGCGCCATCGATCGAGCTGGTGGCGTCCGGTCAGATCGACGCGTCAGTTTTCATCACCGCGCGATATCCGCTCGATCAGGTCGGCGCCGCTTTCGAAGAATACGAACGCAATCCGAGTCGCATCTTACGCATTATCATCGATGCCGGCGTCGATTAGCGGTCATTTGGGAACCGCAGGCAGCGTCCTAAATGCGCTCGGGCAGGTGGTCGGCGCGAGCCA
>CAYLMY010000228.1:0-4705 GCA_964384635.1 uncultured Undibacter sp.
GTGATCCGCGTCGGCGGCGCCACCGAGATCGAGGTGAAGGAGCGCAAGGATCGCGTCGACGACGCGATGCACGCCACCCGCGCCGCGGTCGAGGAAGGCATCCTGCCGGGCGGCGGCGTCGCCCTGCTCCGCTCGGTCGAGGCGCTTAAGCGCCTTCGTCCGGACAACGAGGACCAAAAGCATGGCGTCGACATCGTGCGTAAGGCGATCCAGGCCCCTGCCCGACAGATCGCGACCAATGCCGGCGCTGACGGCTCGGTCGTGGTCGGCAAGATCCTCGACAAGGACCAGTACTCCTACGGCTTCGACGCCCAGAACGGCGAGTACGGCAACCTCATGACCAAGGGCATCATCGACCCGACCAAGGTCGTGCGGGCGGCGATCCAGAACGCGTCGTCGGTCGCAGGGTTGCTGATCACCACCGAAGCCATGGTCGCCGAGATTCCGAAGAAGCAGAACGCAGCCCCGGCAATGCCGGGCGGCGGCATGGGCGGCGGCATGGACTTCTGATCGGTCCGCAGCATTAAACGAAATGCGAAGGCCCGGGAGCAATCCCGGGCCTTTTGCTTGCTCGCCGGCGCAAAAAATGAAAACGACCACTTAACGAAAGGGCGCGCTTACATCCGGCGTCGCCAATCGTCTGGTGGTCGTCCGGGCGGACGGCGCTTTTTAAGCTTTCCGTCCGCCACTTGCCGCCTATATAGCGAATCGTTGTGTCAATCCTGTGACGGCCGCATGCAGACTTTGTTTACGATTGGCTACGAGCGGGCCAAGTCCGCCGCAGTGCTGAATGAGCTCAAGCGCGCGAAAATAGACCTACTGGTCGATACCCGCGCGGTGGCGGCTTCGCGCCGGCCCGGATTTTCCAAGCGCCAGCTCGCGGCCGTGCTCGATAAAGCCGGCATCGCTTACATTCATTTGCAGAAACTCGGCACGCCGGCAGAAGGCCGGGCGGCAGCGCGCAACGGAGATCTCGACACGCTCTGGCGCGTCTACGACAAGCACCTCAAGACGGCTGAGGCGCGCGGAGCGCTCGACGAATTGTTAGCGCTGATCAAATCGGGCAAGCGCGTCGCTTTGCTCTGCTACTGCCGCGACCCAAACGCCTGCCACCGCAGCCGCATCGTGGCGAACGTCAAGAAGCGCATGCGCATCAAGGTCGAGGACCTGATCCCGCCGCTGTTTTAACCGCCAACAAGCCATGCGGGAATTGATTCGCGCTCAATTGCTGCCTATGTAGGGGCGGCCAATTCGAGTTTTCGGGCGATCGCCGCGGTGACGCGGTAGGCTCTTCACTCTCCAAAAGGCGGCGATGCAAGGGACGCCGACGAGCCGAAAGAGCGGGAGTAACGCCCCGCATCGCCCGAGCCTTTTCTGGTGGGACTATTCCGCCGGCTGCGCCACGCGGGCACGCTCGACGCCGGAAACCAACAGCACGATGCCGATGACGCCGACAAAGAACACGCCGGCAATGCCGGCGACCACCGCCAGCAACAGGTCGAAGCCGCCGCGGGCATAGAGCCAGGCGATGATCGACACCGCCGCGCCGGCCGATATGAAGGTGAGGAAATAGCGCACCGCATAGACGCGGCCGCGCCAGGCGTCGGCCGTATAGCGCGCGATCACCAGGTCGCCGACCGTCACCTGGCCATAGATCGCCGCCATGGTAAGCGCCAGCGCAAACAGCAGCGTGATGCCGCTGGCATTGGCCGCCCACAAAATGCCGGCGAATTGCAACCCGACGATGATCGCGAACAACCGATAGGGCGCGAAACGCTCGACCAGCCGGCCGACGACGATCTGCGCCACCGCGCCGCACATGAACACGGCGGTGGCGAGCGAGCCGACGAGCAGCAGCGGCACGTCGGTGCCCAACCGCTCGTCGACGATCTTGGGCAATGCGATCGAGATGGTGTTGAAGGTCAACCCTCCGGTGAGCGAGATCACCACATAGAGCGCGAACAGGACCATGGCGGCGCGCTGCGAGAGCACCACGTCGGCCACCGTCTTGCGCTTGGCGGTGTGGTGGCGGTCGTCGGGCACCAGCATCACGTAGCCGATGCCGGTGGCGATGCAGATCGCCGCCGGTACCAAGAAAGCGGCGCGCCAGCCGAGCCAGGAAGCAATCGCGGCGGTGATGCCGGCGGCGAGCGCGGCGCCCAGGTTGCCGCAGACGCCGTTGAAGGCGACGGTGCGCCCCTGCGCCCGAGAGGCCTCCAATAGCATCGGCATGCCGACGGGATGATAGATGGCGGCGAACACGCCGACACCGAACATCGACACCGCCAGCATCGTCAGGTTGGGCGAGGCGGAAACGCCGGCGAGCGAAACGCCGCAGCCGATATAGAACGCCGCCATCATGTTGCGGCGGCTCCAGCGGTCGGCGAGCCAGCCGGCCGGCAGCGAGAACACGCCGAAGGCGACGAAGGCCGCGGTCGACAGCGCGATCAGCTCGGCATAGGGCCGGTGGTAGACGACCTCGAGCCCGATCACGATGGTCGGGTAGATCAGCAGCACGAAATGATCGAGCCCATGCGCCCAATTGAGAAAGGCGATGGAGCGGCGGCGGGCCGCTTCGTCCAATGCCTGGGCTGGGGTGGCGGTCGGGGACATGGGCGCTCGATTCTCTGCGAAAGTGGTAGAGATATAACCCTTGCCTTTTTGCGATGTTCGGTCGATTTTCGTCGCGAACAGGCCATGACTTATATCGTACCGGAATACCGCCGCAACATGGATGACGCCCCGCGACCGGTCGCGGCCATGGCGAAGACCTGGGCTGTGGGCGAACACATCCCGCTTCACATTCACCGCCGAGGTCAGGTCCTGCATGCGGTCACCGGCATCATGCGGGTCGAGACCGCCGAAGCGGCCTGGATCATCCCGCCCGCGCGCGCGCTGTGGCTGCCGCCGCAACTGCCGCACCGCATCACAATGCGCAGCCGTCTCGAGATGCGGACAATCTATATTGCCGCGTCCGCCTGCGAGATGCTGCCGAAGCAGCCGGTGCTGGTGGAGATTTCCGGACTGTTGCGCGAGCTCATCCTCGCTTTGCTGGAGGAACCGGTCGACTACGACGAAAGCGGCCGCGGCGGCATCGTCGCACAGCTGATCCTCACCGAACTCACGCGCCTGCGTGAACGCCGGCTCGAAGTGCCGATGCCGCGCGATCCCCGCGCTTTGCGTGTCGCCCGCGCGCTGCTGGACGATTCTCGCATCGACCACGACCTCGACCGGTGGGCCGACGAGGCCGGCGCCAGCCGCCGCACGCTGGCACGGCTATTCCGCAGCGAGACCGGCCTCGGCTTTGCCGAATGGCGTGCGCGGCTGCGCGCCATCGATGGGCTGGCGCGGCTTTCGGACGGCGCGTCCGTTGCTGAGACAGCCGCCTCGGTCGGTTACGCGAGCCCGAGCGCGTTCTCCGCCATGATCCACCGCACGCTGGGTAGCCCGCCGCGACGGCTGGCGCGCGCTTCGGCCTGACTACAACTTACTACAACCTTTAGGCGTATTATTGGTTGTAGACAGCGCAACCCCACATCGATTTAGTTGCAGTACTACCCCGGCGTGTATTGCGTATCTGCCGGACTGTTGAGGGGCTCGGGGGCCTCGATGCGTTGGTGGCGGCGCGTTCACGCGGCGATGGTCCTCGCCGCAGCCATAGTTGTTTGTTGCGTCGGCGTGCCGGCCGGCCCTGTCCGGGCCGGCGATGGCGACGACGCGCGCCTCATCCTTTTTTCCGGCAGCGACCTCTGGCGCGATGGCGCCTTCGCCCATGGCGGCCTGCTCTGGTCGCCGGGCGGGCTCGACCGGGACGGCTTCACCTTCAAGGCGCTGATCTCAGGCGGGCTCTACCGCTACAAGGCCGGCAGCCTTGGCGGCGAAAGCGTGGTGGGCACCGAACTTGCCGGGCAGTTGCTGCCCGGCTGGCGCATCAAGCGCGGCAATGTCGAGACCAAGGTTTTTATCGGGCCGGAAATCCAACGCAACCGGCTGTCGCCGGACGATCCGGGCAACCGCTTGCGCGGCAGCAATTTCGGCCTGCGCTTCGCGGTCGAGTTCTGGCACGAGCCGACGGCGACGACCATGGCCGCCGTGGACGCCTCCCTGTCATCGATCGCCACCGATTATTCGGCGCGCGCCGCTTTCGGCTGGCGGGTGCTCGATCGGTTCTATGCCGGGCCGGAAACGCAAGTCTACGGCGGCGACGGCTACCGCCAACTGCGCTTCGGTGTGCATCTCACCGGTTTCAAGACCGGCAACAGCGAATGGTCGGCCGCCGGCGGCTGGGCAATCGATACCGACAACCGCTCCAGCCCCTATCTGCGGATTGGCGTCATGCAGCGGCAGTGAGGCAAGTGTCAGTCGAGCGTGCGGCGGAAGCGGGTGACCGCGATGGTCATCGCCACCAGCATCAGCACGAACAGTGCCGCCGCGTCGTAGTGCAGGTTTGCGATCGAGGAACCCTTCAGCATGATCGCGCGCACGATGCGCAGATAATGCGTGAGGGGCAGCGCCTCGCCGATCCATTGCGCCCAAGTCGGCATGCCGGCGAACGGAAACATGAAGCCGGACAGCAGAATGTTCGGCAGGAAGAACATAATCGACATCTGCATGGCCTGCAGCTGGTTCTGCGCCACCGTCGAAAATGTGTAGCCGATCGACAAGTTGGTGGCGATGAACAGCGTGCTTAAGCCTGCCAGCATCG
>CAYLMY010000229.1:0-4670 GCA_964384635.1 uncultured Undibacter sp.
CCGATCAGTGTGCCGTTGCCGCCGAGACAAGCGCCGAGCGACAGGCACCACCACAACGGCATGATGTGCTCGGGCCCGCCGAAGGCCGGCGCCATGTTCTTGATCAGCGGAATCATGGTGGCGACGAATGGGATGTTGTCGACGATCGCCGACAGGAAGGCGGAAGCCCACAACACCGCATAGCCTGTGGCGGGCAGGCTGCCGCCGGTCGCGCTCACCAGCTCGCTGGCAAGCAGATGCAGCAAGCCGCCCACCTCGACGCCATGCACCACGACGAACAGGCCGAGGAAGAAGAAGATGGTGATCCATTCCACGTCGCCGAAGGTGGAATGGATATTATGGGAAGCCTTCTCCGAGTGATGGGCCCAGTTGTCGAGCAGCATCAGCAGGGCGGCGCCGGTGAGCGCAATTGTTGCCGGCTCCAGGTGCAACTGGCGCGCCAGCACGAATCCCAGCATCACCACGCTCAACACCGCCAACGACTGCTTAAGCAGCAGCCAGTCCTTGATCGAATCGGTAGGGTGCATGCTCATGATGGCGGCTTCCGCCTCCGGCGTTGCGCGCAGGTCCTTGCCCCACAGCAGGTGGATCATCACGGTCTGCACCGCCAGGATAACCACGATCACCGGTGCCAGGTGATAGACGAAATCGTTGAAGGTGAGGCCGACCTGCGAGCCGATGATGATGTTGGGCGGATCGCCGATCAGGGTGGCGGTGCCGCCGATGTTCGAGGCCATGATTTCGGCGAACAGATAAGGGTAGGGCGGCACCTTCAGCGTGTTGGTGATGGCGATGGTGACCGGCACGATCAGCAGCACGGTGGTGACGTTGTCGAGCAGCGCCGACAGCACGGCGGTCGCAACCTGCAACAGGATCATGATGCCGCCGGGGTGCGCTTTGGCGGCGCGCGCCGACCACACCGCGACGTACTCGAACATGCCGGAGCGGCGCGACACCGAGACCAGGATCATCATGCCGCTGAGCAGGCCGAGCGTGTTCCAGTCGATCCCCTTGATCGCCTCTTCCTGGCCGAGCACGCCGACGATGATCATGACGCCGGCGCCGGTCAGCGCCACGATGGCGCGGTTGACCTTTTCCGACATGATAACGGCGTAGGTAGTGGCCAGGATGCAGGTCGAGACCCACATCGGATTGAGGCCGAAATAGACGTGAGACGCCGCGTGCGCGGTCATGCTGGAATGCCCCCCAAGGAGCGCGCAAGCTCAAGCAAGCGGCAGGCCCTGTCAACGAAGCCGCCCGCGACCTAAATTCGCAGGCGAGCCGGTATTCAAGGGAATGGGGAGGTCATCATGGCGATACGCTTCAGCAATCCGAAAACCTTGGCCAAGCCACCGGGCTACACCAATGTGGTGGAAACCGCGGGTCCCGCGAGAACCGTCTATTTTGCCGGCCAGCTCGGTATCGATATCGAGAACAAGATCGTCGGAGCGCCGGGCGATTTCCGCGCCCAGTGCATCCAGGCCTTCGAGAACATGACGCTGGCCCTCAAGGCGGCCGGCGCCAGCTGGAACGACGTCGTGAAGATCAGCAATTTTCTCGTCGGCATCGAGACCAATATGGCGGTGTTCCGCGAGGTACGGGACCGTTATCTCAACGCCAAGGCGCCCCCCGCCTCCACGACGATCGGCGTGCCGGCGCTCGCGCGGCCGGGCGGACTCTTCGAAATCGAGGCGATCGCTGTTCTGCCGCCGGCAAGATCCGCGGCGCGACGCGACAGGCGCAAAGTCAAGGGCTCCAGACGGAAAAGATCGTAATGACGCCGAGCACGGGCAGCAACACGGCACCCGACCACAGCATGTAGCCGAAGAAGCTCGGCATCTTCACGCCGCGCTCCTCGGCAATGGCGTAGACCATCAAATTCGGCGCGTTGCCGATATAAGTGAGCGCGCCCATGTAGACCGCGCCCATGGAAATGGCCGCGAGCGTAGGCGCGAGCTTGGTCATCAGCTCGGAAGCGTCGCCGCCGGCGAGCTGGAAGAACACCAGATAGGTCGGCGCGTTGTCGAGGAAGGCCGACAGGATGCCGGTGAGCCAAAAGAACGCGACCTCGTGGTGCTCGCCGCTCGGACGGGTGACGGCATCAAGCAGCCAGGCGAACGGCCCGTCGTGGCCGGCCTCCAGCATGGCCAGCACCGGAATGATGCAGACGAAGATACCGGCGAACAGCTTGGCGACCTCGCGGATCGGCTCCCAGGTGAAATCGTTGGCCGCGCGATGCTCGTCGGGCGTCAGCCACAGCGAGGCGAACGCGATGAGCACGAGCGCGGCGTCGCGCACCAGGTTCTGCAATTCGACATGGGTGCCGTAGATGTCGAGCGTCACGCCCGGCTTCCAGATCGCCGACAGCAGGATGGCGGCGATCACCGCGGCGATCAGCGGCAGGTTGATGAGGCCGTAAAGCCGCGGTCCGCCCATGCGCGCGGGCTCTTCCTCTTCGCGGCTGAAGTACCAGAAATCCAGTGCAAAGAAGATCGCCAGCACGATCGCGGCGGCCAGCACCGTCTCAGCGATGAGATGAGTCGTGGTCCAGAAAAAAGACACCCCGCGCAGGAAGCCGACGAACAGCGGCGGGTCGCCGAGCGGGCTCAAGGCGCCGCCGATATTGGCGACCAGGAAGATGAAGAAAACGACGACGTGGACGTTGTGCTTGCGCACGGAGTTGGCCTGAATGAGCGGCCGCACCAGGATCATGGCGGCGCCGGTGGTGCCGACCACGCTCGCGATGGCGGTGCCGAACAGCAGCACGGCCGCGTTGCTCAGCGGCCGACCGCCGAAATTGCCGGTGATGTGGATGCCGCCCGCGACGGTATAGAGCGCGAACAAGAGCACGATGAAGCTGAGATATTCAGCGAGCACGGCGTGCACGAAGGCGGCAAGCGCCGTTGTGGCACCGAAATAAACGGCAAGCGCGGCGAGCGTGAGCAATACCCAGGCGGCGGCGATCTTGCCGTAGTGGTCATGCCAGATTTTCGGGACCAGCAGCGGGCCGGCGGCGATCGACAAGAGAATGCCGGCAAATGGCAGCGCCCAGGGCCAACCCATCTGCGCGCCGTCGAGCGCCGGCGCGGCGTGGGCGGGGAGCGGGATAAACGCGATGCCCGCGACCAGTGCCAATATGAGACAGCGGATCATCGAATGAGCAATGATGTGATGTAGTGGGCTGCACGCTGCCTAGCAGCCGCGCCGTGTTGCCGCAAGCTCGCGGAATGATGACAGTTTAACCGCCGCACCGTAGAATAGGTTTTCGGACGGCCGGAAATTCGAGGGTCGCGACTTCGGGTGGACCGCTCCGGCTTCGGTGGGCAGATGCGTACGCGTTGCGTGCTTTTTGTGGCGGCCATCGCGCTCGGGCTCGGCGCCTGCGCGACCATTCACAATCTGCCGCTCAACACGCCAACCGCCACCCCGCTTCTGGTGACGCCAGCGCAGGCCGCCGAGAGACTGGCCGGCGCGGAAAAGGCGCACGGCGAGAACACCGGCGCCATTATCGGCCTGGCATTTTCGGGCGGCGGCACGCGGGCGGCGGCATTTGCCTATGGCGTGCTCGATCAGCTGGCGCGCACGCCTTCGCGCGATCGCAATCGCCACGATCTTCTCGACCACGTCGGCATCATTTCCGGCGTATCGGGGGGCTCGATCACGGCTGCCTATTACGGCCTGAAAGGGCGCGCGGCGCTGGCCGATTTCCGCCAGGAATTCCTGACCCAGGACTTGATGGCGGACTTGAACACCCGCGTCACGCTGATCAATCTCGGCCGTGCTTTGGGCGGCGGCATCAATACCGATACGCGCTTACGCGACTGGTTCAACGCCCATCTTTTCCATGACGCCACGTTCGGCGCATTGCTCGCGCGGCCGCGGCCGATCGTGTTGATCAACGCCACCAACATCTATAGCCGCACGCCTTTTCTGTTTGTGCCGCAATCATTCGCGGCGGCGTGCAGCGACATCACCAAATATCCGCTCGCGGCCGGGGTCGCGGCTTCCGCGGCGGTGCCGGCGGCGTTCGCGCCGGTCATCATCGAGGCGTTTGCCGGAGAGTGCCACGCGCCGCTACCCGCCTGGGTCGCCGAGGCGGCGAAAAATCCGGCGGCGTCGCCGCTGGTCCAGGATTACGCCAAGGCGTTGGAGGAAATCCGCAGCGGCAAGGTGAAATACATCAAGCTGTTCGACGGCGGCTTGATCGACAATTACGGCTTGAGCGGGTTGACGATCGTGCGCACCGCGGCGAGCACGCCTTACGGACCGTTGCGGCCGGAAGAAGCCGTCAACCTGCGGCGCTTGCTGTTCGTGATCGTGGACGCCGGCCAAGGCCCGACGGGCAATTGGTCGCAAACGCTGCAAGGCCCCGCCGGCAAGGAGTTGATCGGCGCCGTCGTCAGCGTTCTCATAGAGGCCAATTCCAATGCGAGCTATACGGCTTTCCAGGAAACGATGCGCAACTGGCGCGACTCGATCGTTCGCTGGCGGTGCGGGCTCAAGAGCGCGGAAGTCGCACGTCTGCGCGGCGGCAGGACCGGACGCTGGAGCTGCCGCGACCTGAAGATCACCGTCGCGCGCGTTGCTTTCGATCAATTGGACGCGGCACGTGCCGCGCGCCTGAGCAAGGTGCCGACCTCGTTCACGCTGCCGGCCGCCACCGTCGACGA
>CAYLMY010000230.1:0-4663 GCA_964384635.1 uncultured Undibacter sp.
TCTTGACGACCTTGTAGACCACGTCGTCCGGCACCTTCGCGTTGGCGAACATCGCCACGTCGACCGCCAGCAAAACCGTGGGGTCGTCCACCACGCCGGTCGCCGCCTTACCGGGCTTGATCTTCACTGTGCGCGAGGTCGGCAAGGCGGCCGCCGCCTTCTCGCTGGTATCCGGTGCGTTGCCGATCGACAGGTAACGCCAGCCGCCGGGCACCTTGGCCATCGCCTGCTTGCCGATGCCGGAGTTGAACGGGATGTAGCCGGCGTCGGTGCGTCCTTCCATGAAGGCCTTGATGCCGACGACGAAGTTGGGTGTCGGAACGCTGACCACGTCCTTGGGGCTCAGGCCGGCCGCGGCCAGCGAGGCGTTTTGCAGATAGGAAAAGATGCGCCCCGAGCTGTACACCGCCGGCACCTTCTTGCCTTTGAGGTCGGCGACGGTCTTCATCGGCGAATCCGTGCGCACCCCGAAACCATTGGTCAGCGGGAAGGTGAACATCACGCTGCGCAGGTTCTTGTTCGGATGGTCCTTGAACAGCTCGGTGCCGGAATAGGCGAAGGCGTATTCGGCGCCGTTCGACATGCCGAACGCCAGCTCGCCCTTGTCGACCAGCGGAATATAAGTGGACGAGCCGGAATAGGGCGCCACCCGGAACTGCAGGCCGGTCTTTTCGACCGCGACCTTGGCGATCGCCGCGGCGGTCGAGTAAAACAACGAGCCCTGCGGATTGGCGCCGATGGTGTAGGTCTGCGCCGCGGCCGGCGCGCTCAGCCCGACGATCGCGCCCAGCGCGACCGCCATTGTCTTTATGTTCATGGCCTTAATCCTCCCCTTGTTTTTGCGTGCCCGCGCCGCGTGGCTTCACTCTCGGCGCCTATCGCCACAAGTATTGTAAGCTGCGTCCAATCGGCAATTGTCACACCCGGCCGACGGTCTGTCAAAGACGCACGCAAAAAGTGCGGTCGGGATGCCGCCTATAGTGGCAGTTTGCGCCATGCAGGCCTCAGGATTTCGACCCGTTGAAAACTGAGGCGGCAGTTTGCAGCTTCGCCGGTGCAGCGGACCCCGCCGGGGCGCCGAAATGGGCGAGCAGGGCGCGGAGATTCGTGGCAAGCGCCGCGCCCGCGTCGCCGCGGGAGCGTCCGGCCAATTGCCGCCGCGACCAATACCACAACATCGCCTGCTCGATTTTCTCCGCCTTGAGCTCGGCCGCCTTCACCTGCGCGCGCAGGCTGGCGGCGGCGGGATGTAGCGGATTGCCGTCATCGAGGCTGACGGGCTTGAGGCCACGGCGGACGCTACGCAAGGCGCGCACGATCTCAGCGTGCCAGGCCGAGACCGCGGCGGCCGCGGCGGCAACGTCCTGCGCGTTCAATTGGATGCCGTCGACCGCGCCGGCATAGGCCGCGAACAGCAGCAAGTTGACGTCAAGCTTGAAGCGTTCCTGCAAGTCGAGACATTCGGACGCGACGCCTTCCGCGCCATAGACCGCAAGCGCGAAAGCCCACAACGGTGTGTCGAGTGTTGGCGCGGGGGCCGGGTTCGTCATGAGGACCTACCTAGAGCGTGATCCAGTTAGCTTGAATCACTTTGCATCCCTGACATTTTGCTGCGGCATAGACCCAATCTATTGCGCAGATAACCAGAATACACTTGATCTATTCGGGCGGCGTTCTACGCTTCGCTGCAAGGCTCGCCGTCATAACAACAAAGCGAGCGTCATGGGAGGATTCCCTTGTCCGCAGTGGAGGCGCAGGCGCCGCGGGTGCCGGTGATGCTGGTTACCGGCTTTCTCGGCAGCGGCAAGACCACCCTGGTCAACCGGCTGCTCAAGACGCGGGCCTTTGCACGCGCTGCCGTGGTGGTCAACGAATACGGCGAAGTGAGCATTGACCACGTGCTGGTCGAGGCGCCGCGCTATCGCATGCGCGTGGTCGACGGCGGCTGCCTGTGTGGTCATGTACACGAGGAGATCGCCGCCAGCCTGCTCGACCTCCACCTCAAGCGCGACCGCGATCCCGCGATCGATTTCGATTTTGTGCTGATCGAGATGTCCGGCTTGGCCGATCCGGTACCGGTGATCCAGAACTTGCTGACAGATCGCCACATCACGCCGCTCTATGAGCTGAAGACGGTGATCGCGGTGGCCGACGGCGTGCATGGTGCCGAGCATCTGGCGCGCCACCCGGAATCGGTGAAGCAGGCGGCGGTGGCCGACACCATCGTCATCAGCAAGACCGATCTTGCCGATGGTGCCGCGCTCGACGCGCTGGCGTCGCGGCTTTCTGCGATCAATCCCGGCGCGCGGCAACTGCGCGTCGCCCATGGCGACGTGCAAGCGGCGGAAATCATCGACCACGCCGGCTTCAGTCTCGCCGCGCGCAGCGAGGCCGCGCGTGGCTGGCTCAACGACCGCTGCTATGCCGCGACCGTGCCGGCCGCCTCAGCCGATCCGTCGATTTCGACCTTCGCGCTCAGCTACGACGAGGAGATTACGCTGCCCGGTCTGGTGCTGTGGATGAACCTGCTGGCCGGCTTCCGTGGCGCCGGCCTGTTGCGGGTGAAAGGTATCGTCAATGTCGAGGGCAAGCCTTACGCGGTGCAGGCGGTGCAGACCATCGTCAGCGAGCCGGTGGTGCTCGAGGCCTGGCCGGAAGGCGACGACCGCCGCTCGCGGCTGGTGTTTATCACCCGCGGCATCGACGCCGCCGATATTCGGCGCACCTTTGCGGCTTTCCGCTTCGAAGGCGGCCGCGCGAAACGCAACATGACCATCAACCCCGCGACCTATGCGCGCTTCCGCGACACCATCGCGCTGTTCCGTTCGTCGCCGCGCGCTCCTTCCAACGACATGACGATCGAACTGGAGATCCGATGAGCGAATCAAAGCAACCAGCGCCGGCGTCCGGCGCGGTCAAGTACGTCACCGCAGCCCACATGATCGACTGCACCGGCGCTGCCGCCAGCGATAACCCGGTGATCGTGGTCAAGGATTCGCGCATCGACAATGTGGGCAGCAGGGACAGCATCAAGATCCCACAAGGCGCCGAGCTGATCGACTGCGGCAACTGCACGCTGATCCCCGGCATGATGGACATCCATCTGCACACGATGATGTTCAACTGCCTGACCTTCCACAATCACCGCGTCGCGCAGTGGGAGATCACCCCCGAGTTGCAGCAGATGTACGGCCTGTTCCACGCCCAGCTCTGCTTCGACATGGGCTTCACCACGCTGCGCGATCTGGGCCTCAATTCGCAATACGGGCTGCTGGTGAACGAAGCCTGCGCCATCCGCGACGCCATCGGCGCCGGCATCGTGGAAGGCCCGCGCATGCTGGTGGCGGCGTTTACCACCATCACCGGCTCGCATCTGGCGCTGATCCAGCCGCGCGCGGCGGTGCGGCTCGGCTTTCAGACCGCCGACGGGCCCTGGGAGCTGCGCAAGCTGGCGCGCACCAACCTGCTGGCGGGCGCCGATGTGATCAAGACCTGCGTCACCGGCGGCGGCGGCACCGACAAGGAAGAGCCCGACATCCGCAACATGACGCAGGAGGAGTGCGACGCCGTGGTCGACGAGGCGCACGCCTTCCACAAGCCCTGCGCCGTGCACTGCTTCACCCCGCAGGGCCAGCGCATGGCGCTGAAGGCGGGCGTGGATACCATCGAGCACATGGTGTTTTCCGACGACGAGACGCTCGGCATGATCAAGGAGGCCGGCGTGTGGATGACGCCGACGCTGGCGCACCGCACCGATCACGCCATCGAGATCCGCAAGCAGATTGGCACCGCCAAATTCGTCACCGACAAGATGAAGAAGCTGCAGGCCAACTGCTTCGACACTTTCCAGAAGGCGGTAAAGGCCGGCATCAACATCGCCATGGGCACCGACATGGGCCTCGATCCGGAAATGGGCAGCAACGCGGTCGAGATGGCAATCTATGTCGATCTCGGCATGAAGCCGATGCATGCGCTGCAGACCGCCACTATCAACGCGGCCAAGGCGATCAAGATGGACAAGGACCTCGGCACGCTGGAAGCCGGCAAGCTCGCCGACATCGTGGCGGTCGCCGGCGACCCGCTCGCCGACATCAATTGTCTGCAGGAGAAGAAGAACATCCAGCTGGTGATGAAAGAAGGCCGGGTCTACGCCGACCGGCGCCCGGGCAAGCCGTCGAAGAGCGTGGTCAACGCCGAGCCGGGAAGCTGGAAGATCATCGACTATCTCTAACGCCTAGTGGATTTCCGGCTCCGGGATCGCTCCCAGCGGCGCCAGAAAATCGAAATCGCAGCCTTCGTCGGCCTGCCCGATATGCGCCGAATAAAGCGCGCCGTAGCCGCGCGGATAGCGCGGCGCGGGCGTCTTCCAGGCCGCGCGGCGGCGCGCCAGCTCTTCGTCCGCCACGTGCAGATGAATGCGGCGCCCGGGCACGTCCACCTCGATCTCGTCGCCGGTCTCAACGAACGCGAGCGGGCCGCCCACGAAGCTTTCCGGCGCCACGTGCAGGATGCAGGCGCCGTAGCTGGTGCCGCTCATGCGCGCGTCGGAAATGCGCAGCATGTCCTTCACGCCGGCCTTCAGCAATTTTGTTGGGATTGGCAGTTGACCCCATTCCGGCATGCCGGGGGCGCCCTTGGGACCGCCGTTCTTCAGCACCAGGAT
>CAYLMY010000231.1:0-4639 GCA_964384635.1 uncultured Undibacter sp.
GTGCTGCCGGGGCTGAGCAATTCCGGCATCAATCACTGGCAGTCCTATTGGTGCCTCGCCTTCCGCAATGCAACCCGCGTCTTGCAGGACGACTGGGACGGGCCGACTCTGCCGAAATGGCTGGAACGGCTCGAGATCGCGATTGCCGACGGCGCGCGGCCGACGGTGCTGATCTGCCACAGCCTGTCCTGTTCTCTCGCCGCCCATTGGGCGAAGCGCAACCGCCCCGGCCGGGTGGCCGCGGCCTTCCTGGTTTCACCGACCGACGTTGATTTGCCGGAGCACTTGCCGGGCGTGCGCGATTTTGCGCCGATGCCCTTGGCGAAGTTTCCGGTGCCCGCGCTGGTGGTGGCGAGCGCCAATGATCCCTACGTTACGCTGGCACGCGCCAAGGAATTTGCCGAAAACTGGGGCGCCGACTTCTGCTTTGCTGGCGAGCTCGGCCACATCAATGCGGACTCGCGGCTCGGCTTCTGGCCGCAAGGCCTGCTGATGCTCGGGCAATTGCTGGCGCACGCAACGCGCTAGTTTACACGCGCGCCTTCCGTACCGCCTCAGTGATGACGCCTGTGATGGCCGTAATCCCGGCGCCCGTAATCGCGACCGCGCCAACTATCATGCCAGCGCGGGCCCCAGCCGTAGTCAAAGCTCACGACCGGCGGCGGCGCGACGTAGACCGGCGCCGGCTCATAGGCATAGACACGCTCACCGCCCGCAAGATAGCTGGCGCTGGCAAAGCCTTCGATGCCGCGCCAAGCCACGCGGCACCAGGCGCCGCCGCATTCGAGCACGTCGACGCGCGCGCCGGGCGGCATGGTCGCGATCACGCCAAACTGCGTACCGGGTCCGCGGCGCAGATTGAGAGGGTTCGTGACCATCGCCGCGGCGGCGGTGCTCGCCGACACCAGGAGAATGCCGGCGGCGAGCGCAAATTGTTTCAATCGCATGCTATGTTCCCGTCCGTGGTTCGCGTTGCGTGTCACCCCGCTCCGGTAATCGAACGGTTAACGCGCGGCTTGGTTCGCCCTCGGACATTTAACGGATCGGAGCGTCCGGTCCCGGCTGCGACCCATTGTCACGCGCCGGGCCCCGTGTTTTAGCTGCCGCATGTCCGTGAGGGACCCCGCCACCATCCTCGTCTTCGACTCCGGCCTCGGCGGCCTGACCGTTTTCCGCGAGGTCGCCGCCGCGCGCCCCGACGCCCGCCTCGTCTATGTGGCGGACGATGCCGCGTTTCCTTATGGCGACCTCGCCGAGGACGCGCTGATCGCACGCGTGACCGAAGTGCTCGACGACGCGATCTCACGGCATGCGCCCGACCTGGTGGTGGTCGCCTGCAACACCGCCTCGACGCTGGCGCTCGCCGCCTTGCGCGCGCGTTTCACCGTGCCCTTTGTCGGCACCGTGCCGGCGATCAAGCCGGCCTGCGCGCAGTCGACGACCCAGCGCGTCGCGGTGCTCGGTACGCGGGCAACCGTCTCCCGCGAATATACCCGTGCACTGATCCGTGAATTCGCCGGCGGCTGCGACGTCTTGCTGGCGGGCTCGCCGAGGCTCGCAGGCTTTGCGGAAGCCGAGCTCGCCGGCGAGCCGGTCGCTGACGCGCAGATTGCCGCCGAGATCGTCTCCTGCTTTGTCGAGACACAAGACCGGCGTACCGACACCGTGGTGCTTGCCTGCACCCACTACCCGCTGCTGATCGAGCGCTTCCGCAAGGTTGCCCCCTGGCCGGTCGAATGGCTAGATCCCGCGCCCGCGATCGCGCGGCGCGTCGCCGACCTGCTGCACGACCGCCCGGCCGCCTCATCCCCGCCCTCAGCCCCGCGCATCGCCTTTACCTCCGGCCGCGCGCCCTCGCCCAAGCTGGCGGCCGCGCTCGTCGGCTATGGCTTCCAGGCAGCCGAAAAGGCCGCGGGCGCCGGTTTGACAGCAGCCCCATAGCCCCCTAGATACCCATCGCCCGGGGGGTTTCGTGCCTCCCGGTCAAGTTTCGCGACCCGTGGCAAGGCCTTGCGCTTTCGAGGTCCTGCCTGTCGGTCCCGGCGAGTTCCGGGACAGAGGAGGGCGCGATCCTCACCAAAATACAAACGATTTGAGGACGCGATGACCAAGCGCATGGAATCCAAATACAAGATCGACCGCCGGATGGGCGAGAACATCTGGGGTCGCCCGAAGAGCCCGGTGAACCGGCGCGAATACGGCCCCGGCCAGCACGGCCAGCGCCGCAAGGGCAAGCTCTCCGACTACGGCGTGCAGCTCAAGGCCAAGCAGAAGCTGCGCGGCTATTACGGCAACATCTCCGAGAAGCAGTTCCGCGGCATCTACGACACCGCCATCCGCATGAAGGGCGACTCCGGCGCCCACATGATCGGCTTGCTGGAGCGCCGGCTCGATGCGGTGGTCTACCGCGCCAAATTCGTGCCGACCGTGTTCGCCGCGCGCCAGTTCATCAACCACGGCCACATCAAGGTGAACGGCCGCCGCGTCACCATCCCGAGTTACCGGGTGAAGGTCGGCGACGTGGTCGAGGTCAAGGAGAAGTCCAAGCAGCTCGCTTTGGTGCTGGAGGCGCAGGGCCTGCCCGAGCGCGACGTGCCGGACTACATCGAGGTCGACGGCTCCAAGCTGACCGCCAAGCTCGCGCGCGTGCCCGGCTATTCCGACGTGCCCTACCCGGTGCAGATGGAGCCGCATCTGGTGGTGGAATATTATTCGCGCTGACCGGCGCCTCGGCCGGCCAGGCCAGACAACCCCTTTAAAACGCGAAAGAATCCCCGCCCAACGGCGGGGATTTTGTTTTCGGCATCAGCGAATCGGCACGAGCAAAGGTCGCCGAGCGGCTGAGTTGCAAACGGTTTTTTCCCAGAAATCCCCGTAATGCACATAAATTTAGTAGGAGGCTCCTTACTTTTTCCTACATTTAGTGGTGGCGCTGCGGTAGTTTTGCGCGTCCTCGAATCGGGGGCATCTCTAGGGAGAATTCGCTATGAAAGCGATCGATACCATCAAGAACTGGGTCGGTGCGTTGACCGAGCTGGGGCTGATGCTGCTTGCGCTGGCAATCGTGCTGGCCATTCTCGTGGGTTCGAACCTCCCCTTCTTCGGCGCCGTGACCAATAATCTTATGGGCTGGGTCAAGGATTTGGGCTCGAACGGCCTGGTCGGCTTGATCACCCTTGGGATCATTTTCTGGCTGTTCCAGAACCGGCAGCTCAACTGACGTTGACGCGTTCGGCCGTGCGCGGCCGGGTCATGTTGAAACCGTTGGGGCGACTGGTGGGGGGTCGCAAAGCTCCCCACCACCTCAGCAGGTTCGTTTGTAGGCCCCCGCTGCGGGGGCTCCCCGCCACCCTGGGGTTTGTGCCATGTGGAAATTCGCGGCCACTGCCAAACGCGTCTTGTGGGAGTTCGTCGAGCTGGCTTTCCTGACCGTGCTGGCGCTCGTGCTGATCTTCCTGCTGCTGGGGAAGGATGCCGGCCCCTATGTGGTCTCGGTCGCCGACAACGTGACCAAATTCTCCGCCGGCGCCAGTTCAGGCCTGCTCGGCATTGTGCTGGTGCTGGCGATCATCTATCTGGCCATGCGCCGGCTTAATCCGGCCAGTGGCACGCGCCGACGGGCACGCGACTAACGCTGTGATGCAATGAAGGCAAGGCGGCGCGCCGGAGACGGCGGGCCGCTTCTGTGCATGAGGCCGTCTGTGGCGGTTGACCGGCGCGCGCTCAGGCGGTCTGGCTGACGGAAACGCCCTTGTCTTTCAGCGCTTGCTGCAATTCGCCGGCCTGGAACATCTCGCGGATGATGTCGCAGCCGCCGACGAACTCGCCTTTCACGTAGAGCTGCGGGATGGTCGGCCAGTTGGAAAAGGCCTTGATGCCGTTACGGATTTCGTCGGATTCCAGCACGTTGACGCCTTTATAGGCGACGCCCAGATGGTCGAGAATCTGCACCACTTGGCCGGAAAATCCGCACATCGGGAATTGCGGGGTGCCCTTCATGAACAGCACCACGTCGTTGGCCTTCACTTCATTGTCGATGAACTGCTCGATGCCCATGGAATTTCGTCCTTTGCGGCGGCGCGCCGCCTTGCTTTCGATATATGTAACCCAGATGGGCCCGCCACCCCAAGGGCAAATGGCGTAAAATCCGGCCTATTTCGGGGCGTAGAAGGTGCCTTCCACCTCGACAATGTCGTCCTGATTGAGGCGGCAGACCTCCACAATGGTGCGCGGCGGATAAGGCCCGCCGCCCCAGAATTCCTCCTGAATCTTGTTCACCAGCGGGCGCAGGCGGGTCATGTCGGTGACATAGACCACGATCCGCACGCAGTCGGCCAGTGTGGCACCCTCGGATTCCGCGATCACCTTCATGTTCGTATAAGCCTGCCGAACCCGCGCTTCCTCGGGGCCGACGATGGTGTTGGTCGCCGGGTCGATGCCGCGCATGCCGGCCACGAACACGAAGTCGCCGGCGCGCGCGCCCAGGCTCCAGGTCCCGGTCGGCTTGATGGCGCCGGCGGGCGCCAGCGTCTTGACGCGCGACATCAGGTTTCCGGCGTGCCGGTCTGCAAAGCGAGCGCGTGCAGCACGCCGCCCATCTGGCCTTTGAGCGCCTCGTAGACCAGCTGATGCTGCTGCA
>CAYLMY010000232.1:0-3191 GCA_964384635.1 uncultured Undibacter sp.
GCGGCAATGCGGGGTTGATCTAGCGCGGACCGAAATAGCGCGAGCCCCAAAGCACGATGATCCATACCACTGCCAGCGTGCAGGCTGCGATGAGGAGTATTTGCATTCCGGCCTCCGTTGTGTCGCCGTCGCCGACAGCGAGAGGACTGTTTCCTCGCGTGATCCGGACGTCGCAGCGAAGCGCTGCGCGCTCGGGTCTTATTGTTTGCGGCTGCGATGGTAGGACAGGTTCCACTCGGGCGCCACGCCACCGCGACTGTTGCAGACCACGGCGGCCAGCGCTGTGCGGGAAAAGTTTCAGTGATTCCAGATGGTTGATGGTGCCGCGCGGTGGCCAGCCGGTGGATATGCAATAATCCCCTATCGCCCCGGTTATAGAAATCGGCAGCCCGATTGCCCGGTTTCGCGCGAACAACGAACGGCGAATAGAGAACGCTCATGACATGGCGTGCGGTATCCACTCTGGCGGTCGCATTGCTGCTGGCGGCTGCGCCGGGTGACGCGGCAGGCCCCCGCCGTGCTGTGGTGCTCGAAGTCAACGGCGCCATCGGCCCGGCCATCGCCGACTACGTCGCGCAGGAGCTTGCGGCGGTTAAGCCAAACGATACCGGTCTGGTCGTACTGCGGATGAATACGCCTGGCGGCCTCGACGGCTCTATGCGCAAGATCATTCGCGCGATTCTGGCCTCGCCGGTGCCGGTGGCCACTTTCGTCGCGCCGGGCGGCGCGCGCGCGGCCAGCGCCGGCACCTATATCGCCTATGCCAGCGCGATTGCCGCCATGGCGCCGGGCACCAATATCGGCGCGGCCACACCCATTCAGCTCGGCGGCGGGTTGTTCGGCGGCGGCAAGAAGGACGACAAGCAAAAGTCCGGCACCGAACCGGCCGACACTCACACGCGCAAGATCGTCAACGACGCCACCGCCTATATCCGCAGCCTGGCCGAGCTCAACAAGCGCAACGTCGACTGGGCCGAGAAAGCCGTCCGCTCGGCGGACAGCCTTTCCGCGGAGGCTGCGCTCCAACTCAAGGTCATCGACGTCGTCGCCGCCGACGTGCCCGACCTGTTGCGCAAGATAGATGGGCGCGGCGTAATCGTCGCTGGAAAACCTGCAACGCTGGATACCACTGGATTGAACGTAGTGGCGATCGCGCCGGGCTGGCGGACCGAGTTTCTCGCCATCATCACCAATCCCAACGTCGCTTTTATCCTGATGCTGATCGGCATCTACGGCATCATCTTCGAATTCACCACGCCCGGCACCATGGTGCCGGGCACCATCGGCGTCATCAGTCTGTTGCTGGCGCTCTACGCGCTCAACCTGCTGCCCATCAATTACGCCGGCGCCGGCCTGGTGCTGATCGGAGTCGGCCTGATGATCGCCGAAGTCTTCATCGGCTCCTTCGGCGTCATCGGCATCGCCGGCGTGATCGCGTTCGGCATAGGATCCTTCATGATGTTCAACTCCGGAGTACCTGGATTCGAATTGTCGTTATCGGTGCTGGCCGCGGCCATGATCGTCACCGCCGGTCTGTTCGTGCTGGTGATCGCGTTGCTCTTGCGCTCGCGCAAACACCCGGTCGTCACCGGCCAGGAGGGGATCATGGGCGCCGAGGGCGAGGCACTGACCTGGCAGCAGGACGAGGGAAAGGTTCGGGTTCAGGGGGAAATCTGGCGCGCGCGCTCGTCACGCCCGCTCGAGCCGGGAACGCGCATCAAAGTCGTCAATCGTGAGGGCTTGGTTCTGCATGTCGAACCGGCCTGACGGTAACGTATTCAGAAGGAGACTAAAGCATGGCCTTTTCCATCGCTATCGGCTTGGTGGTCGCCGTCCTGCTGTTCATCCTGTTTTCGTCGATCCGCATCCTGCGCGAATACGAACGCGCGGTCATGTTCACCCTCGGCCGCTACACCGGCACCAAGGGGCCGGGCCTGATCCTGATGGTGCCCATCGTCCAGCAGATGGTGCGGGTCGATCTGCGCATCATCGTCAACGACGTGCCGCCGCAGGACGTGATCTCGCACGACAACGTGTCGGTGAAGGTCAACGCCGTGATCTATTTCCGCATCATGGACGCCGAGCGCTCCGTCATCCAGGTGCGCGACTTCATGGAGGCGACCAGCCAGCTGGCGCAGACCACGCTGCGCTCAGTGCTCGGCAAGCACGACCTCGACGAAATGCTGGCCGAGCGCGACAAGCTCAACACCGACATCCAGGAGGTGCTCGACCGGCAGACCGACGCCTGGGGCATCAAGGTCTCCAACGTCGAGATCAAGCGCATCGATCTCGACGAAAGCATGATCCGCGCTATCGCCCGCCAGGCCGAGGCCGAGCGCTCGCGCCGCGCCAAGATCATCAACGCTGAGGGCGAGCAGCAGGCCGCCGCCAAGCTGGTCGAAGCCGCCAAGATTTTGGCGCCGGTGCCGCAGGCCATGCAACTGCGCTATCTCGCCACGCTGTTCGACATCTCGAGCGAACGCTCATCGACCATCGTGTTCCCGTTCCCGGTCGATCTATTGCAGGCTTGGACGCAGCGCGGTTCAGCCGGCGCGGGCTGAGCAGGGCTAGACCTGCTCGGCGTTGAGATAGGCGAACCGCGCACCGCAATAGGCGCAGATCGCGCCGAGCCCGAGGGCGGTTACGCCGGCGATCACGTCGACGGTGCCGCCGACGTCGCCGCTCTTGCTCATGATACCGCCGGCAGTGGCGACCGCGAACACCAGCGCGATCAGGAAGCGCCGCGCCAGCCGATAGACGAATTCGCGCTCGCGCGCCGCCGCGATCAAATAAGCCCCGGTGCCCCAGCCGCCGATGAAGCCGGCAGCGCCGATCGCCCACCAGGCCAGCGCCGAGATGAACTGCTGCTTGCTGGCGCCGGCGACCTGGCGCAGCACCGTGTCGAGCCCGACGCCGAACACCGTGAGCACGATATGCATGGCCATGGCCGCGAACACGCCGCAGGCGATGGCGGCGGCATAGTTCAGTCGGCGGAGGACTTCAGTTTCCATGCGGGTCCGAAACGGCAGCGGCGGCGAGGATCGCCGCCGCCGCAGAATAGCCGATCGTGTTTTGCCGCCGAGCCCCTGTACCTGTGGATTAGTAGGCTCTCCGAATTGGCTCCGCGCTGTTGCATTTCGGTGACAGCGCCCGTGGCAATTTACCGAACACGGCTCGGTTCAAGGCGTTAG
>CAYLMY010000232.1:3291-4624 GCA_964384635.1 uncultured Undibacter sp.
GGCGAGGGCATCCAATGGCCGTGGGCGACATCGTTGAGAGCGACATCCCGGCGCGGCTCGACCGGCTGCCCTGGGGCCGCTTCCACTCACTGGTGGTGGCGGCGCTCGGCATCACCTGGATTCTCGACGGGTTGGAGGTGACGCTGGCCGGCTCGCTCGCCGGCGCGCTGAAGGACAGCCCGGTGCTGCGCTTCAGCAATGCCGACATCGGGCTCGCCGCCAGCGCGTATCTCGCCGGCGCCGTGCTCGGCGCGCTGTTCTTCGGCTGGCTCACCGACCGGCTCGGGCGCAAGAAGCTGTTCTTCATTACGCTGACGGTCTATCTCACCGCCACCGCGGCCACCGCCGGTTCGTGGAACATCGCGAGCTTTGCGCTGTTTCGGTTCATCACCGGCGCCGGCATTGGCGGCGAATATGCCGCCATCAATTCCACCATCCAGGAACTGATCCCGGCGCGCGTGCGCGGCTGGACCGACCTCGTCATCAACGGCAGCTTCTGGGTCGGCGCCGCCATGGGCGCGCTCGGCTCGCTGGTGCTGCTCGACCCCGACGTGATCAATCCGGAAGTCGGCTGGCGGCTCGCCTTCCTGATCGGCGCTTCTCTTGCATTGGTGATTTTCTTCATGCGGCTGTGGCTGCCGGAAAGCCCGCGCTGGCTGATGACCCATGGGCGCGCGGACGAAGCGCACCGCGTGGTCGACGAGATCGAAGGACGCTTCGAGAATGTGCCGCCGGCGCACGATCTGCCGCGCGTGAAATTGCGCACGCGCAAATCGACGCCGCTGTGGGAGGTGGCGCAGACATTGTTCAAGCGTCACCGCCAGCGCACCTACGTGGGCCTATGCCTGATGGCGGCGCAGGCCTTTTTCTACAACGCCATCTTCTTCACCTACGCGCTCATCCTCACCGATTTCTATGATGTGCCCTCCGATCACGTCGGCTGGTACCTGCTGCCGTTCGCGGCGGGAAATTTCTTAGGTCCCGTGCTGATCGGCCGGCTGTTCGACACCCAAGGCCGCAAGCCGATGATCGCCTTCACCTACATTATCTCCGGCCTGCTGCTCGCCGGCACCGGCTGGCTTTTCGCGCGTAATCTGATCGGGGCGGAGGCGCAGACCATTTGCTGGATGGCGATCTTCTTCTTCGCCTCCGCGGCGGCGAGCTCGGCCTATCTGACGGTGAGCGAGACCTTCCCACTCGAGATCCGCGCGCTGGCGATCGCGTTTTTCTACGCTATCGGCACCGGCATCGGCGGCATCGTCGGTCCCACGCTGTTCGGCCATCTGATCGACACCGGCTCGCGCATGAGCGTGTTCGGCGGCTATCTGCTGGG
>CAYLMY010000233.1:0-4575 GCA_964384635.1 uncultured Undibacter sp.
AAATAATTTCTAGGGTCGCGGGAATTGTATAGATCGGAGAAGTCCATCTTTGCTTGGTTGAGCTTGCTAAAGCTGACCGGCTTATTCATGGGGATTACCTCGCCTCCCTGCATAAAATGGGCGCTCCAGGTCCGAGTTGCTGGCGTATAAATTCTATATAACCAAAAAAAGCCACGATCGCAACCCGAAAGACTAGTCAGGTTCCGTGGAAAATCGTCCGAAAGCGTCCGAATAGGCGCCGTTTGTGGCCGTTCGCCGCTGTTGAGCGGTCGTCGACGAGTTGCGCGCCGTCAGTTGTCAACAGCAAGCACGTCTGCCATAACGCCGCCCTCTCGCCGCCCGGCTAACAAGGGCTGCCGTGGCGGCGACACCAGCTCAATCCCGAGCACCCGCTCCAGACATTCTAGTCTTGCGAGCACTTTCCGGCCGCGCGGGCTCGCCCGCGTTCAGCCGATGAGGAGAGCCAAATGCCCAAGATGAAAACCAAGTCAGGCGCCAAGAAGCGCTTCAAGATTACCGGCACCGGCAAGGTGAAATACCAGCAGTCCGGCAAGCGCCACGGCATGATCAAGCGGACCACCAAGACCATCCGCGAGCATCGCGGCACCGCCGTGCTGTTCAAGACCGACGGCGACACCATCAAGAAATACTGGATGCCGAACGGCTGACCAGGTTTCGCGCCGTCCCAAAAGGGCGGTTGTCCCCGCTTAATCGTTTGCCAGACCTGCAAGGAGATTTGTCATGGCCCGCGTCAAGCGTGGCGTCACCGCGCACGCCAAGCACAAGAAGGTCCTGAAAGCCGCCAAGGGCTATTACGGCCGCCGCAAGAACACCATCCGCGTCGCCAAGCAGGCGGTCGAGAAGGCCAACCAGTACGCCTTCCGCGACCGCAAACGGCGCAAGCGCAGCTTCCGCGCGCTCTGGATCCAGCGCCTGAACGCCGCGGTGCGGCCCTTCGGCCTCAATTACAGCCGCTTCATCGCCGGGCTCTCCAAGGCCGGCATCATGGTCGACCGCAAGGTGCTTTCCGACCTCGCCATCAGCGAGCCGGCGGCGTTCCAAGCGATCGTGGAAAAAGCCAAGGCCGCGCTGCCGGCGACGTCTTGAGCCCGGCTCGGTTGCATGGCGGCGCGCGCCGGCAGGTTGCCGGCGGCGCCCGCTCAACAACGCAATCGGAACACCCAAATCGCGGCAATGCCGGCCGCATCGTTGAACGGCTTGCGCTCGCAGGCAAGCTGGCCAATGCGGCGAAACTTCGCGCTCTCATCGGAAGGGGCGCCGCGCAGGAAGCGTCCGGAGCCGCGCCGCGAAACGACGACGACGTCATGTGCCGCAATCGCCGGGATTTTCTCTTTTAGAACGAATGAGACGCCAGAGACGCGGTAGATCTTCGGATCGGCGAAGATCGTATATGAATCTTCCATGATCGACGCGCCCGGAGCGACGTGTCGGCTGACCCAGGCCCTCGCATCCCGCCTCGGATCGACGGCATGGCTCACTATCATTTCGGTGGTGGTTCGGGCCAAGCCCGGCGCAACAACCGCAGCTACCAGGGCGACCAGCAGCGCATCCCGCAATAGCGATTGCGGCTTCCGTCGGAACAGCAGCATGCGGATGGATTCGAAACCCATTCCAATCAGTACGATCAGCGCCGGCACAAGCGGCATCAGGTTTCGTTCAAATCTGACGACCTGTATCGAAAGCAGCGCAAAATACGCCGCGGCGAAGACAGCGATCGGAATCAGCCTCAGCCTTGCCGGATAAAAGACCGACGCAGCGATCAGCAGCACGGGCGCGCCAAATATGGCCCAGAGCCAGGCGAGATTGACCGTGAGGGCGTGGCCTTCAAAGCCCGGATGTCCGGTTCGGTAAATGTGCATTTGCGTGAGGACGCCGGCGGTGGAGCCCGGGAAATCCAACACCAGGAAGGGCGAGGTCAGAAGAAATGCCGCGATGCTGGCAAGGCCGGCCAACACCAGGCGGCCGAGGTGGGAAGCGCTCAGCCCGCGATTGACAAAATGGCCGGCGGCGATGGCGACACCGACCAATCCACCATTGTACTTCAACGAGGCGGCAACTCCCGTCATGACGCCGCCGAGGACGTAGCCCGGCAGCGCCGCGCCGTTTGCGACGCGGACGGCGGCGATGAGCGCCAAAGTCACGGCCAGTGCCACCGGGGTGTTGGGAGTCATCATGCGCGCTTGCGCGACCAGCAGCGGGTTGAACGCCGCCAGCGCACCGGTCAGCAGGGTCGCCCAGCAGCTGCGGGTTATTTCCCGCGTCAGCAGCATGGTGCAGACGACGAGGGCAGTGCCGAGGCAGGCTGTGGTCACGCGGCCGGCGAGGAAGGCGGCGGGCTGCGGCGTGAAGCCATTGCCCATCGACTGCATGGCGAAGGTCGACAGCTGGCCACTGATCGCTTGGACGGCAAGCTGGCCAGGCACGTGCAAGTAATAAAATAGCGACGGGTACAAAAATGTCGCAGGATCGGCCGTGCCACTGCGCACCATCTGCTGCACGACGGCGAGATTGTTGGGCTCGTCCGGGTGATAGATGAACGGCATGTTGAGGGACAGGCCGGTGAACCGCATGGCGGCCGCGACCAAGACGATGGCCAGGCAGCCGATCCAGAACCACGCCGCGCTTGACGGTCCCTGGAGTCCGGAAATGCGATCTCGGTTCATCTAAGCGGCGCCTGGATGGACCCTGCCGACAAAAGTCATGGCAGGCCCGACCGGCGCCGCCGTCGAAAGGATGGCCTAAAAGCCCCAAACTATGCAATCAAACAGGCGCCCTGCCACCGGCGGATCGGCTTAGGCATGCGCGCCGGCGGGGCTTGACCTGATCGAGGCGGGACGGCCAAAACCAGCCGCGATTTTCGAGGACGTAAATGACCGACATTGCCACCCTGGAAGCCGAGATCACCGAGGCCGTCGCCTCCGCCAAGGACGAGGCGGCGCTCGAAGCGTTGCGCGTTTCCGCGCTGGGCAAGAGCGGCTCGGTCTCAGGCCTGCTGAAGACACTCGGCGCCATGACGCCCGACGAGCGCAAGGTGCAAGGCCCCGCCATCAACGGACTGAAAGACCGCGTCACAGCGGCGATTGCCGCGCGTAAAGACGAGCTTACCGCCGCCGCGCTCGATGCCCGGCTCAACACCGAAACCGTCGATGTCACGCTGCCGGTGCGCGAGCCGCCGGCCGAGACCGGCCGCGTGCATCCGATCAGCCAGGTCACCGACGAGCTCACCGCCATCTTCGCCGACATGGGCTTTGCGGTGGCGGAAGGTCCCGATATCGAGACCGACGACTACAACTTCACCAAGCTGAACTTCCCGGAAGGCCATCCGGCGCGGGATATGCACGATACTTTCTATTTCCCGCCCAAGGCCGACGGCTCGCGGCTGTTGCTGCGCACCCACACCTCACCGGTGCAGGTGCGCACCATGCTGGCGCAGAAACCGCCGATCCGCGTCATCTGTCCTGGCCGCACCTATCGCAGCGATAGCGACCAGACCCACACGCCCATGTTCCACCAGGTCGAGGGCCTGGTGATCGACAAGGGCTCGCATTTCGGCCACCTGAAATGGATCCTGGAGGAATTCTGCAAAGCCTTCTTCGAGGTCGATCACGTGAAGATGCGCTTCCGCCCCTCGTTCTTCCCGTTCACCGAGCCGTCGCTGGAAGTCGACATCCAGTGCAAACGCGACAAGGGCGAGATCAGATTCGGCGAGGGCGAAGATTGGATGGAGATTCTTGGCTGCGGCATGGTGCATCCGAACGTGCTGAAGAATTGCGGGCTCAACCCGGATGAGTATCAGGGTTTCGCCTGGGGCGTGGGCATCGACCGCATCGCCATGCTGAAATACGGCATGCACGATCTGCGCGCCTTTTTCGAGGCCGACGTGCGCTGGCTGTCGCACTACGGCTTCCGCCCGCTCGACTTCCCGACGCTGGCCGGGGGATTGAGCCCGTGACTCTTACGGGGAGCAACGCCATGGGTTGGTGGTTCGATCGTCCTTTGCACAAAGCGCTGACCTTCCGTTGGACCGATTCGGCGATAAACGAATACTTCGAACACATTCGCAGTGAACAGGAAAGAATCCCGGAATCCATCATGACGTCGATGCAGAACATTGACGGCAAAGTCACTGCCCTGCTCACGCACGTTTCCATGATGATTGCCGCGCTTGGCCTCGTCGCACCCGTGGTAGCGAATAGCCATCTCAAAGAAGGCATTATCGTCTTCGAGATCGCAATTTATCTCCTGCTCGCGGTGGGCTGCTTGCGCTGCCTCAACTTGTTCAATATTCATCGGTCGCCCGGAAAAAGGCCTAATTTGATCGCCGAATTGCATCACGAGATACTATTGCGGCGTGAGCTTTACATTCTTTGCATTCGCGCAGCGACCTTCATCACCATTTGTCTCCTCGTCTCGCTGCCGGCGATGTATTTCTGGTAGCCGCCAATGAAATTCACCCTTGCCTGGCTGAAAGAGCATCTCGACACCGACGCCTCGCTCAGCGAGATCGTCGACAAGCTCACCATGATCGGGCTCGAAGTCGAGAACGTCGAGGAC
>CAYLMY010000234.1:0-4541 GCA_964384635.1 uncultured Undibacter sp.
CTCAACGTGGCCATGGCCGCGGCCATGGTGGCCGGCGAGGCGCTGCGGCAGACGGGGGGATTTGGCCGGTGATAGAATTGACCGCATGAGCAACGCCATCGAAGCCCGCAAATCCCGCGCGCGCGCCTGGTTCGAAGCCTTGCGCGATGACATTTGCGCGGCCTTCGAGGCGGTCGAGGACGCGCTGCCGAAATCGGCGCCGCTCGGCGGCAGCGTTGCCGGCCGCTTCGTCCGCACGCCCTGGCAGCGCACCGACCACTCCGGGCAACCCGGCGGCGGCGGCGTCATGGCGCTTATGCGCGGGCGCGTGTTCGAGAAGGTCGGCGTGCATTGCTCGACTGTGCACGGCGAGTTCGCACCGGAATTCCGCAAGGAGATTCCCGGCGCCGCCGAGAATCCGAACTTCTGGGCCTCCGGCATCTCGCTGATCGCGCATCCGCAGAACCCGCACGTGCCGGCGGTGCACATGAACACGCGCTACGTCGTCACCAGCAAAGCCTGGTTTGGCGGCGGCGCCGATTTGACACCGCTGCTCGAGGCCCGCCGCACGCAGGACGACCCCGACAGCATCGCCTTTCACGCCGCCATGAAGGCGGCCTGTGACTCCCACGCCCGCGTGGCGCCTTACGAAAAATACAAGAAATGGTGCGACGACTATTTCTTCCTCAAGCACCGCAACGAGCCGCGCGGCATCGGCGGCATCTTCTACGACTATCTCGAAACCGACTGGGACTTGACCTTTGCCTTCACGCAAGACGTCGGGCGCGCCTTGCACGCGGTCTATCCCGCGCTGGTCGAGAGGAATTTCACCACGCCCTGGAGCGAGGCCGAGCGCGAGCAGCAGCTGATCCGCCGCGGCCGCTACGTCGAGTTCAATTTGCTCTATGACCGCGGCACCATTTTCGGCCTGCGCACCGGCGGTAATGTGGAGTCGATCCTCTCGTCGATGCCGCCGGTGGTGAAGTGGCCGTAGGCGGCGAACCGCGTCAGGCCCGCGGCGCCAGCAATCGCGTGCCGGCTAGCACCATCAGCGCAACTGCTCCCGTCATCACTGCAAGCCAGGTGCCGGCGGCGGCGAGCGCGGCGGTGGCGGCCCAGGTGATCGAGGAGAAGGCTTCCGCGAAGGTCGCCATGCGCGAGGACGTCTGCCGGCGGCGGAAATGGCTGCGCTTGGCCTGGGTGCGGAACCAGAGCTGGATGGCGGTCGCCGAGGCCGCCGACACCGCGATGCCGAGCACCGCCGTCAGCGCGAAGGTAGGCGCGACGAGCGCCAGCGCCAGCACGAAGGGCGCGAACACCAGCGCGATTGCCGCCATCACCGCCTCGATCTTGGCGCGCAGCAACGCCCCCGGCTTAACCGGCGCGGTCGCCACCAGATCGGGCGCGTCTTCGCCGGAAATCGCCAGCCACGACAGGCCGCCGGCGAGCTGGCCGGCCGCCATTACCAGCACCGGCACCAAGAGCACCAGCGCGCCGGAGCCGTGCGCGAAGCTCTTCCACAGCAGCAGCGCCGGCGGCAGCAGATATAGGAGCTGCATCAGCGTCTGCGACACCAGCCAGGGGTCGCGCCTGAGCAGCGTCCATTCCTTCCACCGCAGCGCTCGCATCGTCGAACCGCCGCGGAAATTTCCGCCCGCGCGCTGGCGCCGCGGGCTTTGCGCGACGCCCGCCGCGGCCACGACGTAATCGCCGAAGCACGGCGAGAACACCGCCACCGCTAAGCCGGCCATCAGCAACCCCGCGCCCAGCAGACCGGCGAGCGCGGCGGCGTCGCCGAGCGCGGCGCGCGCCGGTAGCCACAACGCGCTGTCGATCTCGGGCGCGTGCCGTAGCAACGCGGCCGATTGCAGTACCGAAAAGCGCGAGATCGTTCCGTAGGACTGAATGGCTGCCACCTGCAGGCCGATGACGAAGGCGGCGCCGACCACCGCCGCCACGATCTGCGCCGCCAGCCGCGTGCGCTTCGGCCCGATGGTGCGGAACAGCGCCACCGTCAGCGCCACGGCCATCGCCGAAGCGATCAGGCCCATGGCCGCCACCGCGCCATAGGCGGCGAGCCAGCGCAGCCCCTCGCACCAGGCCAGCATATCGATGAAGGGCGCCGCCAGCGCGAGACCGAGCAGCGCGGTCGAAACGCTAAGCGCGCCGATGCGCACGGCGAACACTTGGGCCACCGCAACCGGCGATGACAGGATCAGTTCGAGATCGGCGCGCGCATAGAAGGCGCGCGTCACCTGCTCCATCGCCTGCGACAGCATCAGCGAGAACGACAACAACAGACCGCCGGTGACCGCCACCAACGCCGCCTTGTCGGGCGGCGCCCCCAAGGTGGCGACGTGCCGCACCATGGACCAGGCGAACAGATGCATGAGCGCAGCGAACACGACCAGCACCACCGCCACCACGCGCTCGCGCCCGCGCTTGCCTGCGGTCATCATCGACAGCCAATCCCGCCACGCCAGGCGGAACTCGTGGCCGGCAAACCAGGTAAGTGTGGCGGCTTGCGTCATCGTTTATCCACTTCCGCCTCATCCTGAGGAGCGTCGCGAAGCGACGCGTCTCGAAGGATGGGGCGGCCCCATGCTTCGAGACGCCGCCTTCGGCGGCTCCTCAGCATGAGGCCGATTGAGCGATTGGGACGCCTGACGCCGCCGCCACTTTGGCCTCAACAGCCTCTTCGGCGACCAGCGCCAGGAAGGTATCTTCCAGGCTCTCGCCGCGGATGCCGGCCTTGCTGTGTAGCTCGTCAAGCGTGCCTTCCGCGATCAGGCGGCCTTCCGCGATCACGCCGATGTGATCGGCCATGCGCTCGGCGACTTCGAGAATATGCGTGGTCATGATCACGCTGCCGCCGGCGGCAACGCGCTCGCGCAGCACGTGCTTGACCTGCCGCGCCGAGCCGGCATCGAGGCCGGTGAGCGGCTCGTCGAGAATGATGAGCTTGGGGTCGTGCACCAGCGCGCCGGCCAGCGTCACCTTCTGGCGCATGCCCTTGGACAGGCTTTCGCAGCGCGCATGCGCCTGCGGCGCAAGGGCCAGCCATTCGATCAGGGTGTGCGCGCGCAATTGCGCGGCTTGCGCCTCAACGTTCCACAGCCGCGCGACGAATTCGAGATATTCGAACGGCGTCAGCTTGTCGTAGATCATCGGCTCGTCGGACACCCAGGCCATCACCCGCTTGGCGGCGATTGGGTCGGCCAGCGCGTCGATGCCGAACACCGAGATTGCGCCGGCATCGGGCTTCAACAATCCGGTAACCATGCGCAGCGTCGTGGTCTTGCCGGCGCCGTTCGGCCCGAGCAGCGCGTAGAACTCGCCGGCGCGGATGGTGAGATCGAGTTGATCGACCGCAGGACGATCGAACCGCTTGCAAAGACCGCGCGTTTCAAGGGCGACGGGGGAACTCGTCGGCATGCGGCCAACCTGGTTTTCGGGTTTCGCAAAGTTGAGCCGCCAATCTAGGGAAAACTGGTTTCAGCGCCGTGAATCGATTGAATCGAAAATGTCAGAGTTATCGGATCGCTAAACCGCGTTCGCCGGCCGCCGCACGTTCGCTGATGCGCGGCAAGATAATCTTACCGTTAATCGTTTGTGAGCGCGATTTTTTAAGTCAGCAAATTTCTGTGCTGAATATTGATTATACCCGTGCCGCCGAACGTAAGTCGATCGCCGACAAAAACTCGTCGCGTGTCTGTTTTTGATTTCGAAAGGCGCCGACCATGCGACTGGTCACCATCGTCACATCGGTCTTGTTCACGCCTCTGGTTGTCATGCACTCGTGTTCCGCCTCGACCACGACTCCCACGCCATGCGGCTTAAGGGCCACATTCAGACAATTGGCGATCTCCGCCGTCATCTTCTCTTGAACCTGCAGACGGCGAGCAAACGTTTCGACCAAACGGGCGAGCTTGGAAATTCCGATCACCCGGTTGCGGGGTAAATACCCGATGTGAACGCGTCCTATGATCGGCGCCATGTGGTGCTCACAATGGGATACGAACCGAATGTCACGCAATAAAACCATTTCGTCATAACCCCCGACTTCCTCGAATGTGCGAAGCAAATAGTCATTCGGATCTTCGTCATAGCCGGAGTACCACTCTTTGTAGGCCCGCACGACCCGCGCTGGTGTCGCCCTTAGACCTTCTCGATCGGGATCGTCACCAGCCCAACGGATTAGCGTGCGCACCGCGTTTTCCGCTTCCGTTTTGGTTGGCCCTTCTTGCTTTTTGGCCTTTGGCTGGCCTCTGACGGTACGCAGTTTGACGGCTTTTCCCATGGACGTATCCTCATAGTGCGAGCGTATTGCAAAAGTTTAGCAGCCTGCAGGTTGCTGTTTCAATTTCCACTTGGCTATTCAAACGAAAGTGACAAGCAGAGCGCGATGTCTGCTGCTGGCCCAAAGCGGAAGTGCCGCTAACGCAGTGGAATGTCCGCTTTCAGGGGTCAAAGCGGACTCGAAGCGGACATGGCAAAAGTGACGCGAATGACCAAAAGCGGACATGGCGCAGCCGCTGGAACTTGGTAAAATCGAGCCTCGT
>CAYLMY010000235.1:0-1452 GCA_964384635.1 uncultured Undibacter sp.
GCGGATCGGCGTGCCGGGCAAGTCGAAACTCTCGCGCAACGAGTTCGTGAGATACCGCTTGTAGGCGTCGGGCACCGCGTCGGCGCGGGTGCAGAACAGCACGAAACTCGGCGGCCGGCTCTTGGCCTGCGTAATGTAATTGAGCTTGAGCCTGCGCCCCGACACTGCCGGCGGCGGATGCGCGGAGAGCACCTGCTCGAACCACCGGTTGAGCGCGCCGGTCGGAACGCGCCGGTTCCAGACGCCGTAGGCATCGACGATTGCCTGCATCAATCGGTCGAGGCCCTCGCCGGTCAGGCCCGATACCACCACCAGCGGCACACCCTTCATCTGTCTCAGCTTGTCTTCGGCCTGCTCGCGCAGCTTGGAAATGGCGCCGACTTTCTTTTCCAGCAAATCCCATTTGCTGACCGCCAGCACCAGCGCGCGGCCTTCCTGCTCCACCAGATCGGCGATGCGCTGATCCTGTTCCTCGAAGGCATGCTCGACGTCGATCAAAACCACCACCACCTCGGCGAAGCGCACAGCATTGAGCGCGTCGGCCACCGACAGCTTCTCCAGCTTTTCGGCGACGCGCGCGCGGCGGCGCAGGCCGGCGGTGTCGTAGAGGCGGAATTGGCGGTCCTGCCAGGCCAGATCGACCGCGATGGCGTCACGGGTGATGCCGGCTTCCGGGCCGGTGAGCAAACGCTCCTCGCCGATCAGCCGATTGATCAGTGTCGACTTGCCGGTGTTGGGCCGGCCGACGATAGCGACGCGGATCGGATGGGTTCCGGCCGCTGCTGCTTCCGCCTGCGCCGGCTGCGCGGTGCGCTCGGGCAGCGCCGCGCGCAGGGCGTCGTAAAGATCGGCCATGCCTTCATTGTGCTCGGCGGAAATCGGAATCGGTTCGCCGAGGCCAAGCGCATAAGATTCGAGCCTGCCCGCTTCGCCGGCCGTTCCTTCCATCTTGTTGGCGATGAGTACGGTCGGCTTGCCGGCCTTGCGCACGACGTCAGCGAAGGCGCGGTCGACCGGCGTCGGGCCGGCGCGCGCGTCGATCATGAAGAAGACCGCATCGGCCTGGGAAATTGCGGTCTCGGTCTGCGTGCGCATGCGGCCGGAGAGGCTTTCGGGCGCGGCTTCGTCGAGGCCGGCGGTGTCGACCGCGGTGAAATGCAGATCGCCGAGCCGCGCCTCGCCTGCGCGGCGGTCGCGCGTCACCCCCGGCCGGTCGTCGACCAGCGCCAGCCGGCGGCCAACCAGCCGGTTGAACAAGGTCGACTTTCCAACATTGGGCCGCCCGACGATGGCAACGGTAAAGATCATCACACCCTGTCATTGCCGGGCAACCGGATCCGGCCTTCGGCCGGGCCGGCTGTAAACTTGACCCGGCAATCCATTTAAATCTCGCGGATGTGTTTGGAGCGCGGGTCATCCTCGGGTCAAGCCCGAGGACAGGCGCCCGCGCAT
>CAYLMY010000235.1:1552-4427 GCA_964384635.1 uncultured Undibacter sp.
TTTCGTTCTGCAGTTGCTGTTGCTGCTGCTCGACATAACTCTTCTGGTATTCCTGCGGAATACCTTGGCTGACGCCGGGTACGCCTTCCGGAAACAGCGGCTTGCGATCGCCCGGCAGCGGCTTTTTATGGCCGAGGCCAAAAACATCGAGCTTGTCCATGTCGAAGTTCTCGCAGCCAGCGAGCGCCGGCGCGAGGGCGACCAGTGCCGCCAGCAGAACGACGCGATGGAGGCGGCGCATGGAGTTCCTCAGCCTTTGCTGCCGCCGGCAATCAACGCCGAGAGCACTTCGGCGCGCGCGCGGGCGCCGGGCGGCGTCTCGGCATCTTGCGTCAGCATTTCGATATAATGGCGAGCAGTGGTGAAGTCTTTGTTGTGCCAGGCCGACAGCGCCAGCATTTCGCGCGCGCTGGCGCGGAAGGTGCGGCCGGGCTCGGCGAGCGGATCGAGACGCTTGCGCATTTCGGCAAGCGGCGCGCTGTCCACCAGCAGCACGCCGGCGCGCAAGGCAGCGAGATCCTGCAAAGTCTGGCTGAGCGAAGCGTCGGCGGCGATTTGGTCATAGGCCTTCACGGCATCGGTGGGCTTGGTCTGCGCCAGCTCGGCGGCGGCGCGAAACCGCGCCAGCACGCGATAGCCGGCGGGCGCCTCGGCGGCGATCGCGGCGAAGGCGGTTTCCGCTTCTGCGTGCTTGCCCTGCTCACTGAGCGTCAACGCTGCCTCGAACTTGGCGCCGGCGGCGGCGGCTTGCTTGGCGAGCCACCACTCGTAGCCGCGCCAACCGCCAATGCCGGCAACGATGAGGACCGCGAGCGCAATGAGGTAGATGCTGTAGCGGTCCCACAGCTTCTGCAGCCGTTCGCGGCGTACTTCCTCATCTACTTCGTGAAAAATATCGGCCAAGAACGGCTCCCACGCCCGCCTGATAGCCCCGCCCGGGCCGATGGCGGCGTAACCCAACGATGTGGCGGAGGCAAGGCAAAGCTGGCCCGCCAATCGTTAACAATCAGAGACTTAAGGCTTTTTCGCCTTCATCGGGTAGACGTGCTCGGGGCCCGGGAAGGCGCGCGCGCGCACCTCGGCCGCATAGCCGGCGATGGCCTTTTCGATGCCGGGGCCGAGGTCGCCGAAGCGTTTGACGAATTTCGGCACCCGCGGCGAGAGGCCCAGCATGTCCTCCATCACCAGGACCTGCCCGTCGCAGGCCACGCTCGCGCCGATGCCGATGGTGGGGATCGCCACCGCTTCGGTGATCTTGCGCGCCAACGGCTCGGCCACCGCCTCGATCACCATGGAAAAGGCGCCGGCCTGCGCCACCGCCATGGCATCCTGTTCGAAGCGCGCCCAGTCGGCTTCCTCGCGCCCCTGCGCGCGGAAAGAGCCGATCACGTTGATCGCCTGCGGCGTCAGCCCGACATGCGCCATTACCGGCACGCCGCGCTCGACCAGAAAGCGAACCGTCTCCGCCATGCGGGTGCCGCCTTCCACCTTGATGGCGCCGCAGCCGGTCTCCTTGAGCACGCGCGCAGAACTCATGAACGCCTGCTCCTTGGAGGCCTCGTAGGAGCCGAACGGCATATCGACGACCACCAAGGCGCGCTTGGAGCCGCGCATCACGGCGCGGCCTTGCAGGATCATCATGTCGAGGGTGACCGGCAAGGTGGTCTCCAGCCCGTGCATCACCATGCCGAGCGAGTCGCCGACCAGGATCACGTCGCAATGCTTGTCGGCGATGGCCGCGGTGTGGGCGTGATAGGAGGTGAGGCAGACGATCGGCTCGCCGTTTTTGCGCGCGCGGATGTCGGGCGCGGTGAGCCGCCTAATTTCGTTTTGCACGGACATCGAACTACCTTCCAAACACCGGGACGCCGATGGCGTAAGGATGGAAATAATAGCCGAGCAGAAGATAGACGACGATGCCGATAACCACGACGATGGCGTCATTGCTCCAGCCGGCAGGCGCGGTGACGGCGCCAAGGTCGCCGCGCCGCTTGGCGGCGACACGGGCATAGACGCCCCAGGCCAGGAACGAACCGAACAGCAGCATCGAGCCGAGATCGCCGTTGGAAAGCAGATGGGCGAAAGCCCAGGTCTTGATGCTGGCCAGCATCGGATGACCGGCCTTGGCCTTGATATGACTCGGCACGAAAGCGGCAGTGAACAGGATCACCGCGATCAGCATGAGGCCGACGGTGATGTGCCGCATAAAGACGGGCGGCGTCCAAATCTGCACCCACTCATGCGCGCGGTATGCGCCATAGCCCCAGACGATGAGCGCAAGCCCGATCAGCGAGACGACGGAGAACAGCCCGCGATAACCGCCCTGCCCCAATCGCGCGATCAGGCTGGCGCGATGCTCGCGGAACGTCACGAAGACGTGGGCGCCGAGCATGACGACCAGCCCGATGATGAGGATCAGCAAGCCCATTGGATACTCCCGGCAGGCGGCGCAGTAGAGGGGATGCGCCGTCGTTAGGCAAGAGCGGTTCTATGCCGCAACGGCATCCTTGTTCTTCACGTCCTTGATATCCGTGAAAACGATGCCGGGAGCGCGCTCAGCCGTGTAATCGAGGATGAACTGGTTGCGCGCCATGAACACGCGGTCGCCGTCGAGGTCCTCGGCGACGCTGGAATAATTGGCCTGCACGAAGTCGTCGAGTTTTTTCGCTTCGTCGCAGGCAACCCAACGCGCGAGTTGGAATTCCGGGGTCTCGAAGCCGATGTCGAGGCCGTATTCGTCGGCGAGCCGCATCTTTAGCACGTCGAGTTGCAAGGGGCCGACCACGCCGACCAGCGCGGGCGCGCCGTCGAGTGGGCGGAACACCTGCACCACGCCCTCCTCCGCCATCTGCTGCAGCGCCTCTTTCAGCTTCTT
>CAYLMY010000236.1:0-4405 GCA_964384635.1 uncultured Undibacter sp.
TCAAGCGCATGCTCAAGCTGACCGACGAGCAGAAGGCCTATTGGCCGCCGGTGGAAGCGGCGTTGCGCGGGCTGGCGCGCCGGCAGACGGCGCAGGAAACGGGCGGGCTGGTGCGCCGCATCAGCCACCGGGTGGTTTCGGTGGTGCTCGACAGCGTCGCCATCAAGCGCTTGGTCGCGGCAGCGCGGCCGCTGGTCGCGACCTTGCGCGACGACCAGAAGCAAACGGCGCTCGGTTTGGCGCAGGAAATGGGCCTGGGGCCGGTGCTGGCGGCGCTGAACTGAGGGCGGGCGGCGCGGGCTGTGAAAATACGCCGGTTTGGCAACGCCAGCTATGCGCTAAACCTGCGCCCGTATACCTATCCTTTTTAGCTTGACGCCCGTCGCGCCTAATGGTGGCTATATGGCCAGTCGCCGGAAGCCGGGTTTGATGTCGATCAATACGGCGAAAAACCAAATAATATAGGGCTTCCTCGGCGTAATCTTGGAGGAACAGAAATGCGCAAATGGATTCTCACGGCGGCCGCGGTCGCCGTTTTTGCTGTCCCGGCGACGGTCAATGCCGCGCCGATGATTCTGAAATTCAGTCACGTCGTCGCCGAGAAAACCCCGAAGGGGCAGGCGGCGCTCAAGTTCAAGCAAGCGGCCGAGCAGCTGCTGCCCGGCAAGGTGAAGGTCGAGGTTTATCCGAACTCGCAGTTGTTCGGCGATGCCAAGGAAATGGAGGCGGTCGCGCTCGGCGACGTCCACTTCATCGCCACCTCGCTCTCCAAATTCGGCAAGTTCACCAAGAAGCTGCAGTTGTTCGACCTGCCGTTCCTGTTCGACAACATGGCGGCGATCGACCGCTTCCAGAACAGCAAGACCGGCCAGGAGCTGTTGCACTCCATGGAATCAAAGAACTATCTCGGCCTCGCTTATTGGCACAACGGTCCGAAGCAGTTGTCCGCCAATAAGCCGTTGCTGGTGCCGGCCGACGCCAAAGGCTTGAAGTTCCGCATCCAGCAGTCCGACATCCTCGCCGCTCAGTTCGAGGCGGTCGGTGCGGTGCCGCAGAAGCTCGCCTTCAGCGAGGTTTATCAGGCTCTGCAGCGTGGTACCGTCGACGGCCAGGAGAATACCTGGTCCAACATCTATTCGAAGAAGTTCTACGAAGTGCAGAAGGACTTCACCGAATCCAACCACGGCGTCGTCGACTACATGGTGTTGGTCAACGCCAAGTGGTGGAAGGGCCTGCCGGCCGACATCCGCACCGGGCTGATCAAGGCGCTGGGCGAGGCGACCGTGGTTAACAACGACATCGCCAACAAGCTGAACCAGGATGCCAAGAAGAAGATCGAGGCGTCCGGCGTCACGAAAATCCACCAACTCACCCCCGCCCAGCGTGCGCAGTGGCGTAAGGTCATGGTGCCGGTCTGGAAGAAGTTCGAAGACGGAATTGGCAAGGATCTAATCGAAGCCGCTGTCAAGTCGAACTCTCCCCAGACGAACTAGCAATTGTGGCGGCCGCGGCGATCCCGCGGCCGCCTTACAATTTTCCGAGGGGGAGGGGGGCTTGCTGCGCGCGGCTTATAACCGCCTGGAAGAGGGTCTGCTCGCTTTTATTCTTGCGACGATGACCCTGCTCACGTTCCTGCAGGTAGTCCTGCGGTACGTCTTCAACACAGGCCTGCTGTGGGTGCTGGAGACCACCACCTACCTTTTCGGGTGGCTGGTTCTCATCGGCATCTCCTATTGCGTGCGCGAGCGCGCGCATATCGGCGTCGATGCGCTGGTGCGCACTCTGCCCCCCACGGCGCGCCGTTACGTCGGCCTGCTCGTGCTGGCCCTCACGCTCCTTTACACCGGGCTCATGCTCTACGGCGGGATTGTCTATATCGACAAGATGCACACCATCGGCGTCGAAGCCGAGGACATCCCGATGCAACGATGGGTCCTGTCGCTCTGCGTTCCGATTGGATTTGCGCTTCTCGGCGTGCGCCTGTTGGAAATGGGCTGGCGAATCTTGACCGGTCAATCGCCCGGTTACGAATTGGCCGATGAAGCGGCGGACGCGATGAAGGAAATGGCCGACGACGGTCGACCCGACGAGGCGGGGACCGCGCGGTGAATACCATCTTCCTGTTCGTGTCGCTGTTTACGTTTCTGATCATTGGGATGCCGATCGCGATTGCGGTCGGGCTGTCCTCGATGCTCACCATCCTGTTCTTCGCACAAGACAGTATCGCCTCGTTGGCGCTTAAGTTCTTTCAGACGATGGAGCATTTTACGCTGCTCGCCATTCCGTTTTTCATCCTGTCGGGTCATTTCCTAACCACCGGCGGCGTGGCGCGCCGCATGATCAATTTCGCCATTTCGGTGGTCGGTCATTTGCCCGGCGGCCTTGCCATCGCATCGGTGCTAGCCTGCATGTTTTTCGCGGCGGTGTCGGGATCCTCGCCCGCCACGGTGGTGGCGATCGGCTCGATTGTCATCGCCGGCATGGTGCGGGTCGGCTACACCCAATCCTTCGCCACCGGCGTGATCGTCAATGCCGGCACGCTTGGCATTCTGATCCCGCCGTCGATCGTGCTGGTCGTCTATGCCGCTGCCACCGAGACATCGGTCGGGCGGCTGTTCATGGCCGGCGTCATTCCAGGCATCCTGCTTGGCGCCGCGCTGATGACGGCGATCTACATCGCGGCTCGCATCAAGAACCTGCCGCGGCAGCCGAAAGCGTCCTGGGGCGAACGCTTCAGGTTGTTCCGCGACGCCATTTGGGGCCTATTGCTGATCTTCATCGTGATGGGCGGCATCTACGGCGGCATCTTCACCCCGACCGAGGCGGCGGCCGTAGCGGCGGTCTATGCTGGCATCACCGCGGTGTTCATCTACGGCGACCTCAGGCTTTCCGACGTGCCGCGCGTGCTGACCGATTCGTCGCGCGTGTCGGTTATGTTGATGTTCATCATCGCCAATGCGTTCCTGTTCGGTCACGTGCTGACGACCGAGCAGATTCCGCAGACCATCGCCGCGACGCTGGTCGCGCTCAATCTGGAAGGCTGGCAGTTCCTGATCATCGTCAACATCCTGTTGCTGATTGCCGGAAACTTCATGGAGCCATCGGCGATCATCCTGATTCTCGCACCGATCCTGTTCCCGACCGCGGTTCAGCTCGGCATCGACCCGATCCATCTCGGCATCATTATGGTCGTGAATATGGAGATCGGCATGGTGACGCCGCCAGTCGGGCTCAACCTCTTTGTCGCTTCCGGCATCACCGGACTGCCGCTGTTGTCGGTGGTGCGCGCGGCGCTGCCCTGGCTGATGGTGCTGCTCGGTTTCCTAGTCGTGATCACCTACGTTCCGGAAATCTCGCTGTACTTGCCCAATCTGCTGTTCGGCACGGCGGCAGCGCCATAACTGTTGCCGCAGGCGCCGGCGTCGCGCGGCGCCGCTGCTTCGGGCAAGCCGGTTTGAGCGACCCCGCCGCAACGAATGAGCCCGCGATTCCCTGCGCAATTTTATTCTGATTGTCCGTAAATCTTTATTGCACGCGCGCAATCACCTTTCTAAACTTTAACTTGATAAGGCAAGGCCGCGATCCAAGATTGTCACTACCCGAAATGCCATTGGAGGTGGCTATCATGTGGAAGACAGTTCTTGCCGGAACGACCGTGCTTGCGATCGCCGGCGCCTCGTTCGCCTACGCGGACCGCGGCCCCGGCCGGCACGACCACGCGCAACACTGGCGCATGAGCGCAGCCGACATCACTGCCTTTGCCGACGCGCGCATCGCGGCACTGCACGCCGGGCTCCAGCTCAACGCCGAGCAGGAGAAGAATTGGCCGGCGATGGAAAGCGCGATGCGCGATCTCGCCAAGCAGCGCACCGAGCGGTTCGAAGCGCGCAAGAACGCGCAAGCCCCGGCCGATCCGGTCGAGCGCCTGAGCCGGCGTGCCGACGCGATCGAGCAGCGCGGCGCCGCGCTCAAGAAGCTCGCCGCCGCCGCCGGCCCGCTCTACCAGAGCCTGGACGACGCGCAGAAGCACCGCTTCACCGTGCTCGCCCGCCTCGGCGGGCAACGGTTCGGCCACTGGCGCGCGCGTAACGATTGGCGCGGGCATGACGGCTGGCGTCATCACGACCGGCATGGCCCCGAGCGCGGCCCGCAGCCGCAATAAGTTTGCTAGCAGGCGGCGGGCAAGCGGCTCTCCCTGAACGCTGAGCGCCGCCGTTCGAGAAGCCGCCGGGTTCGCCCGGCGGCTTTTTCTTGTGACCGGCCCGTGATTTGGAACAGGGCGCGCGGCTGGACTCATGCCTGCCCCTTTGCTAAGGGACCGCGCCGGCTACCAACACGGACGCCGGCAATCCGGGCGCATAGCTCAGTTGGTAGAGCAGCTGACTCTTAATCAGCGGGTCCAAGG
>CAYLMY010000237.1:0-4380 GCA_964384635.1 uncultured Undibacter sp.
AGGAGCCGCCGGCGGATCAGGCTCATCGCCTTGACCAGGGCGTAGCCGACCACGGCGATCTCGACGATGCCGGCGAAGACGCCGGTGGAATTGGCGAAGCGCGAGGCGACCATCATGGCGCCGCCGAGGCCGTAGCCGCCCATCAGCATTTCCGCCACCACCACCACGATCAGCGACAGCGGCAGCGCCACCTGCAGGCCGGTCATGATCTGCGGGAGGGCCGCCGGCAGCACGATCTGGGTCAGCAGTTCGCGTTTGCCGGCGCCCATGTTGCGCGCCGACCAGATCAGCTCCTTTTCGACGCCATCGATGGCGATGACGGTGGCGGCGATGACCGGAAAAATGGCGTCGACACAAGCCATGGTGATCTTGGAGACGTCGTAGACGCCGAGCCACAGGATCACCACCGGCAGGAAGGCGATTTTCGGCATCGGGAACCCGACTGACACGATCGGGTCGAAGAACCAGTTGGCCAGCATGTTGCGCGACATCGCCATGCCGATGGCGACGCCGAGAACGGCGCAGATGGCGAAGGCGGTGAGCGCGCGGTAGAGCGTCAGGGTGGTATTGATCCACAGGTCGCCGCTGACACCGTCGCTCCAGATGTGCTCGATCACGGCCGAGAGCGCCGGCAGTTGGAAGGGCGTGAAGGTGCCGCTGCGCGCCAGCACCTCCCAGGCGATCGCCAGCGCCAGTACCGAGAAGATGCGGGCGAAGCCCCAGCCGATGCTGCGCGCGATGCGCAGCGCAGCCGGTTCGCGGCCGCCATTGTCGATCGCCGCCTGGTCTATTCCCGCCATGCCAGCGCCCGTTTGGTGATCACGAGATAAACCCGGTCGGCGGCGAAGCCGAGGAAGGCCACCGTCAGCACCACCGCGTACATCGCGTCGTAGTTGCCGTTGGCACCGGTCACGCCGATCAGATAGCCGAAGCCTTTGTGCGCGACGATCAGCTCGGCCGAGACCAACAGGATGAAGGAGAGCGCCAGCGCCGTGCGGACGCCATTGAGTAGTTCCGGCATGGCACTCGGCACCACCACGTCCCACAGCACGCGCAGCCGTCCCGCGCCCGTGCTGCGCGCCGACCAGATCAGCGCCTGCTCGCTTCCGCGCGCGCCGTTATAGGCGCCGATGGTCACCGGCAGCATGCAGCCGAGGAAGATCAGCAGGATCTTGGAGCCGTCGCCAAAGCCGAGCCAGATCACGGTGACCGGGATCAGCGCCGATTTTGGCAGCGGGTAGAAAATCTCGACGATCGGCGCGAGCAGGACGTTCACCGGCTTCCACCAAGCCATCACGATGCCGAGCACGCCGCCAAAGACGATGGCAAGGCCGAGGCCGGCGGCGGCGCGGTAGAGCGAGGCGCCACCGTTGTCGAGAAGCGTGCCGTCCGTGAGGAGGCCGAACCAGGAGGCGATCACGCTGCTCAAGGGCGGCAGCGCGTCCGACGACACCAGATGCAGCAACGCCACCAGCTCCCAGGCGATCGCGAGCAGCACGAGCGGCAAATAGCGGAGGAACAGGACCATCGCCTGCTCGCCGCGCGTGCGCTGGGCCGCCGGTGTGGCGGAGAGAACGCTCATGGCTCGTCCCGCCGCGCGCCTTGCGCCTTGATCGCTTCCTCGCGCACCAGGTGCCAGATTTCGTCCACTTTCTCGACGAAGGCCGCCTGCTTGAAGATGTTGCTGTCGTCCTTTTTGAACTTGGTATCGACGATGGTCTTGATGCGGCCCGGCCGCGCTGACATCACCGCCACCCGGTCGGCGAGGTAGACCGCCTCCTGTACGTCGTGGGTGACGAAGATCACCGTCTTGGGCGTGCGCCGCCAGATGCGTAACAATTCGCTCTGCATCAGGCCGCGGGTCTGTGCGTCTAGCGCGCCGAACGGCTCGTCCATCAGCAGAATCTTCGGGTCGAAGGCGAGCGTGCGCGCGATCGCGGTGCGCTGCCTCATGCCGCCGGACAGTTGCGAGGGGTAGCTGTCCTCGAAACCGGTGAGCCCCACCAGCTCGATGAAATCCTTGGCGCGCCGCTCGCGCTCCGTCTTCGCCATGCCCTGGCGTTCCAGCCCGTAGAGGATGTTGCCGCGCACGGTTTTCCAGGGAAACAGCGCGAAGTGCTGAAACACGATGCCGCGGTCTGGGCCGGGGCCGGCGACCGGCTTGCCGTCGATGCGGATGGCGCCGGTCTCCACCGGCAGAAAGCCGCCGATCAGATAGAGCAGCGTCGACTTGCCGCAGCCGGACGGCCCCAGCAGCGCGACGAATTCGCGGTTGCCGACTTCGAGTGCTGCGTGGTCGAGCGCCAGCACCGCGCGCCCGCGCGGCGGGCGATAGATATGGCTGACGCCGTCGATGACGATTTGGGAAGGACCGGTCATGGCCGGTGAAGCCTCCCTAATGGCGGACGGCTGTCAAGCGGCTTGCTGGTTCGACGCTGGGTTTGTTCTATAATGCAGAATAATTGCAGGACCGGCCATAACGCCCCAAACCATCAGGAAACGCCCGTGACCGATATTACCGAAGCCCGCCGGGAGCTCGCGCTCGCCAATAGTATCGTCGCCAACGAAGGCGTGCTCGACGCCTTCGGCCATGTCAGCATGCGTCATCCCGACCATCCGGACCGCTACCTGCTGTCGCGCTCGCGCGCGCCTGAACTGGTGACGGCGGAAGACCTGATCGAATACGATCTCGACTCGCGGCCGCTGCGCGATCCGGGCGTGCCGCAATATTCCGAGCGGGTGATTCACGGCGAAATCTACAAGGCGCGGCCGGACGTGATGTCGGTTTGCCATCATCATTCGCCCGCCTTCATGCCGTTGCTCGCCACCGGTACCAATTATCAGCCGATCTTTCATCTCGGTTCGGTCGGTGGAATGAGGCCGCCGTTCTGGGATCAGCACGATGAATTCGGCGATACCAATTTGCTGGTAGTGAAACCCGCGGAGGGGGCCTCGCTCGCCCGCGCGCTCGGTTCGCACTGGATGGTGTTGATGAACCGGCATGGCGTCGCCGTCGTCGGCACCAGCGTGCGCGATTGCGTGTTCCGCTGCGTCTATTCCGCGCGCAATGCCGAATTCCAGGTGCAGGCCATGGCACTCGGCACCATCGGCCCACTGCCGCCGGGGGAAGTCGAGCTGTGCGCTCGGATCACCACCGGCACCACCGGCCTGAGCCGCGCCTGGGAATATTGGGCGATGCGGGTGGCAAAAGGAGGCGGCGGGCTGCCGCCGGTGACCAAAAAAGCGGCGCGCAGGCAGTCCGCCGCCAAGAAAAGCAAACGCGCCAGGCGTCGCCGCTAGGCCCATCGCCATTTGGGCTTCCCTCGTGGGCCGTAATCGGTGTTGAATGCTGCCCACCGGGGGCGACCAGCCCGGTAACGATAGAAAATCCAGGGAGGGACTTAATGAAAGCCTTCAAGTCGTTCATCGCTGCGCTCGGGCTTGTCGTTCCGCTCGCGCTGGCGGCCGGCTCGGCAGCGGCCGAAGACCATCTCAATTTGGTGGTCGGACACATCAACAATTGGGAGCAACAGCCTCCAACGCTCGGCCAGGAAGCCGGCATCTTCAAGAAGCATGACCTGGTGTTGAAAAACGTCGGCACCCGCGGCGCGGGCGAAACCATCCAGGCGGTGATCTCGGGCTCAGCCGATATCGGCACGGGGGTCGGCACCGCCGGCGTCATGCGTGCCTTCGCCAAAGGCGCGCCGATCCGCATCCTGGCGCCGGCGTTCACCGGCTCGGGCGATCTCTACTGGTACGTGAAGGCCGACTCCAAGATCAAAAGCCTGAAGGACTCGACGCCCTCGACCACCATTGCCTATTCGACCAACGGCTCGAGCACCAACAATGTCGTGCTGGCGTTCAAAAACGAACTGGGCACCAAGGGCACGCCGACCGCGACCGGCGGTCCTCCGGGCACGCTGACCGCGGTGATGTCCGGCCAGATCGACATCGGCTGGTCGGCGCCGCCGTTCGGCCTGCAGGAGATCAAGGACGGCAAGATCCGCATCATCGCGCGCGGCAGTGACGTGCCGTCGCTGAAAAATCAAACGGTGCGCGTGCTGATCGTCAACGCCAATGCGCTCAAGACCAAGCATGACGCCATCATGCGCTTCATGCAGGCCTACCGTGAGACGGTGGACTGGATGTATTCCGATCCCAAGGCGTTCGAAATGTACGCCAAGAAGATCAAGAAGCCGGTCGACCTGGTCAGGGATTCGGCTAAGAAGTTCCAGCCGAAGGAAACCTTGCAGACCGACAAGATGGTCGATCTTGACGGCGCGCTACGCGACGCGGTGCGGCTGAAGTTCCTGACAAAGCCGCTCACCAAGGAGCAGCTCGCGGAACTCATCCAGATTCCGCCGATGATGAAGAAATAAC
>CAYLMY010000238.1:0-4342 GCA_964384635.1 uncultured Undibacter sp.
TGATTACTGGGTCCCCCGCCATCGCAAGTCGGCTTTAGCCGACTTGCGCGCTATTAAGCTGCCGACATCGGGTATACCCGATGTCGGCATGCGGGGGACGACAACTTTTATTGAACATGAAATTCACAATCATGACTTCGGCCTTCCCACGCCCTCGTAAGCAAAGCCGTGGCGGGCGGCTTCCTCCGGCCGATAGATGTTGCGCAGGTCGACCAGCACCGGGCGTTCCATCACGTCCTTGAGCCGCGCAAAATCGAGCGCGCGGAACTGCTCCCATTCGGTGACGATCACCAGCGCGGAGGCGCCCTCGGCGCAGGCATAGGCGTCCCGGCAGAACGCGACGTTGCCGATCACGTTCTTGGCCTGCTCCATGCCGGCCGGATCGTAGGCGCGCACCTTGGCGCCCATGTCCTGCAGCGCGGTGATCAGCGGGATCGAAGGTGATTCGCGCATGTCGTCGGTGTTTGGCTTGAAGGTGAGGCCGAGCACCGCAATCGTTTTGCCGCGCATCTCGCCGCCGAGCGCGTTGGCGACTTTGCGCGCCATCGCGCGCTTGCGGGTGTCGTTGACCGCCACCACCGCCTCCACCACACGTAAGGGCGCTGCGTTGTCCTGCCCGGTCTTGAGCAGCGCCACCGTATCTTTGGGAAAGCAGGAGCCACCGAAGCCCGGCCCGGCATGCAGGAACTTCGATCCGATGCGGTTGTCGAGCCCGATGCCGCGCGCGATCTCCTGCACGTCGGCGCCCACCTTCTCGGCCAGGTCCGCGATCTCGTTGATGAAGGTGATCTTGGTGGCAAGGAAGGCATTGGCGGCATATTTGATCAGCTCGGCGGTGCGCCGGTCGGTGAACAGGATCGGCGAGCGGTTGAGATAGAGCGGGCGGTAAAGCTCGGTCATCACCTCGCGCGCGCGCTGATCGGTGCTGCCGACCACGATGCGGTCGGGGTGCTTGAAGTCGCGGATGGCGGCACCCTCGCGCAGAAACTCCGGATTGGACACTACCGCGCAATCGCTATCGGCCCGCGCCTCGCGGATGATGCGTTCGACCTCGTCGCCGGTGCCGACCGGCACCGTGGACTTGGTGATGACCACGGTGAAGCCGTCTAGCGCGCCCGCGATCTCGCGGGCCGCGGCGTAGACGAAGGACAGGTCGGCGTGGCCATCACCGCGGCGCGAGGGCGTTCCGACGGCGATGAAGACGGCGTCGGCGGCCGCCACGGCAGGGCCGAGCTCGGTGGTAAACTTGAGCCGGCCGGCGCGCGCATTGGCGGCGACTAGCTCGTTCAGCCCCGGTTCGTAGATCGGCATTTCGCCGCGTTCGAGCGCGGCGATCTTGCCCCGGTCCTTGTCGACGCAAATCACCTCGTGGCCGAAGTCAGCGAAGCAGACCCCGGAAACGAGGCCGACATAGCCGGTGCCGATCATGGCAACGCGCATTGAATGTCCGTCGCGATGGTTAATCGATTACAGCGCAAGCTGGCGGCGTCTCTTAGCAGAGGCCGCTGCGGGTGGCGAGAGCCATCGGATAGGCCGGACTTTCGTCGGTCGCGTAAAGGTAAATGAAACCGCGTTGCGTCATAGAGAAAGTCATGAACGGCGTCCAAATGCACGATGGGCGGGTCGATTGGGTCGACTACGCCAAGGGCTTCTGCATCGTCTTTGTGGTGATGATGCACTCGACGCTCGGCGTGGAAGCCGCCGCCGGCCGCGAGGGCTGGCTGCATCCGGTGGTGGCCTTTGCACTGCCGTTCCGCATGCCCGACTTCTTCATGATCTCGGGGCTGTTCCTCGCCAACGTCATCGACCGGCCCTGGCGGCAATATCTCGACCGCAAGGTGGTGCATTTCGCCTATTTCTATCTGTTGTGGATGACGATCCAGTTCGCCTTCAAGGCGCCGCTGTTCGTGCAGGAATATGGCGCGGGCGAGATGGCGCGGCTCTATCTGTTGTCACTGATCGATCCGTTCGGCACGCTGTGGTTCATCTATCTGCTGCCGGTGTTCTTCGTCGTCATCAAGCTGACGCGCCGCGTGCCGGTGCCGGTGATCTGGCTCGCCGGCGCTGCGCTCGAGATCGCCCATGTCAACACCGGCTGGATGGTGCCGGACGAGTTCGCCGCCCGCTTCGTCTATTGTTACACCGGCTATGTCATGGCGCAGCCGATCTTCGCGCTCACCGCGCGCGCGCAGGCGCGGCCCTGGCTCGGGCTCGGCGGGCTCTTACTCTGGGGTCTCACCAACGGCACGCTGGTCTATGTCCACGTCGAGAAAATGCCGTTCATCTCACTCCTGCTCGGCCTCGCCGGCGCGGCGGCGGTGGTGACGGCGGCCTCATTGATGGCGATGAGCGACCTGTTCAAGCCGCTGCGCTATTGCGGGCGCAATTCCATCGTCATCTATCTCGCCTTCTTCCTGCCGATGGCGGTGACGCGCACCGTTCTGCTCAAAAGCGGGCTGATCGCCGACGTCGGCACCATGGCGGCGCTCATCACGGTTGCCGGCGTCGTCGGCGCGCTGACGCTTTACTGGGTCACGCGCGGCACCTGGGCGAATTTCCTGTTCGAGCGGCCGGTGGCGTTCCATCTGACGCCACCCAAGCGCGCGCTGCTGCAGGCGGCGGAATAAGTCCACAGGCGCAAACCGCGCATTGATAAACACTGCCCGGCGGCCCACATTCGGGCCATGCCAGCCCCCGCCAAAACCAAGACCAAAGTCAAACCGGCGGCGAAAGCCGCACCCAAGGCGAAAGCCGCCGCCAAGTCCGTTGCCGCACTACCTGCGGGCGCGCGCGCGCTGAAAAAAAGCGACCATCTCTTTCTGGTGGACGGTTCATCCTACATATTCCGCGCCTATCACGCGCTGCCGCCGCTCACCCGCAAGTCGGACGGCTTGCAGGTCAACGCCGTGCTCGGCTTCTGCAACATGCTGTGGAAGCTGTTGGCCGAGATGAAGGACGACAAGCCAACCCATCTGGCGGTGGTGTTCGACAAGTCCGAAAAGACTTTCCGCAGCGACTTCTATCCCGAATACAAAGCGCACCGGCCGGAAGCGCCGGAAGACCTGCGCCCGCAGTTCCCGCTCATCCGCGAGGCGGTGCACGCTTTTCAAATCCCCTGCCTGGAACAGGCCGGCTACGAGGCCGACGACCTGATCGCCACCTACGCGCGGCTCGCCTGCGAGGCCAAGGCCACCACCACCATCGTGTCGTCCGACAAGGACCTGATGCAGCTCGTCGGCAACGGCGTCATGATGTACGACACCATGAAGGACCGCCGCATCGGCCGCGAGCAGGTGATCGAGAAGTTCGGCGTCGGACCGGAGAAGGTCATCGAGGTGCAGGCGCTGATCGGTGATTCGACCGACAACGTGCCGGGCGTGCCCGGCATCGGCGTGAAGACCGCCGCGCAACTGATCGGCGAATACGGCAATCTCGAAACATTGCTCAAGCGCGCGGGCGAGATCAAGCAGGACAAGCGCCGGCAGTCGCTGATCGACAATGCCGAGCTGGCGCGGCTTTCGAAGCGGCTCGTTACATTGGACCAGAACGTGCCGCTGGAGGTGCCGGTGGACGAGCTCGCCGTGCACGAGCCCGACTACAAGCACCTGATCGCCTTCCTCAAGGCGATGGAGTTCTCGACCATCACGCGGCGCATCGCCGAGAAGAGCGGCATCGACGCTTCGCAAGTGGAGGCGGACAGCAAGCTTGCCGCAGGAGCGGCGCCGGGTGGGGTCACATCGCAGGCGACCCCCACCCAGCCGGCTTCGCCGGCCACCCTCCCCCTTTCAGGGGGAGGGAAAGCAAGCCCGGGCGCCCTCACCCCCATCGCGCTCGCCACCGCGCGCTGCGAAACCGCGCGCACCGCCAAGATCGACCGCTCCAAATACGAGACCGTGGGCACGCTGGCGCGCCTGAACGAATGGATTGCGCGCGCGCACGAGGCAGGCGTGCTGGCGATCGACACCGAAACCACCAGCCTCGACGCCATGCAGGCCGGCCTGTGTGGCTTCTCGCTGGCCGTGGCGCCCAACGAAGCGTGCTACGTGCCGCTCGCGCATCGCGAGGGCAGCGGTGGCTCCGACCTGTTCGCGCCCGAGGCCAAGCTCTGCCCCGGCCAGATTTCGGAACGCGACGCATTGGCCGTGCTCAAGCCGCTGTTGGAAGACGAGACGGTGCTCAAGATCGGTCAGAACCTGAAATACGATTGGCTGGTGTTCGCCCAGCGCGGCGTCGAGATGGCCGGCTTCGACGACACCATGCTGATCTCCTACGTGCTCGATGCCGGCAAGGGCGGCCACGGCATGGACGATCTCGCCAAGCGCTGGCTCAACCACGACACCAT
>CAYLMY010000239.1:0-4254 GCA_964384635.1 uncultured Undibacter sp.
GACCGCTTCGGCCTCTGGCTCGGCTTTCACCGCTGCAGCCAGGACGAATATCTCGCGATGGTCGACGCCTACGTCAAGCACTACAGGATTCCGGCGCAGGGCGGAGCGCTGCACCACGACGCGCTGGAATGGGCAACGACGCGCGGCGCGCGTTCGGGGCGCGTGGCTTGGCAATTCATCCAGGATCTGGCCGGGCGGCTCGGCGTCGCGATCAAGGATTGATTTTAGGCACCGCTGAGATATTTGCGCGGATCGACCGGGGTCGAGCCTTTGCGGATCTCGAAGTGCAGTTGCGGCGATGAGACATTGCCGGTCTGTCCGGCATGCGCGATCACCTGCCCGCGTTTGACGGTGTCGCCGCGCTTGACCGTGAGATTGCTCGCATTGGCGTAGGCCGACACGAAGCCGCCGGAGTGGCGGATCAGCACCAGGTTACCGTAACCCTTGAGCTCGTTGCCGGCGTAAGCGACGACGCCGTCGTCGGTCGCCTTGATCGGCGTGCCTTCCGGTACCGCCAGATTGATGCCATCGTTCTGCGTCCCATTCGGCCGCGGGCCGAAGCCGGCGATGATGCGGCCTTTGACCGGCCAGCGGAATGACGGAATGGCGCCGGCCGGTTCCGCTTTATGCGAAATGCTTTCGGTCGCGTGCACTTCGGACTTGGCGATGCGCGCGTGCTGCGCCGGCAAGCTGGCGACCTTCTCGGTTGCCACCGTGCGCGGCTGCACCACCGTCGGCGTCGCCCGCTGGCGCGCCGCGAATTTGCCGCCGCCGGGGATCGTCAGGCGCTCGCCGATATTGAGCTTGGCATAGGGCTGGATCTTGTTCGCGCGCGCCAAATCCGCGACCGTGACGCCGCTGCGGCGCGCGATCCCGAACAGGGTATCGCCGGGCTCGACAATGTGGACGTTTTCGGCGGCGCGCTTGGGCGCCGGCGCCACAGAGTCGTAGACGTAGCGCGGAATGACCAGCCGCTGGCCCGGGCGGATCGCAGCCGGGCTGCTGATGCCGTTGGTCTGCATGATGGCGGAGGCCGGCACGCCGTTATGGCGCGCGACGCTGTAGAGCGTCTCGCCGCGACCGACGATGACGGGTCGCCCGCCATCCCAAGTCCAGTGTCCGGTCGGCCTCGGCTGCGTGGCGTGACGCGCCGGCACCGAGCCGGTCACGTCGGAATGCTGCACGTTCGGCCGATAGGCCGCGTACCCGCGTTCGCCATAAGAGGCGCCGCCGGCCGCGGCAACCGTGGTCGGCCGGCTTGGCGCCGGCAGCGGCTGCGACACCACCTGCCCGTTCGATGCCGGGCGCGAAGAGATCGAGCCGGTAACATCCTGACGCGGAGCCGCACGATTGGAGGCAAAGGGATCGGAGTCGAAGCGCGCTGAATTCTCACAACCGGCGACGGCAACACCGACCAGAGCGAGGACTGCGACCCGCGGCCAAACGCGCGGGCGAGACGGCACCTTGAGGCGCGGCATATGGTTACTCACTCACACACAAAATAGATTGCGTTCGAAATAAACCAGTCGCGAGTAAATAAGCTTTTAAGAATTAGCGGCCGATTACGCTCGCGTTTGAATCCGATAAAAATGTCACAATTCGCGCGTGCACGTTGCTCATAGTTCCTTCGCCTGCCCCGGCAAAAGCGGCACGAAACGCACCGGAATCAGGTCTTCGCGCGCGATGCCCGTTTGCGATTTGGTAAGCTTGATAATGTGTTGCGATCCGTGCTGCGGCCCGAGCGGCAACACCATGACGCCGTCATCGGCGAGCTGATCGGTTAGCGTCTGCGGCACCCTCTCGGCGGCGGCGGTGACGAGGATGCGGTCGAAAGGCGCCTTGTCCGGCACGCCGGCGAAACCGTCGCCGACCACGATTTCGACATTATCGTAGCCGAGCGCGGCCAGACGTTCGCGCGCCTGTTCGGCGAGCGTACGGTAACGCTCGATACTTACGACTTCGCGCGCCAGTCGCGACAACACCGCGGCCTGGTAGCCCGAGCCGGTGCCGACTTCGAGCACCCGGTGGTGCGGGCGGACGCCGAGCTGCTCGGTCATGTAGGCTACGACATAAGGCTGGCTGATCGTCTGCCCGCAGTCGATGGGCAATGCCTGGTCGGCATAGGCGTTTCCGGCGAAATCGCTCGCGACGAATTGTGCACGCGGCACCTCGTCCATGGCCCGCAAGACCGCCTGGTCGCCGATCCCCCGGCGGCGCAGGTTCAACAGGAACGCCATACGGCTGGCGTCCTGGTCGTGTTGCGGCTGTCCGGACAAGGCTGCTCCCCTTCCGCCCCATTTTTAGCACGTTTGCCGGCAATTCATGGAAGCGTCCACGGTTTGGGCGGTTGTGGCCCCGCGGACGGGACCCGGCGCCACGCGCAAGAGTTCTAGGCGGGAGCAGGCGATGAACGATTCCTCGCAAGCGCAGACACGCGTTCTGGTGGTCGAGGACGAGTACCTGATCCGCATGTTGCTGGAGGACATGCTGGCCGATCTCGGCTATGCGGTGGTGGCTGCCGTCGGCACCATCACCGAGGCCCGCGATCTAGCCGCCCATGGCGACTTCAGCGCTGCCATTCTCGACGTTAATCTCGACGGGCAAGAAATTTTTCCGGTCGCCGATATTCTTAAAGAGCGCGGCCTGCCCTTCGTGTTCGTCACCGGCTATGGCGAGCGCAGTCTGCCCGAGCCTTATCGCGATCGGCCCGCGTTACAAAAACCGTTCCAGGCCGAGCAGCTCGAGGCCGCGCTTTCCGGACTGCTGGCGGCCGCGTAATCTTCTCCCCGCTCGTCCCCGCGAAAGCGGGGACCCAGCGCGAAAATCGCGGGTCCTGCGGCTGTAGCCCCGGATTCCCGCTTGCGCGGGAATGAGCGGAGTATGAATTAGCCTAATCAAAAACGTCCGCCAGCTTGGTCATGAACGGCTCGTCGGTCAGATCGAGCCGCAGTGGCGTCACCGCGATGCGCTTGGCGTTGAGCGCGGCTAGATCGCTGCCTTGCGTTGCGCCGGCGATGCCGCCGCGGCCGAAGGCGATCCAGTAATACGGATTGCCGCGGCCGTCGTGGCGCGCGTCGATATGCAACAGTTCCTGATCGCGCTTGCCCTGCACGGTGATGGCGACGCCGGCGACCTCATCGGGTGGACAATCGGGAAAATTGACGTTGACCAGCACGTCGCGCGGCATGCCGGCCGCGAGCACTTTGCGGATGAGATCGGGCGCGTGCTTGATCGCGGTCTGCCAATGCGGCAGGCGCTTGGTGGAGGCCGCATAGGCCTGCGACAGCGCAAACGACGGAATGCCGAGCACGGTGCCTTCCATGGCGCCGGCGACGGTGCCCGAATAGGTGACGTCTTCGGCACAATTGCGCCCGCGGTTGACGCCGGACAGCACCAGGTCCGGCACCTCTTTCATGAGATGACGCACGCCCATGATGACGCAGTCGGTGGGCGTGCCCTTGACCGCGAAATGGCGCTCGCCGACTTCGCGCAGGCGCAGCGGATCGTTGAGCGAGAGCGAATGCGACACGCCCGATTGATCGCTCTCCGGCGCCACGATCCAGATGTCGTCGGACAGCGCGCGCGCGATTGTCTCGGCGGCGTCCAGCCCCGGCGCGTGAATGCCGTCGTCGTTGGTGATGAGTATGCGCATTACGCCCGCTCGATCTTGCTCATGCCGCCCATATAGGGCTTGAGGGCGTCGGGCACCACGATCGAGCCGTCTTCTTGTTGATACGTTTCCATCACCGCGATCAGCGCGCGGCCGACCGCCACGCCGGAGCCGTTGAGGGTGTGGACGTGGCCTTTGACCTTGCCGTCCTTGCCTTTGTAACGCGCATCCATGCGGCGCGCCTGGAACTCGCCGCAGTTGGAGCAGGAGGAGATTTCGCGATAGGCGCTCTGCCCCGGCAGCCAGACCTCAATGTCGTAGGTCTTGCTCGCGGCAAAACCCATGTCGCCGGTGCAGAGCGTGACGACGCGATAATGCAGGTCGAGCTTCTTCAGCACCTCCTCGGCACAGGCCAGCATGCGCTCGTGCTCTTCGAGCGATTTTTCCGGCGTGGTGATGGAGACCAGCTCGACCTTGGTGAACTGGTGCTGGCGGATCATGCCGCGGGTGTCCTTGCCGGCGGCGCCTGCTTCGGCGCGGAAGCAGGGCGTGCAGGCGGTTAAGCGCATCGGCAGCTTGTCTTCTTCGACGATGGATTCGCGCACCAGATTGGTGAGCGGAACTTCGGCGGTGGGGATGAGCCA
>CAYLMY010000240.1:2500-4193 GCA_964384635.1 uncultured Undibacter sp.
TCGGCGCGCGGCTTTCGATGCGCACGTCGATATCCGGAGTCTCCGCATGGCCTTCGCCGGTGCCGTGGATGAACGAGCCGGTCAGCCAGTAGTGATTGACCACCGCCAGCGACAATGCGTCCACGGCGATGCCGCGCTCGGCCGCAAGCCGGCGGATCTGCTGTGCCAGATCGACCTGAATCCCGGCATTGAAAAAACCGAGCGGGAACGGCGCCAGATCGGTGCCCTTGAGGTGCTTGCCCTCGTCCGAGGTGACGCGCCAGGCGCTAGACTCGGCGCCGTCGGTGATGACCGCTTCCTTCTGGTGCAGCGCCATCTGCCGCGCTTCGACCTTGATGATGTCGCGGCCGCCCTGTGACAGCGGCGAGGGGCTGCCCTGGCGCAGCTTGAAGGCCAGCGGGTCGCCGCGCCTGTCGATGGTGTCGGTGAGTGTGGGATCCATGGCTGGGCGTTCCCTGTTTTATCGGGGTGTCGCGTGCGGCTGCGGCCAGTCTAGCCGACCGGCAGTGCCGTTGCCGATGGAAAATTCGGAAGCTGAAGGCGCGCGCTTTCAGCTTTTGCGCGTTCCGCGCGCGCTCCATAAAGCCGCGATGCGGCGGCGGAACGCTTTCGGCTTTTCCGCGAACAGGCGGCCGGAAAGACGCGCCGCATTCTTCAGGTGTGCCGTGCGGCGTGTCTCGATCACCGGGATGAGCCGCGAGCGCCAGGGTGCCAGCGGCTGGTGCGGCGCCGTGAAGTTGCTCAGCACCGCGAGATCCTGGCAGGCGCCGAGCTGATTGCGCAGGCGCTGGGCTTCCTCGGCCCAGACTTTTCCGAGCCGCGGCCACAGCGGCTCGACCAGGTCCATCTGGTGGCGGTGCTCGACCACGCGCCGGCGCAGGTCGTGCAGGTGCTCGGGCTCCACACTCGGCCAGTCGTCGGGAATAAGCTGGCGCGCGCGCCGGTAAGTGGAGATCAGCCCGTCGGCGACGGTGTCGAAATCGATGGCCTTGAGCGGCCAGCGCTCGAGCGAGAGCGTCGCATAATCGAGATAGCGCGCCAGCCGCGCGCGCATGTCCTTAGTGAAGCTTGTTTTCTCCGCCGCGTCGCGCATTTCGGTGAGCCGCCCGCGAATCGTCTCGGTCGAGGTGGGCGAGAACGGAACGTCGCTTTTCTTTAAATCGTCGAGCGCATCGAGCGCCGATTGGGCGTCGCGCGCGCCGGTCAGCGCCCGCATCAGCTCGCGGGCTTCGGCCCGCATCTGATCGGCCGGCTCGCCGATGCCGTGGGCGAGCAGGCGCATGAGCGCGCGCCAGCGCTTGAGCGCCTTGCGCACATTATGCACCGCCTCGGGGTCGCTGAGCTTAGGGTCGGTCAGGGCCTGGCGGGCGTCGGCAATAATCGACCGTGCGGCGGCCGCCAGACCGTCGCCAAAGCCGCCGTCTTGGCCAGCACCCCCCACCATGGCCGTCTTTTGCCGCGGTTTCGTGACAGGTTGATGAAATCTGGCGCTTTGTGCCCTTCCCATTGGCACCCGCCGTTGCTACATAGCGCTCGAAACGCGCGGGCCTTGCCCCGCGCTTCGCATTTTGACGTGTGGCGGAACAACCCGCTAGCCAAGGATTAACGCGGGGTGGAGCAGCCCGGTAGCTCGTCAGGCTCATAACCTGAAGGTCGTAGGTTCAAATCCTACCCCCGCAACCATCATGAGCGC
>CAYLMY010000241.1:0-1971 GCA_964384635.1 uncultured Undibacter sp.
TGGAAGGTGAGCGGGCTTTCGCACAGGCCGGCGATCATGGCCTCGCGGCCGGCCTCGATGCGTTTGGCGATGGCAATCTCGCCTTCTCTCGATAGAAGTTCAACGGAACCCATTTCCCGGAGATACATGCGCACCGGATCGTCGGTGCGCTCGGACGGCTCCTTCTTCTCGGCGACGGCCAGCGCCTTCGACTTGGCCTCGACGACCTCGCGGCCGGTGTCGTCGTCGTCATCGTCGTCGGCCGCCTCGTCGGTGGCCTTCTCGGTTTCGCCGTCTTCGGTTTCGGCGTCCTCGGTCTCCACCACGTTGATGCCCATTTCGCTGAGCATGGCGAGGGTGTCCTCGATCTGCTCGGAGGTGACCTCCTCGGCGGGCATCACGGCGTTGAGCTGTTCGTAGGTGATGTAGCCGCGCTTCTTGGCGGCCTTGATCATCTTCTTGACGCCGGCATCGGACAGGTCGAGCAAGGGCAGCGGCGAATCCGGCGTGCCTTCGGCTTCCTTCTCGGGGGCTTCTTCCTTGGCCTGGGTTGCTGCTTTTGCCTTGCTCGCCATTCGTCTCTCCTGGGCCATTCAGGCCATTGCGAGCAACCCCGATGGGAAGCGCATGGCCAAAAAGGGCCGCGCGCTGAAGGCGCCGCCCCGAATCAGGTCACGCAGTGTTCCCGGAACCCGCTTAAGCTCCGATTAACCCTGATAAACCTGCGGGAATCGACCCATTATTCCACGCCGGTCCGGCCTTCGCACCATCCCCCGCGAGCGGCCCTGCTCATAGACTACGGGCGCCGCGACCGGAAGAGGCCCCGAACCCCTCGATCAGGGCCTCGGTCCCCTCCACCCGTGACAGGCGGGTCTTGACGTCGCGCAGCCTCAGATAATTGGCCTCGCTGGCGTCCCGACCAAGGGCCTGCTCGGCGTCCTTCAGCTCCTTAACTAGTGAATGCCACTGCCGATGCAAGGCGACAAGCTGGCCCCAGGTGACCAATACATCGTCGGGGGCGGCCTCGGCCTGGGTGCCCCAGACCGAGACGGTGGTGATCGCGGCGGCGATGCGCTCGCTGACCTCGATCAGGTCGCGGAGGCTAAGTTCCGCCCGCAAGCCCGCGGCGTCGAGCGCCGCGGCGTGGGCGGCGATATCGATGAGCGCAGCTTTAAGCCGCTCGGCGTCGGCATGGCGGAACTCGAGCTGGCTGAGTTCCTCCAGGTGGTCGTGCAGCAGCCACGGGTGGTTGAGGGCGGCTTGCAGGATGAGCGCCTCGCGCAGGGGAACCGTGACACGCGAGCCGCGGTGCACGGGGCTGACCGCGAGTTGCTGGCTGGCCACCACGTAAGGCGCGGGCCGGCCATTGGCGGCAGGCCGTGCGATTGAACCGTTGCGGGGCGGCCAGTCGCGCTCGCGGCGCTCGCGCCAGTGCTGGCCCTGCCCGCCCCCGCTGCCGCGCCAATTGCGCTCGCGGTTGCCGCGCGGGCCTTGCGCGGGCGCGAAGAATGCGCTGAGCCGCGCGTTGAAGTCCTGCCGGTAATATTTGCGCACGGAATCGTCGCCGATCGCCGCGGTCACTTCGTTGATGCGCGCTTCCAGCGCGGCGCGCCGCTCCGGCGTATCGAACTGATGGCCCTCGGTCTCGCGCGCCCATAACATGGCGCCAAGCGGTCGCGCCGCGGCGATGACTTCGGTCATGGCCTCGCGCCCGCCGGAGCGCACCAGATCGTCGGGGTCCTGGTCCTGCGGCAGAATTGCGAATTTCAGGCTCTTGCCGGGTTTCAGCCGCGGCATGGCCAGATCGACGGCGCGGTAGGCGGCGCGCAAGCCGGCAGCATCGCCGTCGAAGCAGAGCGCCGGCTCGTCCGCCATCTTCCAAAGCAGCGCGAGTTGGTCTTCGGTCAACGCGGTGCCCAGCGGGGCGACAGTTGCCAGGAAGCCCGCCGTGACCATGGCGATGACGTCAATATAACCTTCGACCACGATCAG
>CAYLMY010000241.1:2071-4128 GCA_964384635.1 uncultured Undibacter sp.
AGGCCGGCCTCCACCATGTCGGCGACCGGGATGCCATGGCTGCCCAGATGCTCCTTGAGCGCGTAGCGCTCGGGCGGCGCATAGCCGAGGCGGAATTTCAGTTGCGTGGCGGCGTCGATACCGCGGTCGGCGAGATAACCGCGCGCCTTGGCGCCGATTTTGCCGGCCAGCGTGTCGGCGAAGAACTTCGCTGTCAGCTCCATGACATCGTGCAGCGTCTTGCGCCGCGCGTCGCGCGCTTGGTCTTCATGCGACACCTTCGGCAGCGGCACGCCGGCCATTTGCGCCAACCGCTCGACCGCTTCCGGGAAGGCAACACCTTCGGTCTCCATGACGAAGCCGAAAATGTCGCCGTGCTTGCCGGAGGAGAAGTCGTGATAGAAGCCCTTGCTGTCGTTGACCGTGAACGAGGGTGTCTTTTCCTTGTTGAACGGCGACAGGCCGATGAATTCGCGGCCCTGCTTGCGCAGCTTCACGCGCTTGCCGACCACCTCCGAAACGGTGAGGCGGGCGCGCAGCTCATCAAGGAACTGGGGCGTGAAGCGCATGGGGGCTCGCGGGTTTGGCCGAATCGGCCGGCCATCATAGGCTGACAATTCGAGACTTTCCGGGGCGGGCCCGTGATGCCACCGTCGGCGCCGGGATTTGGGACCTTTTCCTAGTTATTCACAGGGCTTGGCCCGGGGGCGGCGCCAGCATGCGCTCAGCGCTGCTACGCTGACAGGAATCATGATGTACCTGACCACCCTGCCCCTGTGGCTCTCCGCCATCATCCTCATCGTGCCAACGACTCTGCTGGCGATGGCCGGCCCGGTCGTCGCGCGCCATTACGTCGAGCTCAGCCGGCTGCGCACCAACAATGAGGTTGCCGGGTTCAAGTTCGCGACCGTCGGCGTGCTCTACGCGGTATTGCTCGCCTTCGCCGTCGTCGTCGTGTGGGAAAAATTCAATGCGGCCGAAAGTGAGGTGGCCAAGGAGGCCGGCGCGGCCGCCACCGTCTATCTCCTGACCCGTGGGGTCGAACCCGAGCACGGCGCCGCCATTCGCAAGGCGACGACCGATTACCTGAAGACCGCGATCGGCAAGGACTGGCCGGCGATGCAAGAAGAGTCAGACAGCCCCGCGGTCACCGAAGCGCTGAACGAGGTCTACCGCGCGGTTCTCAAATTCCACTCATTCGAAGCCAGCGAAGGCATCATCATCGCCGAGATGCTGCGGCAAGTCGATCGCATCAGCGACGCGCGGCGCGAACGCCTGGTGATGGCCGACGGCGTCGTGCCCGGCATCATCTGGTTCGTGCTTTTCGGCGGCGCCGCCCTCACCATCGGCTTCACATTTTTCTTCGGCACCGAGAACCTGCGCGCCCAGGCGGTGATGACGGGCGCCTTGTCGATGCTGATCTTCGCCGGGCTGCTGACGGTTGCGACCATCGACCATCCGTTCGCCGGCACGGTGAAAGTCGGACCGGAGGCGCTCAACGCCGTCATCGTCGATTTTGCCGGAGCGCCCGGGGAGCATCACCATTGAGCGGCGGCGAGCCTCACGTAGCGCAATTTATCCGCTCGTCCCCGCAGCGGGGACCCAGTGCAAGAACCTGCTGTTTCTTATGATAGTGGCGCTGGATTCCCGCTTGCGCGGGAATGAGCGGAGTGGAGACTAAAACCGTTACTGCAACTTCGCCTTCACCAGCGCGCTGGCTTTGCCCATGTCCATCTGCCCGGCATATTTCCCGCGCAAGGCGCCGATCACCTTGCCCATGTCCTTCATGCCCGACGCACCGGTCTCCTTGATGGCGGCGTCGATGGCCGCGGCCAATTCGGCTTCCGACATCTGCTTGGGCAGGTAGCCGGAGATGATGGCGATCTCCTCCTGCTCCTGCTTGACCAGGTCGGCGCGGCCGCCCTTCTCATAGAGCAGGACCGATTCCTGGCGCTGCTTGATCATCTTTTGCAGCAGGCTCATCAGCTCGGCATCGCCGAGCGGCGGCTTGCCGGACCCGCGCGCCTCGATGTCGGCGTTCTTGAGCGCGGCATTGACCATGCGCAGGGTGGAAACCG
>CAYLMY010000242.1:0-4120 GCA_964384635.1 uncultured Undibacter sp.
GCGTCTCGATCAGCACCGCGGTCTGGATGGTCATGTGCAGCGAGCCGGCGATGCGGGCGCCGCGCAGCGGCTGCTGCGACCCGTATTCCTCGCGCGTGGCCATCAGGCCGGGCATTTCCGTCTCGGCGAGGCTGATCTCGTTGCGGCCCCAGGGCGCGAGCGAGATATCCTTGACGACGTAGTCGCCGGTCTGGGTTTTGGCCTTGGCGGATGCGGTCATGATGGTCCTGTGCAACTGACAAAAGGGGAATGGAAGTTGGCGTGGCTATAACAGGCCCAGCCCAAGCCCGCAACGCATATATAAAGATTTCTTTATGTATAATAACTGTGGGATTTGACGCTAATCGTCCTCGCCGAAGCGGGAGGCGATCAAGGCACAGAGCGCTTCGACGGCGGGAACGGCATCCGGGCCGGTGGCGCTGATGGTGATGGTCACGCCGGGGCCGGCGGTAAGCATCATCAGCCCCATGATCGAGGTGCCACCGACGCTTTCGTGGCCGCGGGTGACGGTGATGTCGGCGTCGAACTGCTCGGCGGTCTGCACGAATTTGGCGGAGGCGCGGGCGTGCAGGCCCTTCTTGTTGACGATCTCGACCTCGCGCACGATCGGGACCGCGCCAGCATCGGGAGAATTGCCGTCCGCTTGAGCGGGGCTCATTTACCGTTGAGGACGCGGCTGGCGATGGTGCAATACTTGCGGCCGGCTTCCTGGGCGGCGGCGACGGCATCCTGCAGCGAGGCGCTCTCGCGCACCTTGGCGAGTTTGATCAGCATGGGCAGGTTGATGCCCGCCAGTACCTCGACCTTGGGCTGGCTCATCACCGAAATGGCGAGGTTGGAAGGAGTGCCGCCGAACATATCGGTGAGGATGACGACGCCTTCGCCGCCATTCACTCGCTTGACCGCTTCGAGGATCTGCTTGCGGGCCTGCTCGACGTCGTCGTCGGGGCCAATGGTGACCGCCTCGATCTGCCGCTGGGGCCCGACCACATGCTCCAGGGCCGAGCGGAACTCAACGGCGAGCCGCCCATGGGTCACAAGTACCAGGCCGATCATTCCGGACTCCCGGCGGGCGCTACGCTGCACCGCACGATAGGGCGCACATTCAGGCCCAATTGGAGCCCGGTTGCAAGGGCTCCGGCCGCTATATAAGCGCTCTGCTGCACTGCGAAAAGGTGGGGCCAAAGGAGAGCTCGACAAGTCCGTTTTCGGCGGCGGCATCCTAGGCCGCATACGGTTAATTTTCTTAAACCAAGGCGGGGTGCCGGAGGTAGCCCAGACGCCGGCCCGCGGTCAAATGCCCGCTGCGGGCGCCGCAAGGAAAGCCAGCACCAGGGGCAGGGCGGGCAGGCCGGGTGCGACCACGAGCCGCGGCAGGGTAACCCCCCAGATCACGGTTTCCGCCGCCTCCCGGGCCGGATGCCGGTCGGCGTCCGGGGCCGCCAGGTCGACTACCAGCCCGACCGCCGCCACCGGCTCATAGGGCAGCCGCCTGATGCCGAGCCCGCGCACTTCGATCAGCCCGGCCAGCGCCGGCGCCGGGTGCACCAGCAGCCGGCCGGCGCGCGCCTCGATATGGGCGCGGTCGTCGGCCACCAGACGGGCGAAGGGCAAGGTGCCCGCCCGCGCGGCCTCGATCAGCGCGAAAGCTAGCCGCGATTTGCCGGCGCCCGCCGGCCCGCGGATCAGCGCCGCCTTGGGCCCGATCAGCACGGCGGAGGCGTGGATGGTGGGGGCGTCGTTCACTTCGCCGGCAGGCGCACCACGAAACGGGCGCCGAGCACCTTCGGCGCCGCGCCGGTGCTCGCCGCGGGCATGGTGCGGTTTTCAACCCGGATCGTTCCGCCATGGGCCTCGATGATCTGCCTGGAGATCGACAGGCCGAGACCGGAATTCTGTCCGAAGCTCTGATTGGGGCGGTCGGTGTAGAAGCGCTCGAAAACCTTGTCCAAGGCGTCGGGTTGGATGCCGGGGCCGTCGTCGTCGACGATGATTTCGACCTCGTCCTTGAGCTTGCGACACGTAATGCGCACCTTGCCACCCGCCGGGGAGAACGAGCGCGCATTGTCGAGCAGGTTGCTGACCACTTGGCCGAGGCGCGAATCGTGCCCGGGCACCTTGAAGTCGTCCGGCGCGCCGCCCTCGAAGGCAAGCGTCACGGTGACGTCGTCGGTGCGGATTTCGTTGGCCGCCTTGACCAGCGCGTCGAGCATCGGGGCGAGATCGACCGGGCTTGCTTCCTGGCGCTGCAATTCGGCGTCGAGCCGGCTGGCGTCGGAAATGTCAGAGATCAGGCGGTCGAGCCGCTTGACGTCGTGTTCGATCACTTCGAGCAGCCGCTTGCGGCTCTCGTCGGTCTTGGCCAGCGGCAGCGTTTCCACCGCCGAGCGCAGCGAGGTCAGCGGATTGCGCAGCTCGTGCGCGACGTCGGCGGCGAAGCTTTCGATCGCCTCGATGCGGGTATAGAGCGCGCTGGTCATGTCGCGCAGCGCGCCCGACAGATGGCCGATCTCGTCGCGCCGGCGCGTGAAATCGGGGATCTCGATGCGGCTGCGGATGCGCCGGCGCACGCGCTCGGCGCCGTCGGCGAGCCGGCGCACCGGGCCGGCGATAGTGCCGGCGAGCAGTATCGAGAGCACCACCATGACGCCGGCGGCGACCAGGAACACCTTGACGATGGCCAGCCGCTCGGCCTCCACCATGTCGTCGATGTCGGCGCCTTGGGTGGACAGCAGCAGCGCGCCGCGCACCGCGCGGAAGCGCTGCACCGGCACCGCCACCGAGACGATGACCTCGCCGCGGTCGTTGACCCGCACCATGCTGGCGTGCAGCCCGTTGAGCGCCTGCGTGATTTCCGGGTAGCCCTTGCCGTTCTCGGGTCCCAGCTCCTTGTAGAGCGGCAGGTCGCCGCGGCCGAACCAGCGGCGCAGTGCGATGAAGGCGCGTTCCATGAGGCCGGGCTTTTCGGCATTGGGCGGCGGCAGGTCGAAGCGCAGCACGTCGCCGCGGCCGTAGAGATTGCGGCTGTCGAGGATCAATACGCCGTCGCGATCATAGATGCGCGCGCGCGTCTTGGTCGGCGAGATCAGCCGGCGCAGCACCGGCGCGACCCGCTCGGGGTTGATCGGGAACTCGGTCGCGGACATCGCGTCCGGCGGCCCGTAACTTTCGCCGGCCTGCAATTCCAGCAAGCGGTCGGGGTCGATGGTGATGGCGTCGGTTTCCACCGTAGCGGAGGCGGCGATGGCGCCGGCGATGATTTCGCTCTGCACCAGAAGGCTCTGCACGCGCGCGTCGATCAGGCCGGCGCGGAACTGGGAGAGATAGAGCACGCCGGTGACCAGCGCGAGCAGGCCGGCGAGATTGAGGATAACGATGCGGCGGGTGAGGCTGGAAAAGCTTTGCGAAACGAAGAACGCCCAAGCGGAGCGAACCACGCCCCGCAGCGCGCCGAAGCGCTTGCGCTTGACAGGCGGCACCTCTGCGCCGCGCCCTTCGGCTTCGGCGGCCGGCGTTACGATTTCAACGGTTCGATCGAGCACGTCGTTCAATCCAGCCGGGCTGTTAATGGACGCGTTGCCCCGATACTTTATCGCAAACCGGGACGCTCGTCAGTCCGCCGCAGCGGCCGCATTATTAAAAATGCGTCATTCCTTGAAGCGATAGCCGACACCATAAAGCGTCTCGATCATCTCGAAATCGTCGTCGACCGCCTTGAACTTCTTGCGCAGCCGCTTGATGTGGCTGTCGATAGTGCGGTCGTCGACATAGACCTGGTCGTCATAGGCGGCGTCCATCAGCGCGTTGCGGCTTTTCACGACGCCGGGACGGGTCGCCAGCGCCTGCAGGATCAGGAACTCGGTGACCGTGAGGGTAACCGGCTCGTTCTTCCAGGTGCAGGTGTGGCGCTCCGGGTCCATGCGCAGCAGACCGCGCTCGAGCACCTTGGCGGCATCGGTTTCTTTGACCGGCGAACCGTCCTTCGGATTGGCGCGGCGCAGCACCGCTTTCACGCGCTCGACCAGCAGCCGCTGCGAAAACGGTTTGCGGATGAAGTCGTCGGCCCCCATCTTGAGGCCGAACAATTCGTCGATCTCCTCGTCCTTGGAGGTGAGGAAGA
>CAYLMY010000243.1:0-4092 GCA_964384635.1 uncultured Undibacter sp.
TGCGGCAGCGCATGTCGGCGAGCGCCAGATGCACCCAAACCCAGCCGGCGCCGGGATCGGCAAGCACTGCGTCGACCTGGTCGTTGGGAACGGGCATGGCACTCCCATCAGGGCCGAAACGGAAAGCCCAGACGATGCCGGTTGTGGGTGAAACATCGGCCAAATCGGTGGGAGACATGGACGGCATCCTCTCGCTGACATTCGTCGGACGAGTGGGTGCGTCACATATGACAGGGCGATGACAGGGCGCCGCTAAAGGCGACGGTGTTGTCACCGGCGGCGGGAACCGGCGGCGAGCCCAGTCGTCTTCCAGCTTAGGACAAACTGACCGATCCAGCCGGCAATGAACGCAAGCACGATGACGCTTCCGAAATGCCAGACCAGCACCATGATGCTTGCATCCCCGACATGATAGAGGCGCAGGCCGAAATTTCCCAGGGCCGCCACCGCCAGCGCCGCCAGCGCCAAGGTGATGCGCGGATAAATCGGCGCGCCGCGCCGCAGCATGATGACGATTGCCAGCGCCGGCACGATGCCGATCAGCGATGCCGGCGGCAGGCATTGCCAGTCGGCGTGGACCTCCAATCCGCCGGCGCCCAGGCGAATCCAGTCGCGGACGCAGCCGTCGCCGAGACTGAATAGCCAGATGGCCAACGGCAGCAGTGGAAACAGCAAGAGCTTGCGGTCGTATCCGGGGACGACGCTGCAGAACGCCGCCATGACCGCGGTGATTGCGGTGAGCAAAGTGGCGATCTGCTCGATGACGAATTGCCGATCGTGCAAGATATGCGACAGGTCGATGGGCATAGATGAGAACATGGAATGGGCAAGGATCACGGCGACGACATAGGGCAGCGAGATCGCGAACCAGACCGCCGCCCGCCGCCAGGGTGCCGGCAGCCGCCGAACCGGGGCTGGATTGGCGGCAAGCTGATGGATGAGTTGATCGGTATCCATAATCAGGCCTCGACGCTCAGAACCTTGCGCAGCGTATTCATGCCACGATGCACCGCAACTTTGAGCGCGGTCACACTCATGCCGCTGGCGGATGCGGCCTCCTTCAACGACATTTCGCGCAGCTTCAGCATCTCGACGGCTCGTCGTTGTCCGCTCGGGAGCCGGCCGATGGCCTGGCGCAAGGCCTGCGGATCGCCGTAGCGGTTATCCAGTGTATTCGTCGGCGCAACGGAAAAGGTTTCAGGGTATTCCGCGACCGAGACTTCATTGGCGGCGCGGCGCATTTGTCGGCGCGACCCGTCGGCCATCCGGTTGCGGGCGATAGTCAACAGCCAGGGCAGGAACGGCCGCGCCGGATCGTAAGTGGCGCGCACCGAATGCAGCGACAACAGAATGTCCTGCACCAAATCCTCGACATCGCACGGCTGCAGGAATTTGCGCTGTTGGCGCACCGCGCGTCGCAGCAGCGGGGCGATCTCATTCAGCAGCCGCAAATAGGCCGAAGCGTCGCCGTCCTGCGCCGCGCGCATCAGGAGTCCGAGCCGGTCGGCTTGATTTTGCGGGTCCATCAGGGTGCGGGCGGCGGTCCGGTTTCTCGGACTCCGATGTAACCTTTGCGCTGATCAACGCGAAATCACCGTCAGGTGAGCCGGACAACGGTTCTCCGCGGCGACATTTGTCGCTGCAACGCCCAACCATGAAGACTGGAGGACTAAGCATGAACAAACGTGTCGTCATTGCGTCGGCGCTCGCTGCCGCCTTCGCCGCTCCGACTTTGGCCTTGGCGGCCGGGCCCGCCCCGGCGCCGAAGTTCACGGCCGAGAAGTGTTACGGCCTGGCCAAGGCCGGCCAGAACGACTGCGCGTCGGCCGGAAACCATTCCTGCGCTGGAACCTCGAAGGTCAACGCCGATCCACGGTCCTGGATCTTCGTGCCGGCCGGCTATTGCGAGCGCATCGTCGGCGGCAGCAAAAAGCCGAAAGCCTGATTGCAACGCCAGAGGAGGGTGGCCATGACCGCGCATCACCGCTTTACGCCCACACCAGCGGGCGTGGGCTTGAGGCTTCCGCATCTCGCGGAGGTCGTGGCCACCCAACCGGCCGTCAGCTGGTTCGAAATCCATCCGGAGAATTTCCTCGCCAATCCGCATGCCAGCGAATTGTTGACCGAGCTTGCGCGCTGCTATCCGATCTCGGTGCACAGCGTCGGCGTTTCGATCGGCAGCGCTGGCGGCGTCGACCGCACTCATCTCAAGCGCGTCCGCGAGCTGATCGAGCGGATCGATCCGTTTCTGGTGTCCGGCCATCTCGCCTGGTCGACGCATGAAGGCGAATATCTCAACGATCTGCTGCCGCTTCCCTACGACCAGGAAACCTTGCGGCTCGTCGCCGCGCATGTCGATGAAGTGCAACAGGGTCTCGGCCGGCCATATCTGGTGGAAAATCCCTCGAGCTATATCGGTATGGCCACTTCGACCATGAACGAGGTCGAATTCCTAAGCGAGCTCGTCTGCCGCACCGGCTGCAAGCTCTTGTGTGACGTCAGCAATGTCTATTTGAGCGGTCACAATCTTGGATATGCCCCGCACGTCTATATCGACGCCATGCCGGCCGAGGCGATCGGCGAGCTGCATCTCGGCGGCTTTCTCGCTGAAGACGATGAAGCCGATGCCGGTCAGCAGGTGTTGATCGACACCCACGCCCAGCGCATCGCAGAGGCGGCCTGGGATCTTTATGCCTATGCGCTGCGCCGGTTTGGGCCGAAGCCGACATTGATCGAATGGGACAACGACCTGCCCGCCGTCGCGACGCTGCTGTCGGAAGCCGAGCGCGCCGATGCGGTTGCGGCAGCCATTCTCGAACCGGAGTACCAGCGTGCCGTTGGCTGATTTTCAAGCGCAGGTGCGCGGCGCCATCGTCGATGGCAAGGTCGCGCCGCTGACAGCGGTTTTGACGGGCGGCGCTGAGCCACTCAAACGCTTCGCGATTCATCAGCGCCATTACGAAGCGAGCCTGGTGCGCGCCCTGGTGGAGAAATTTCCGGCCGTGGTCTGGCTGGCGGGATCGCCGTTCGTGACCGCCGCCGCTGCCGCCTTCATCCGGCTGAGCCCGCCAAGTGCGCCGTGCATCGCCGAATATGGCGAAGGCTTCCCGGCCTATCTGGCCGGCCGCGCCGAGGCGCAACACCTTCCCTGGCTGCGCTGGGTCGGCGAACTGGAATGGCAGCTCGGTCATGCCGCGCTGGCGCTCGAGCAAGCGCCGCTGTCGATCGAGGCCTTGGCAAAGGTCGCGCCGGAGCGGCTGGCCGATTGCGCCCTCACGCTACAGCCCGGCCTGCATTACCTCGCGGCACCTTGGCCGGTGGATGCACTGGTCAAGCTGTTCCTCTCGGATAGCGCGCCGGAAAGCTATGCGCTCGATCCCGAACACGTCTTCCTGGAGGTGCGCGGCGCGCGCGGCGCGTTTTCGATGACCCGTCTGGACGCTGCAACATTCATCTTCCATCGCGCGCTGGCGCAAGGTTTGAGCGTCGGCGGCGCGGCGGAAAATGCGCTCGATGCCGACCCGGCCTTTGATGCCGGTCAAGGCCTGGTTCAGCTGATCGCCGCCGGGCTAGCCACCGCGATCGGCGGCGCGGACAAGGACCCGCAACAATGAGTGCTTCGATGACAATTGCCAGCCTGCGCCGGCTCTTCGTGGCGGCGCGCGCATGGCTTACCTGCTTTCCGATGTCGATAATTCAGCTCGGCATGCGGATCGGTGTCGGCATGGTGTTCTTCAACTCGGGGCTGCTGAAGTACAATTCCTGGGAATTCGCGATCAAGCTGTTCGAGGACGAATACAAGCTGCCGCTGCTCGATCCGACCGTTGCCGCGCGCCTTGCCATGTTCAACGAGCTGACGTTTCCGATGTTCCTGTTTCTGGGGCTGGCAACCCGTCCGGCCACAGTGCCGCTCATCGGCATGGTGTTCGTCATCGAGGTCTTCGTCTATCCGCAGGCCTGGGCTGAGCATTTAATGTGGGCGTCGATGCTGGTGATGCTGCTCACGCGCGGACCCGGCGTGTTTTCGCTCGACTATTTGATCGAACGGCATTTCGCAACAAGCGAATGAATCGTCTTACGCCCGTTGTGTGG
>CAYLMY010000244.1:0-4077 GCA_964384635.1 uncultured Undibacter sp.
AGCCGTCCAACGGTCTGGCGCCATTGTAGCCATTCCGATCTTGGCCGGGCTACATCATCAATACGTCCGGATATGATTTTCGGAAGGGACAGCTGACCACCGGACTGGTCGTTGCATCCATCCACGAGAGGCGAGACTATAATCAGCGACGACCGGCTTATACCAAATCTCTGAAGGCGTGACTCGTTGGGGATTGAACGAAGCCGCTTTCGCGGCATTTGAGGGACGGTCGCACCGTCCACCTCCTGTCTGAGAAGATTGTGGGTTTTCCGAAGCCCAACCCTTCAGACAGGAGGTTTTCCGATGGCTGAGCTCAGCCCGCTTCGCCGCCGCATGATCGAGGACATGACGGTCCGCAATCTGTCGCCGGCGACCCAACGATCCTACCTTTCCGCCGTATCGAAGTTGAGCCGGTATTTTGGCCGATCCCCCGACCATCTGGGCCTGGAGGATGTCCGCGCGTTCCAGGTTCATCTGGTGGCGACGGGGATATCGTGGCCGGCGCTGAACCAGATCGTCTGCGCGCTGCGCTTTTTCTATGGCGTGACACTCGGCCATGACGCCATTCCCGAGCGTATCGCCTATGCGCGCGAACCGCAGAAGCTGCCGGTTGTTCTGAGCGCCGACGAGGTCGTCCGCTTTCTGGAGGCGGTCCCAAGTCTAAAGAGTCGTACCGCGCTGACGACGGTCTATGCCACCGGCCTGCGCGTATCGGAAGTCGTTCTTCTCAAGATCGGCGACATTGATAGTCACCGGAAGGTCATCCGAGTTGAGCATGGCAAAGGCGGCAAGGACCGTTACGTCATGCTCTCGCCGCAGCTGTTGCGGATTCTGCGCAGCTATTGGCAGCTCACCCGACCGAAGCACTGGCTCTTTCCAGGCCGCGATCAGGAGTATCCCCTCGTCTCAAACGTGCTGCACGCCGCTTGCCGTTCGGCGTGCACCGCGGCCGGCCTGAGCAAGGAGGTGACAGTGCACACGCTGCGGCACAGTTTTGCGACCCATCTTCTAGAGAGCGGGGCGGACGTGCGCGTCATTCAGGTCCTGCTCGGCCATGCCAGCCTGGCGAGCACGGCGCGCTACACCCGGGTCGCCACCAAGACCATCAGCAAGACGCCGAGCCCACTCGATCGGCTCCGTCTGGAGGTCGTGCCGCCCGGCTGAGCGGGCGTCATGGCTGCGACCTTGGAGGTGGCGGATATCTTCCGCCGCCACGGCGAAGCGTTCCGGCAGGCCCGTGTCGGTCATCTCGGCCGTGACGAGCGCCGCGTCATGGGCGCCATCACCGCGTGCCGCACGGCCGCCCTCGGCGGCCATGTCGAGCAATGCGACGACTGCGGCATGTCACGGATCGCCTACAACTCCTGCCGCAACCGCCACTGTCCAAAGTGCCAGGGCTCAGCGCGGGTCCAATGGCTCGCTGAGCGGCAGGCCGAGCTGCTGCCGGTGCCTTATTTCCACGTCGTCTTCACCCTGCCGGCGCCAGCAGGTGCGATCGCTTTCCAGAACAAGCCCATCGTCTACGCGATCCTGTTCCGCGCTGCCGCCGAGACACTCACCACCATCGCCACCGATCCGCGCCATCTCGGCGCCCAAGTCGGCGTCACCGCAGTACTCCATACCTGGGGCCAGACCCTACAGCACCATCCTCACATCCATTGCGTGGTGCCGGGCGGCGGCCTCTCGCTCGACGGCACGCACTGGATTGCCTGCCGGCCCGGCTTCTTCCTGCCGGTGCGCGTGCTCTCGCGTCTGTTCCGACGCCTGTTCCTGCAGGGCCTGCAGAAGGCTTTCGATGCGGGTAAGCTGCGTTTCTTCGGGGATCTCGCCGATCTTGCCGAAGCTGCCGCCTTCACCGTCCGGCTCGACGAACTGCGGCGCATCAACTGGGTGGTCTACGCCAAGCCGCCGTTCGGCAGCCCCGAACAGGTGCTGGCCTATCTCGGCCGCTACACCCATCGCGTCGCCATCGCCAACAGCCGGCTGATCGCACTCACCGATGGCAAGGTCAGCTTCGCCTGGAAGGACTACCGGCAGGACGGCAAGCGCAAGGCGATGACGCTTGATGCCGACGAGTTCATCCGCCGTTTCCTGCTGCATATCTTGCCGACCGGCTTCCATCGCATCCGCTACTACGGGTTCCTCGCCAACGGCGACCGCAGCGATAACATCGCTCTCTGCCGGCGCCTACTAACCGTTAGGCCGGCCAATGCCGCACCGGCAACCGATCACGACAGTGGCGATCATCAGATCAACACCTGCGACTTCACCATCTGTCCCGAATGCGGCGGCACCATGCGGCGTATCGCCGTCGTGCCGCGCTTCTTCAGCCATCAGCCGTTTCGTTGCGACACGTCATGACATCGATAGCGCCGTCTGCCATCGCTAGGATCGCCCTCAACATTGCTGCGAAAGCCGACGCGATGCGAGCGGCCACGCCAATATGCTTTCTTAATCTCGACAGCAAGCCCTGCCAGCGCAGCACATCAAAGTCGGGTTCGCGCGCGATGCCCGTTCGCCCAAGCAGCCTCCGCCCAAAACGCTTTCCAAACCCACCCAGCAATCGACCGCGCACAGGAATTGCCAGCGCGCCGTTGTCACTATCTCCATAGCGCCAAAATTTCCGCGGCTTCGTTCAATCCGGCTTCTATGAGGTCGCGCTCACCGCCCACCTCATGACCATCGTCGTGCCCCGCGACCTCACAGAACCCTCAAGATTCACAAATCGGCGGCGGTCTGATTCAAGGTGGCGAACCAAGGAGGTTCGCCATGTCGTTTCCGATACCATTGCGGCGGGATTTCAGCGCATCTCGGCTGCGCAGTTTAGCAAAGAAGACCAAGGATGGGCCGCAGGCGCGGCGACTTCTGACCCTTGCCGCGATCTATGATGGCGCAACCCGCACCGAGGCAGCCAAGATCGGCGGCGTCGGTCTCCAGATCATCCGGGACTGGGTGTTACGGTTCAATGCGTACGGCCCTGACGGGCTGCTGGACAGAAAGCCGCCAGGCCAACCCTCCAAGCTCAATGATGGCCAGCGCCAGGTGATCGCCCAGATGATCGAGAGCGGCCCAATCCCGGCGGTCCACGGCGTGGTGCGCTGGCGGCTGATCGACCTGGCGCAATGGATATACGAAGAGTTCCGCATCACCATCGCCAAGCAGACGTTGAGCCGGGAACTGCGCACCATGGGCTATCGCAAGCTCTCGGCTCGGCCACGCCACCATGCGCAGGCCGCGGGTGCGATCGAGGATTTTAAAAAAACTTCCCCACGCGTCTGGAGGCAATCGCGCGCGAAAGGGCGGTCGACATCGACAAGATAGAGATCTGGTTCGCAGATGAGGCTCGTATCGGCCAGAAGAACAAGATCACCCGCCGATGGGCAAAGCGTGGCACCCGTCCCAGCGCTCCCCGTGATCAACGGACCGCCTCGACCTACATCTTCGGCGCCGTCTGCCCAAAGCAGGGCAAGGGCGCGGCCCTGATCCTGCCGGCCTGCAACACCGAGGCGATGAACTTGCACCTCGCCGAGATCGCCGCGATCATCGCGCCCGGTGTCCACGCTGTCCTCTTGGTCGATCAGGCTGGCTGGCACATGTCGACGCGCCTCGTCGTGCCGTCCAACATCACCATTATCGCCTTGCCGCCGAAATGCCCCGAGCTCAACCCCGTCGAGAACGTTTGGCAGTTCATGCGCGATAACTGGCTCTCCAATCGCATCTTCAAATCCTATGACGATCTCGTCGATCACTGCTGTGAGGCATGGAACAAGCTCGTCGACCAACCCTGGCGCATCATGTCCATCGGGCTCCGCCAATGGGCGCACGGGTTCTAATCAATGGGACCCGGTATTATGCGGTCGAAGGCATGGATGCCGCGGCCGGCAAGCGGCTGATCGACGCGTTGATGGAAGCGGCGACCGCGCAGCGCGCCAGCTACGTGCATGAATGGAAAAGCGGCGACGTGGTGATGTGGGACAACCGCGCCACCATGCACCGCGGCCGGCCGTGGCCGGCGCATGAGGCGCGCTACATGGTGCGCACGACCATCTCGGCCAGCGAAGCGGACGGGCTCGAGAG
>CAYLMY010000245.1:0-2306 GCA_964384635.1 uncultured Undibacter sp.
CTCGATATCGTCATCCGACAGCACGCGCAGGGCGGCGCCTTCGACGTCGCTGTATTGGCCGCTGCGCAGCGCCCACAGGAAGGCGATGAGGCCGATCAGCCCCAGGCCCACCGCCATCGGTACCAGATAGACCAGCACGTTCATGACTATCTCCCGCGATGGGCGCGCAGCGCGTTCAGCGTCACCGTGATCGAAGAGCCAGACATGGCGAGTGCGGCGATCAGCGGCGTCACTAGACCGGCAATGGCGACCGGTACCGCGATGGCATTATACACGGCGGCAAACCAGAGATTTTCCGTCATCAACCGGCGGGAGCGGCGGGCAACCGCCACCGCCTCCTGCACCGGCTTGAGACGGTCGCCGAGGAAGACGGCGTCGGCCTGCGCCTGAGTCAGGTCGGCGGCGCTGACCGGCGACAGCGAGACATGGGCGGCGGCGAGCGCGGGCGCGTCGTTGAGGCCGTCGCCGACCATCAGCACGCGGCGGCCTTCGGCTTTGAGCGCCTCGATGAAGGCGATCTTCTCGGCCGGTGTCAGTCCGCCCTGCCAATGCGCGATGCCGAGATCGCGCGCGACCGGCGCCACCGCATCGTCGCGGTCGCCGGAAAGAATGTGCAAGTCGAGGCCGAGCCCGCGTAGCGCCTGCACGACTTCGGCGGCGTCGGGTCGCAGTTTCTGGGCGATCTCAATGCGCGTACTCTTGTCTCCATGCGCAAAATAAATCTGCGAGGCACCATTTCCATTCTCGTTCGTCCCCGCGCAAGCGGGGACCCAGGGCCGCACATCGCTAATCTCGCGGTTTTGGCTCTGGATTCCCGCTTGCGCGGGAATGAGCGGATTGTGGGTCAAGCCACAGAATTCGGCGCTGCCGAGGCGCGCCTCGACGCCGCCGATCACCGCGCGCACGCCGTGGCCTGGCTGCTCGGTTACATTCCCAAACGGCTTGGCGCTGATCGCCTCGCGCGCCAGCGCCAGTGCCAACGGATGGCGGCTCGACAGCGCCAAACGGGCGGCCATTTTCAGCAGGTCCGCATCGATCGCGCCGGCATTGACCACGCGCGGCTCCGGCAAAGTGAGCGTGCCGGTCTTGTCGAACACGACGGTGTCGGCCTCCGCCAGCCGCTCGATGGCGTCACCGGCATTGACGATTACGCCGGATTTGAACAGCGCACCGGAGGCGACCACCTGCACGGCGGGAATGGCGAGCGACAGCGCGCAGGGGCAGGTGATAATGAGCACGGCGATGGCGGTGACGATGGCATCGTGCAAGGACGCGCCCGCGATCAGCCAGCCGGCGGCGGTGAGCGCGGCGGTGACGTGCACCATCGGCGCATAGACGCGCGCGGCGCGGTCGGCGAGCCTTAAGGTGCGCGATTTGGCGCCGGCGGCCTTTTCCAGCAGGCGTTCGATCTCGTCGATCAGCGCGGCGCCGCCGGCGGCGGTGACGTTGAGCGTGAGCGCGCCGGAATAGTTCAGGCTGCCGGCATAGACCGTGGCGCCGGAAGCGACCGCACGCGGCGCGGTCTCGCCGGTGATCAGGCTTTCGTCGATCTCGGAATGACCGGATTGCACCGTGCCATCGGCTGGAACGCGCTCGCCTGGCCGCACCAGCAGCCGGTCGCCCGCTTCAAGCGCGGCCACCGGCACGCTCACCACCTCGTCGCCGGCGAAGCGGTGGGCGGTGTCGGCCTTCAGCGCCGCCAGGTTACCGGCCACCGCGCGGGTCTTGCGGCGCATGGCGTGCTCGAGCGTGCGCCCGACCAGCAGGAAGAACAGCAGCATGATGGCGGAATCGAAATAGGCGGCTTTTGCGTGGTTGGCGGTCTCGATCACCGACATCGCCAAGGCAAGTGTGACGCCGACGGTGATCGGAACGTCCATGTTGAGCGAGTGCGCGCGCAACGCGCGCCAGGCGCTCCGGAAAAACGGCTGGCCGGCATAGGCCGCCGCCGGCAGCGCGATCAGCGCCGAAGCCCAATGGAAGAAATCGCGCGTCTCCGGCGTCATGTCGTTGCCCGACCACACCGAGACCGAAAGCAGCATGATATTCATGGCGGCAAATCCCGCCACCGCCAGATAGCGCGTCAGGCGGCGGGCCTCGGCCGCTTCTTCCTCTTCGGCGCGCAGCGGCACGAAGGGATGGCCGCGGTAGCCGTTGGCTTCCAGCGTCTCGATGATGCGCGCCGGCTCAAGCGCGCCATCGGCCCAGGCGACGTGTAGCCGGCGGTTGGTGAAGTTGAGCCGTGCGTCGGTCACGCCCGGCAGTTTTTTCATCGCGCCTTCGATGCGCGCGATGCAGGCGCCGCA
>CAYLMY010000245.1:2406-4061 GCA_964384635.1 uncultured Undibacter sp.
CAGCGTCACGCGGCTGCGCGAGCGGAATACGCGCTCATGATCGCGGTAGAAATCGATGATCAATTCCCACTGGCCGGAATGGCCGCGGGCCTGCCCATGAAAGTCGCCGCCGCCGATGCGGTTGAGATGAATGACGCGGTCGAGCCGGGCGTCGGCCGGATGGGCGAGCGTGGCATCGGCGGAAAGCCCGGTGACCGGCACGCCTTGCGCGTCGCGCACGCTGATGTCGAGTACGGCCTCGCCTTCGCGGTCGCGCGTGAGCTTACCATCGACGTGCCAGCGCAAGGCCTGCTGGCGCTCGGCGCGCGCGACCTCGCTCTCGAACATCAGGCCGGCCTTGTAGGAGCTCGGCGTCTCCAGGCCGCCGAAGGTGGAGGTGGCGGCGCGCACCAGCACCGCGTTGACGATGAACACCAGGCCGAAGAAGCCCACCAGCCAAAGCAGCACGTGGCGGCCGGTCAGCTCGTAGGGCTTGTCGCGTCGAGACCGGCTCATCGCTTTCCCTCCGCTTCCGGCCCGAAGAAGTGGTCGCGCATGTTGGCCACCTCGCCGGTATCGATGTCGGTCATCCTGAACAGGATGGTGGTCGAGGGTGCCGGCGGAGTGCCGCTGAAGTCGGTGACGGTCAGGCGTACTTCGCGGGTCTGGTCGGGGCCGACGTCCACCACCGCGCGGCCGTCCTCACGCTCCGGCAGGCCGACGAAGGCGACCTCGGAGGCCGGCAGGCCAATTACGCTGACGAGGAAATCGCGGTGCTTGAGCTGCTTGTTGACGATGCGGATGGTGTAAGCGTTGCGCAACGCGCCGCCGGACAGCCGCACATACATCGGGTTGCGGTCGTGGATGACACTGATGCCCTCGCTGGCGCGGGTGGCCAGGGTGAACAGCATCATGCCGCCGGCGATGGCAATGATCGCGGTATAAAGTACCGTGCGCATCCGCATGATCTTGACGAAACCCGGTTTGCCTTCCAGGCGGCGCTTGATGTTGATGTCGGTGTCGTAGCCGATCAGCCCGGTTGCGCGGCCGATCTTGGTCATCATCGCGTCGCATGCGTCGATGCACAGGCCGCACTGGATGCAGCCGAGGCTGTCGCCTTCGCGGATATCGACGCCGGTCGGGCAGACGCGCACGCATTGTTTGCAGTTGACGCAGTCGCCGGCGGCCTTGCCCTGTGCGCGCAATAGCTGCGCCTGCGCCGCCGCCCTACGCGGTTCGCCGCGATCGTAGCGGTAGGTGACGTTGAGCGCGTATTCGTCGGTCAGCGCGGCCTGAATGCGCGGCCACGGGCACATATAGAGACAGACCTGCTCGCGCATGTGGCCGGCGAGCGTGTAAGTGGTGAAGGTGAGGATGCCGATAAAGGCATAAGCCACCAGCGGGGCCTGGAAGGTGGCGAGGTCCTTCACCAGGGTGGGCGCATCGGCGAAATAGAGCACCCAGGCGCCGCCGGTCCACCAGGCGATCATCAGCCAGATGAAATGCTTGACGCCCTTGCGCGCCCAGGTTTCGGCGGTCCACTTGCGGGCGTCGCGCTGCATATGGTCGCGGCGGTCGCCTTCGATGAAGCGCTCGACCGCGAAGAACAGGTCGGTCCACACCGTCTGCGGGCAGAGATAACCGCACCAGACCCGGCCGGCGATGGCGTTCATCAG
>CAYLMY010000246.1:0-3979 GCA_964384635.1 uncultured Undibacter sp.
GACACGATGTGCATGACGTGGCTGTAGCGCTCGACGAAGAACTGATCGGTGACTGCGACGGTGCCGATCTTGGCGACACGGCCGACGTCGTTGCGGCCGAGATCAAGCAGCATCAAATGTTCCGCGCGCTCCTTCGGATCGGCCAGCAGCTCTTCTTCCATCGCCTTGTCTTCGTGCGGCCTCGGTCCTCGCGGCCTGGTGCCGGCGATCGGGCGGATCGTCACCGTGTCGCCGGAAACCTTCACCAGGATTTCCGGACTGGAGCCGGCGACCGCGAAGTCGCCGAAGTCGAGGAAATAAAGATAAGGCGACGGATTGGTCCGCCGCAGCGCGCGATAGAGCGAGAACGCCGGCAGCTTGAACGGCGCCTCGAAGCGTTGCGCCAGCACTATCTGGAAGGCGTCTCCGGCCACGATGTATTCCTTCGCGCGGCTGACCATCGCCTTGTAGTCTTGCGGCGTGGTGTTTGATTGCATCGGCACGTCGAGCGGGCCTTCGTCATATTCCGCCAGGGATTTGTCGAGCGGCCGGTCGAGCGCATCGACTACGCCTGTAAGCCGCTCGACCGCGCGCTTGAGCGCGCTCTTGGCGCCGACGCTTTTTTCCGGCCGTACCGGCGTCACCACCGTGATTGCGTCCTTCACCGCGTCGAACACCACGATCAGCGTCGGGCGCACCAGAATGGCGTCGGGAATGCCGATCGGATCGGGATTGGGGGAGGAAAGTTCCTCCATCAGCCGCACCATGTCGTAGCCGAGATAGCCGAATACGCCGGCGGCCATCGGCGGCAGCGTTTCCGGCAAGGCGATGCGGCTTTCCTTGATCAGCGCGCGCAGCGCGGCGAGCGGCGGCTCGTTCAGGGGCGCGAATGCGTCCGCCTTGGCTCGCGCGTCGCGATTGATCTCGGCCCTGGCGCCGTTGGTGCGCCAGATCAGGTCGGGCTCCAGCCCGATGATCGAATAGCGTCCGCGCGCCTCGCCGCCTTCCACCGACTCCAGCAGAAAGCTCATCGGTTTTCCGCCGCCGAGCTTCAGATAGGCCGAGACCGGCGTTTCCAGATCGGCGACCAGCGTACACCACACCACCTGCGCTTCGCCGCGGTTGTAGCGTTCGGCAAAAGCAGTTTGCGACGGCTCGATCTGCATGGGGCTGCTATTGGCGGGCGCCGCCGATAACCTGATTCACCAGCGACGTGTTGATGTCGACGCCGAACTCGCTTTCGAGCCGCGCGATATATCCACCGGTGATATCGTCGGAGTAGGAATTTGCGAGCGAGGTCGCGATCGCCTTGCCTTCCGCCGAAGCGGCATCGAGCTTGGGGTCGACCACATCGGTGACGCGGAACACGTAGCGCTCGGTCGCCTGCTTGCCGTCCGAAACAGCGGGAACGTCTTTCGGCGTGCTGAATACCGCCTCGACCAGCTTTGCCGGTAAGAAACCGCCCGACTTGCCGCGCTGCAGGTCGGCTTGCTTTTGAACTTGGAGCCCGGCATCGGTTGCAAGCTGCGCCAGCGTGCCGCCGCTTTTCAGCTTGCCGACCATCTCGTCGGTCTTGGCTTTCAGCCGCTTGGCGATCTCAGCATCGCGCCACTGCTGCGCGACCTGATCCTTCACCTCGTCGAGGGTGCGCTCACGCGAAGGCGTGATGCCGGTGACGTTGTAATAGAGGACCCCGCCGCCCGGCAATTGCAGCGCGTCGTTGTCGACGCCGACGTCGCTGGCGAAGGCAGACGCCACCAGGTTCGGTTGCTGCGGCAGGTCGGGGATCGGTTTGCCGTCCGGGGCGCGGCCGGAACGGTCGACGGCGTCGATGACGCGGGCCTTGAGGCCGAGCTTGGCACCGGCTTCGGCAAGCGTAGAGCCGGCCGCGCGCTCGTCTTCGATCTTGTCGCGCAGATCGTCAATTTGGGTCTTGGCGTGGCTCTCGGCGATCTGCGTCTTGATCTGCGGCGCCACCTCCTCATAGCTTTTCTGCGCGCCGGGCTCGATCTTGCCCGCCGTCACCAGCACGGTGCCGAAGGCGCCCTTGATCGGCTGGCTGACCTCATTGGGCTTGAGCGCGAAGGCGGCATCGGCGATGGCCGCATCGATGATCGCGCTCTTGGTCACCATGCCGAGATCGGTGTCGGAAGCTTTAAGGCCGCGCTGTTTAGCCAGATCGGCGAAGCTCTTGCCCTTGTCGATCTGCTCGCGCGCGGCTTTCGCTGCTTCCGCGTTGGGAAACACGATCTGCTTGATCTCGCGCTTCTCCGGCTTGCCAAACGCGCTCTTGTGCTGCTCATAATATTTCTTGCCGTCGGCGTCGCTGACCGCATCCGTCTTGGCGAGCGCCGCCGGCGACAGCGCGAGCAGGGTGACCTTGCGGTATTCCGGCGCACGGAACAGCACTTTGTATTTCTGGTAATATGCGTCGAGTTCGGCCGAGGTTGGCGCCGGGATGTCGCCGGCCTGTGCCGCGCCCAGCGCCAGGTATTCGATGCTGCGTTTCTCGTTGCGGAACTGATTGATGGCCGTCATCGCCGCGAGCGGAATGTGCAGATCGCCGGCAAAGCTTTGCGCGATCTGCCGGCGCAAGATCACCTTGCGTTGCGTCTCCACGAAGCGGCCCTCGCTGTAGCCGGCCTCGCGGATCAGCTCCTCAAAGCGCGCGCGGTCGAACTGGCCGTTGGGCCCGCGGAAGTTCGGATCGCTGGTGATGCGCTCGGCGATTTCGGCGTTGCTGATACCGAGCCCCATGACCTTGGCCTGGTGATCGAGCGTGGTTTCCGCCACCAGGCGGCCGATGATTTGCCGGTCGAGGCCAAGCGCGCGGACCTGGTCGGGCGTGATCGCCCGGCCGGCGCGGCGACTGAGCTGGCGCAGTTGGTCGGTGTAGTATTCGCGGAACTGCTCGAGCGAAATCTCGGTGCCAGCGACCGTGATCGCCGAATTCTGGCCGAAGCCGCGGAAGATGTCGCCGATGCCCCAGATCGCGAAGCTGATGACCAGGAATCCCATGATGACCGCAAGGACGCCCTTGCCGAGCCAGGTCGAGGAGGCCTTGTGGATACCGCGGAGCATGCTCAGCGCTTTTCCCGGATCAGACGTTGACTGGATGAATGGTTGATGGCGCCCTTATAGGGAGCGAGCCAACTCCTTGCAACTCAAGAAGGATCGCCTGCCACGCGGGCCATACTGGCGCTGCCCCTGCGGGTCTGTTAACCGCACGCGGAAAGGGACTTCACGATGGCGGGCGCCGCTCCCCGCCCGCTGGTGGCGGGCAATTGGAAGATGAACGGGCTTGCCGCCTCTGAGGCCGAGCTCGCCAAAATCATTGCCGGCGCCCGCGGTCTGACTTGCGATCTGATGATTTGCCCGCCGGCCACTCTGATCGTCGAGTTTGCCGCTGCGGCGCGCGGTTCCAGCGTGACGATCGGCGCGCAGGATTGCCATCCTGAGGCCTCCGGCGCCCATACCGGCGACATCGCCGCCGAGATGTTGGCCGATGCCGGCGCCCGCGCCGTGATTGTCGGCCATTCCGAGCGGCGCGCCGACCATCACGAAACCGACCAGATCGTGCACGCCAAGGCATTAGCCGCCTGGCGGGCAAGGTTGACGGCGATCGTCTGCGTCGGGGAACAGAAGGCCGAACGCGAGGCCGGCAACACGCTTGCCATCGTCGGCCGCCAGCTCGACGGCTCACTTCCCGACGGCACCACCGCCGCTAAACTGGTCGTCGCTTACGAGCCGGTCTGGGCGATCGGCACCGGCCTGACCCCCACGCCGGCGGACGTAGGCGAGGTCCATGGTTTCATTCGCCAACGGCTGGGCGAGCGCTTCGGGTCTGAGGGCCCTGGCATCCGCATCCTCTATGGCGGCTCGGTGAAGCCTTCGAACGCCAAAGAGTTGCTTACCGTCGCCGAAGTGAACGGCGCCCTGGTTGGCGGCGCCAGCCTGAAAGCCGACGATTTCCTAGGAATTGCCGCGGTTTACCGCTAAT
>CAYLMY010000247.1:0-3977 GCA_964384635.1 uncultured Undibacter sp.
CGAGCGCGTCGCCGACGGCAAGCTCGACGTTGCCGCCGACAAGCCGGCGCGGCTGTCGCTACCGGTGAAATGGGGCCGCTACCGCCTGGAAGTATCGACGCCTGAGCCGGGTGGGGCCATCACCGCGCTGAGCTTCGACGCGGGCTTCTACGCGGCGGCGAGCACCGACACGCCCGATCTGCTCGAAGTCGCGCTCGACAAGACCGACTACAAGCCCGGCGAAACCATGTACGTGGCGGCCACCGCGCGCACCGCCGGACGCCTCACGCTCAATGTGTTCACCGACCGGCTGGTCGCCAGCCGGACCTACGACGTCAAGGCCGGCATCGCGCACGCGCTGTTGACCGTCGGCAACGACTGGGGCACCGGCGCCTATGTGGTCGCGACCTTGCGCCGGCCGCTCGATGCGCCGGCGCAGCGCATGCCCGGCCGCGCCATCGGCGTTAAGTGGTTCAGCATCGACCGCGCCGCCCACACGCTTGGCCTCACGATGGACCTGCCGGCGACGCTGCGGCCCAATTCGACGCTCAACGTGCCGTTGCATCTGGCGGGGCTGAAAGCCGGCGAGGAGGCGCGCGTGGTGGTGGCGGCCGTCGACGTCGGCATCCTCAATCTCACCAATTACAAGCCGCCGGCGCCCGACGATTATTATCTCGGCCAGCGCCGGCTCAGCCCTGAGATCCGCGATCTCTACGGGCAATTGATCGACGGCATGCAGGGCGCGCAAGGGCGGATCCGCTCCGGCGGCGACGCGGGCGCGGAATTGACCGGCTCGCCGCCGACGCAGGCGCCGCTCGCGCTCTATTCCGGCATCGTCAAGGTCGCGGCCGACGGCAGCGCGCAAGTGAGTTTCGACATCCCGTCCTTCAGCGGCACCGTGCGGGTGATGGCGGTGGCCTGGAGCAAGGACAAGGTAGGCAAGGCCACCGGCGACGTGGTGGTGCGCGATCCCGTCGTGCTGACGGCGACGCTGCCGCGCTTCCTGCGCACCGGCGACCGCGGCGCGCTGCAGCTCGAGCTCGACAATGTCGAGGGCGCCTCCGGCGACTACACCGTTTCCTTGAACGCCGAAGGCGCCGTCAAGATCGATGGCGACACACCGCAGACGCTCAAGCTTGCCGCCAAGCAGCGTACGCATGTATCGGTCCCGGTTACGGCGTCGGCGGCAGGCGCGAGCACCATCGACGTAAGCGTGAGCGGGCCCAACGGCTTCACGCTCGATCGCGCTTACGCGCTCAACGTGCGCCCGGCGACGCAAACCTTGACGCGGCGCAGCGTGCGCGCGCTGGCCCCCGGCGAGACGCTGACGCTCAACAAAGACCTGTTCGCCGATTTCGTGCCCGGCACGGGCCGTGTGGCGCTGTCGGTGGCGATCTCAACCTCGCTCGATGCCGCCACGCTGCTCAATGCGCTCGACCGCTATCCATTCGGCTGCTCCGAGCAGGTCGCCAGCACCGCGATGGCGCTGCTCTATCTCAAAGACCTCGGCGGCGAGCCGCATCTGGCGGTCACCGGCGACGTAGACCAGCGCGTCAACGACGCCATCGCGCGGCTGTTGTCGCGGCAGGATTCCAACGGCTCGTTCGGCCTGTGGTCGGTGGGCGGCAACGACGTCTGGCTCGATGCGTACGTCACCGATTTCCTCACGCGCGCGCGTGAGCGCGGCTTCAAGGTGCCGGCGGAGGGCTTCACGCTGGCGCTCGATCGCTTGCGCAACTACGTCGGCCGCGCGCCGGAACCGAGCAAGAACGGCGGGCGCGAGCTCGCCTATGCGCTTTATGTGCTGGCGCGCAACGCCGCGGCTCCGGTCGGCGACCTGCGCTATCTCGCCGACGTCAAGCTCGGCGATCTGGCGACGCCGATCGCCAAGGCGCAGCTCGCCGCCGCGCTCGCCATGCTCGGTGACAAGCCGCGTGCGAGCCGCGTCTTCCACGCCGCGCTCAGCGCCATTCCGCCGCAGCCGCAACCCGATCTCGGCCGCGCCGACTTCGGTTCGGTGTTGCGCGATTCCGCGGCGCTGGTGACGCTCGCCTCCGAAAGCGGCGCCGCGCCGCGCGTCGTCGATGACGCCGTCGCGCGCGTCGATGCGGCGCGCGCGCTGTCGTCGTCGACCTCGACCCAGGAAGACGCCTGGCTGGTGCTCGCCGCCAGCGCGCTCGCCAAGAAGCTCAACGCCATCTCGCTCAGCATGAACGGAGAGAAGCGGCAGGGCACCCTCTATCGCAGCTTCCGCGCCGGCGAGCTCGCAACGCCGTTTGCGGTGAGCAACAGCGGCAGCAGCAATGTGCAGGCGGTGGTGTCGGTTAGCGGTGCGCCGCTGACGCCGGAGCCCGCGGCCGAACGCGGCTTCAAGCTCGAACGCAACTATTTCACGCTCGACGGCAAGCCGGCCGATCCGACGACGGCGAAGCAGAACCAGCGTTTCGTGGTGGTGCTGAAAGTGACCGAACCACAACCGCAATTCGGCCGCGTGATCGTGGCCGACTATCTGCCGGCCGGCTTCGAGATCGACAATCCGCACCTGGTGTCGTCGGGCGACACCGGGACGTTGCCCTGGATCACCGATGCGGCTGCGCCGGTGAACAGCGAATTCCGCGACGACCGTTTCACCGCGGCGTTCGGCCGCAGCAAGGATTCCGCGTCGGTATTTTCGGTCGCCTATGTGGTGCGGGCGGTGTCGCCCGGCCATTACGTGCTGCCGCAAGCCAAGGTCGAGGATATGTACCGGCCCGACCGTTTCGGGCGCACCGCCACCGCTGCGGTCGACATCACGGCTGCGAAATGAAGCACTGGCGCTTCATCCTCGCGGGCGTCGCCGGCGCAATTGTGCTGACTGCGATTGCCGGCGCCGCGTGGGTCAATTCGCTGGGGCCGGCGCCGCTCGGCCGGCACCTGGAATATTCGCACGTGGTGCTCGACCGCAACGGACGGTTGCTGCGCGCCTACGCCACCAAGGAAGGGCGCTGGCGGCTGCCGGCGAAGGTCGCGGATGTCGATCCGCGGTTTTTGAAATTGCTCTTCGCATACGAAGACAAGCGCTTCCGGACGCATCACGGCGTCGATCCGGAAGCGCTGGCGCGCGCGGCGTTTCAATTCGTCACCAGCGGCCACATTGTTTCCGGCGGCTCGACCATCACCATGCAGGTCGCGCGCCTGCTCGAGCCGCGGCGGCATCGCAGCCTGCTCGCCAAACTGCATCAGATCGTGCGCGCCTTCGAGCTCGAACACGCGCTCCGCAAGGACGAAATTCTCTCGTTATATCTGACGCTTGCGCCCTATGGCGGCAACCTCGAAGGGGTGCGCGCGGCCGCACTTGCCTATTTCGGAAAAGAGCCGCGCAAGCTCTCGCTCGCGCAGGCAGCGCTTCTGGTGGCACTGCCGCAGTCGCCGGAATCGCGCCGGCCGGACCGTTACGCAAAAGCGGCACGCGCCGCGCGCGACCGCGTGCTCGATCGCGTGGCGGCAGCCGGCATGGTGCCGCGTGACGAGATCGCGCTTGCCAAGGCGCAAGGCGTGCCGCATGCGCGCAAGGAATTGCCGACGCTGGCACCGCACAGCGCAGACCATGTCGTCTCCGAGGAGCCCAACATTCGCGTGCACCAGCTCACAATCAACGCAGTATTGCAAAAGACCCTGCAAGAGCTCGCGCGCGATCGTGCGCGCGCGATCGGCCCGCATATTTCCATTGCGATCCTCGCGGTCGACAATGCGACGGGCGAAGTGCGCGCGCGCGTCGGCTCCGCCGACTTCTTCGACGCCGCGCGCGCCGGCCAGGTCGATATGACGCAGGCATTGCGCTCACCCGGCTCGACGCTGAAACCCTTCATCTATGGTCTCGGCTTCGAGGACGGCTTGATTCATCCGGAAACGCTGATCGACGACCGGCCGGTGCGCTACGGCAGCTACGTGCCGGAAAATTTCGACCGCACATTCGAGGGCACGGTGACCGTGCGCCGTGCGCTGCAATTGTCGCTCAA
>CAYLMY010000248.1:0-3975 GCA_964384635.1 uncultured Undibacter sp.
GCCGGCGAGGCCTCCTTGATCTTGCCGCCGATCAGCTTGGCCAGCGTGTAGGTGATGAAGCCCAGCCCGATGCCGGTGGCGATCGAATAGGTCAGCGGCATGGTGATCGCCGTCACCACCGCGGGCGCGTATTCGGTGATGTCGTCCCAGTCGATTTCGGCGAGTCCGCGCGCCATCACGCAGGCGACGTAAAGCAGCGCGGCGGCCGAGGCATAGGCCGGCACCATGCCGGCGAGCGGCGCAAACAGTAGCGCCAGCAGGAAGAACACGCCGACGAAAGCGGCGGTCAATCCCGTGCGCCCGCCGGCGGCGATGCCAGCCGCGCTTTCGATGTAACTGGTGGTGGTCGAGGTACCGATCATCGCACCGAACATGGCGGCGAAGCTGTCGGAGATCAGCGCTTGCTTCATGCGCGCGAGCTTGCCGTCCTTCATTAGCCCGGTTCGGTGGGTGACGCCGATCAGCGTGCCGGCATTGTCGAACACGTCGACGAACAGGATTGAGAACACGACGATCACGAAAGTCCACTCGAACATGCGCGAGAAGTCGAGTTGCAGGAAGGTCGGCGCCAGCGACGGCGGCAATGACATGATGCCGCCGAACTTGGCGAGCCCGAGCGGCAGGCCTAATGCCGTGACAATGAGAATGCCGATAACGGTGGCGCCGAGGATGCGCCGGTAATTGAGGCCGGCAATCAGCACGAAGCCGAGCAGCATCAGGATCGCCGCCGGGTTCTTGAGGTCGCCGAGTGTGACCAGCGTCGCCGGCTGCGCCACCACTACCTTGGCCTCTTCCAGCGCGATAATGGCGAGGAACAGCCCGACGCCCGCCGCGGTTGCGAGTTTCAGGTTGTGCGGGATGGAATCGATCACGTATTGGCGGACGTGGGTCACCGAGATCAGAAAGAACAGCACGCCGGAGCAGAACACCGCCGCCAGCGCCTGCTGCCAAGTATATTTGTAGGTCAACACCACCGTGAAGGCGAAGAAGGCGTTGATGCCCATCCCGGGCGCCAGCGCGATCGGATATTTGGCGTAGAACGCCATCACGAAGGTGCTCACGGCGGCGGCGATGCAGGTGGCCACGAACACCGCGCCCGGGTCCATGCCGGCCTTGCCGAGGATCTGCGGGTTGACGAACACGATGTAGACCATGGTCAGGAACGTGGTCACGCCGGCAATGAATTCGGTGCGGATGTCGGTGCCGTGCTCCTTGAGGCTGAAATAGCCCTCCAGCATGGGCACGATCTGCGGCTGGTACCCGGTTGGCACCGCTGTCGCACTCGCACGCTTGGCCCGCTTGGCTCGCTTGACCATCGAATCCCCCCTTGGCTGCCCGGGCGGCAACCCTATAGCGGCTGGTCCCCGCGCGTCAGGCGGACTGTGGACGATGTGGATACCCGAGGCGGCCCGGTAGCGTTTCGATTTGGCGCAGGGACTGGAACACGACCGGCTCCTGTGGCTTTATGGTTCGGACTATGATCGCCGCGGGGGCGTCCGATCGGAGTTTGCGATGGATTTTGATCCTGTCCTGCTTGCCCGGTTGCAATTCGCTTTCACCGTCACGTTCCACATTATTTTCCCGACCTTTACGATCGGGCTGTCGGCCTATATCGCCACGCTCGGCGTCATGTGGGTGCGCAGCGGCGAGGAGCGCTACCACCAGCTGATGCGGTTCTGGACCCGCATCTTTGCGGTCTCGTTCGCCATGGGCGTGGTCTCCGGCCTGGTGCTGTCCTACGAGTTCGGCACCAATTGGAGTCGCTTCTCGCTGGTGGTCGGCAACGTGGTTGGCCCGCTGATCGGCTACGAAGTGCTCACGGCATTTTTCCTGGAAGCGACCTTCCTCGGCGTACTGCTGTTCGGCTTCAATCGCGTACCGCCCTGGCTCTACGTGCTGTCGGGCGCGATCGTCGCCGTCGGCACCGCCATGTCGGCATTCTGGATTCTGTCGGCCAACAGCTGGATGCAGTCGCCCGCCGGCTACGAGCTCAAGAACGGCATCGCTTATCCGACCGACTGGCTCGCGGTCATCTTCAACCCGACCTTCCCCTATCGCTTCGCGCACATGCTCAACGCCGCCTACCTGACCACCGGCTTCGTGGTTTTGGCGGTGGGCGCGCGCTTTTTGCTCGCCGGCCGTCACATCGAGGCAGGCCGCACCATGTTGCGCATGGCGATCGGGCTGACCGCGGTGCTGGCACCATTGCAGTTGGTGATCGGCGATCAGCACGGCCTCGACACGCTCAAGTATCAACCGATCAAGATCGCGGCGATCGAGGCGCATTGGGATGGATCCAAGCCCGGCGCCTTCCACATTTTCGCCTGGCCGGACGAGAAGACGGAGACCAACCGCTACGCGCTGTCGATCCCAAATGGCTCGTCGCTTATTCTCACCCACCGCCTGAATGGCCTCTTCCCGGGGCTGAAAAGCGTACCCGCTTCCGAGCGGCCTCCGGTGCCGCTCGTGTTCTTCGCCTTCCGCATCATGGTGGGGCTCGGTCTGCTCATGATCGCGGGCGCACTGTACGGTGCCTTCCTGTGGTGGCGCGGCTCGCTGTTTGAGACGCGCTGGTATCTGCAAATCGTGGCGCAGTGCTGGTGGGTCGGTTTCGTGGCGGTCATGGCCGGCTGGATCACCACCGAGAGCGGCCGCCAGCCCTGGATCGTGGAAAAGATACTGCGCACTGCCGACGCCACCTCGCCGGTGATCGGCGCCAGCATCGCCGTGACGCTGGTGCTGTTCGTGCTCGCCTACGGCGTCGTGTTCTCGTTCGGCATCTACTACATCAACCGCCTGATCAACCGCGGGCCGGAAAGTCCGTCCGAGACGCCCCGGCATCTGGCCGGCGCCCCGATCACCGCCGGCGGCGGTCTGCACTAGCCGGAGGCACGCATCATGGAATGGTATCTTCCTGTGATCTGGGCCGGCCTGATCGGCACCGCCGTCGCTATGTACGTCATTCTCGACGGCTTCGATCTCGGCGTCGGCATCCTGTTCCCGTTCGCGCGCAGCGAGAGCGAGCGCGACCAGATGATGGCTTCGGTGGCGCCGTTCTGGGACGGTAACGAAACCTGGCTGATCCTCGGCGGCGGCGGCTTGTTCGTGGCATTTCCGCTCGCCTATTCGGTGATCATGCCGGCGCTCTACCTGCCCGTCATCGTGATGCTGCTGGCGCTTGTGTTCCGCGGCGTGGCGTTCGAATTCCGCACCGTGTCGCGCAGCAAGACCTGGCTCAATTTTGCCTTCGCGATCGGCTCGGGGCTCGCCGCCTTCGCGCAGGGCGTCATCCTCGGCGGCCTGATCCAGGGCATCAAAGTCGCCGACGGCGCCTATGCCGGCGGCGCGCTCGATTGGGCAACGCCTTTTGCGTTCCTCTCCGGCTTGTCGATGATTTTCGGCTACAGCTTGCTCGGCGCCACCTGGCTGACGCTGAAGACCGAAGGTCCGGTGGCCGAGCGCGCGCGCGGCCAAGCCAAAGTGATGCTGGTCGCCGTGCTGCTGTTCATGGGGGCGGTCAGCGTGTGGACGCCGTTCGCCGAACCGCGCATCGCGGCGCGCTGGTTCTCGCTGCCGAATTTCTACTTTCTGTGGCCGGTGCCGGCGGTGACGGCCCTCACCGCGTTTGCCTGCTGGCGCTGGATCGGACAGCGGCGCGAGGCGCCACCGTTCCTGGCAGCGATCGTGCTCTTCCTGTTGGGCTATCTCGGGCTGGTGATCTCGAACTTCCCCTATCTGGTGCCGCCTACGCTGACCATCTGGGACACTGCGGCGGCGCCGGCGAGCCAGATCTTCATGCTGCTTGGCACGCTGGTGCTGTTGCCGATGATTCTCGGCTACGTCGCATTCGTGTACTGGCTGTTCCGCGGCAAGGTGCGCGAGGGCGAGAGCTATCACTAGGCCATGTACTCATTGATCGAGACCGGTGAGCAGAGGCTGGTCAATGTCCGCTTTGCACCCAAAAACGGACTCTTT
>CAYLMY010000249.1:0-3937 GCA_964384635.1 uncultured Undibacter sp.
CCGCCAGGCTCACGATCTCCGCGGCCAGCCGCTCGGGTGTAAATTCGCGCTGCTCGATGCGCACCGCCCCGCCCGCTTCCGCCAGCAAGCCGGCATTGGCGAACTGGTCCTGATCCAGCGCATGCGGCAGCGGCACCAATATCGCGGGCCGCCCGATGGCCGAGAGCTCGGCCACGGTGGAAGCGCCCGAGCGGGAGATAATGAGATGGGCGGCCGCCATGCGCGTCGGCAGGTCGAGGAAGAACGGCGCGCATTCGGCCGCGGCTCCAAGCTTGGCGTATACTGCGCGCACCGCCTCAAGGTCCTCGGCGCGCGCCTGCTGCACGATCGCCAACCGCGCGCGCAAGCTCGCCGGCACGCGCTCGATGGCGGCCGGCACGATCTCGGCCATGACATGAGCGCCCTGGCTGCCACCGAACACCAGGAGCCGGATCGGCTCATCCTTTGCCGGCGCGTCGTAAGCGCTACGGGCGGCTTCAATTACCTGCGGGCGTATCGGATTGCCGGTGAAATTGATCTTGGCTCGTAGACGTGGGTCGAGCTTTGCCAAGGTAGGGAAACCGGTGGCGATGCTGGTGACGCGGGCGGCAAGCAACCGGTTGGCGCGGCCCATGACGCCGTTCTGTTCGTGCAGCACGGTCGGCACCGAGCGCAGGCTCGCGGCAAACAGCGGCGGTACGGTCGGATAGCCACCGAAGCCGACCACGACTGCAGGACGGATGCGCCCGATTAGCGACCAGGCCTTGGCGGTGCCGAGCGCGAGCAGCGCAGCCGTGCGCGCGAGCGAGAAAGGATTGCGGCCGCGCAAAGTCGCGCTCGGAATGAGATGCACGGCGCGCGCGGGAAATTTGAAATGGGCGGCGCGGGTGTCAGTGGCGAGATCGACGGTCGCTCCGCGCTTTTCCAGCGCGAGCGCGAGCGCTTCGGCCGGAAACAGATGTCCACCGGTGCCGCCGGCGGCGAGCAGAACGAGCATTCTTTCTTTACCCTCCCCTGAAAGGGGAGGGTCGGATCGCCGAAGGCGATCCGGGGTGGGGTCATTGCTCATAGCCATATCTCAAGGGACCCCCACCCGCCCGCCTTCGCTACGCTCTGGCGGGCGACCTCCCCCTTTCAGGGGGAGGTAGAGGAAAGAGTCAAGCCGCGCTTCCCGCCGCCGACAAGTCGGGCGCCAGCATGGCGACACGCGGCTGCTCGCGGGTAAGCGCCAGCAGCATGCCCATCGTATAAGCCAGCGAGATCATCGAGGAGCCGCCATAGGAGATGAACGGAAGCGTCATGCCCTTGGCCGGGATGAGATGGATGTTGACCGCGATATTGATCGCCGCCTGGCTGCCGAACAGGATAGCGAGGCCGGCGGCGGCGAAGCGCGTGAACGGGTCGTCGTTGTGCATGGCGCGCACCAGCGCGCGGATGACGATGAAGGCGTAGAGCGCCACCAGCACCAAGCACAGCACGACGCCGAATTCCTCCGCCGCCACCGCGAACACGAAGTCGGTGTGGCTCTCGGGCAGGATGCGCTTGACCGTGCCCTCGCCCGGCCCGCGGCCGAACCAGCCGCCGCGCATGAAGCTCTCGGTGGCGATGTCGATGTTGAAGGTGTCGCCCGATGACGGATTGAGGAAGTGCTGGATGCGGCGCGCCACGTGCGGCACCGTGTAATAGGCCGCCACCAGGCCGGCGCCGGCCATGCCGGCGATACCGAACACCCAGACCACGCGCATGCCGGCCATGAAGAACAGCGCGCCCCACACCAGCGCGACCAGCATGGTCTGGCCGAAATCCGGCTGCAACACCAGGAGCGTCACCACCATGAGCAGCAGCACCAGCGACATCGTATTGGCCGGCATGTCCGCCCGCTTGGCTGATTCTCCGAACAGCCAGGCCACCAGAATGACGAAAGCGGGTTTCAGAAATTCCGACGGCTGGATGTTGATGCCGAACACGATCAGCCAGCGCCGCGCGCCCTTGATCTCGTCGCCGAACACCGGCGTCAGCGCCACCATGACCAGGCTGACGACGAAGACGATAACGGCCAGCCGGCGGATCTGACGCGGACTGAGGAACGACACCGACAGCATCACCGCGATGGCGGGGACGAGATAAAGAATGTGCCGGTTGACGAAATAGAACGGGTCGAGGCCGAGCCGCGAGGCGACCGGCGGGCTCGCCGCCAGCGACAGCACCACGCCGGCCAGCATCAGCGCGCCGGTGGCGGCGAGCGTGAGCTTGTCGACCGTCCACCACCATTCGCCGAAGGGCGTGCGTTGCGCGCGCGAGATCATGCCGTTCCCCGTCCGCAAAGCAAGCTGACGCGTCACGGTTTACGAAGCATTAATAGCGGGTCGTCGCGCTCTCGATTACCCTTGGAAAAGGAGGGTCGAACGCTTGAGCGATGCAAAAGTGTTTCGGGTGGCGAGGTCCTCGTGCAACGATATTCGCCCACCCCCGGCTCGCATCGCTCGCCGACCGCCCTTTCCAGGGATAAAGAGAAAAAAGAGCGCGGCACGGCTTCCCTTAAGGAAAAGCGCAGATCACCGACTTCGGCTATACATGCGTAGGCACACGCGTGGATGTGTACCTAAGGGCCTGTGCGGGAGTTAGATAATGACGCGGAGCGCGTCCTACAGATTAATACTCAGAATTCTCGGGTCGATTCTGGTAGGAGGCTTATACTACCTGATCGCGCATTATGTATATTCAGATTCTGATGCTGAAGTTTATGGAATTTGGATTGCTGCGGGTTCAAGCGGAATTCTCATTTTGCAATATCTATTCCAAAAATTTCGCGGAATGATTCCAAGAATCCTTATATCCATTCTGGCGGGAGGACTATTTTACCTGATCGCGCATTTTGTATTTTCATATCGCTATGCTGATAGTTATGGAATTTTGATTGCCGTGGTTTCAATTGGATTTGTTATATCACAATATCTTGCCAGAAGGTTCCCCGGAGTAATACCACGAATCGTTATATCGATTCTGGCCGGCGGGCTATCTTACCTTAGTGCGCATTTTGTATTTCCGTATTCTCATGCTGCACGTTTGGGAATAATCATTACTGTTGCTTGCGGCGGATTTTTCATATTCGAATATCTTTTTGTGCAGACGCGGCCCGAAGCGGCAAGCGACGGCGGATGAGACACGAGGCAGTTTATTGAATGTACTGTCACCGTAGTTCTACGGCCTATGGCCTACAGCGGACAATTGCGCAGTTCATCTACAACGCGCAGTGTCGACCGATCTTCTATACCGATGCTTTCGGGCAGACCTCGGCTTATGCCTATAACGCCGCGGGCCGGCCAGCATCAGCGTGCCGCAGGCGGCGAGCGTTGAGCTTGTCGACCGTCCACCACCATTCGCCGAAGGGCGTGCGTTGCGCGCGCGAGATCATGCCGTTCCCCGTCCGCAAAGCAAGCTGACGCGTCACGGTTTACGAAGCATTAATAGCGGGTCGTCGCGCTCTCGATCCGGGGAATTGCCAGCACCAGATTGGTGAAGGCCTGGCCGCGCATCTCGAAATTCGAGGTACTGGTCGAACGAAGTGCAGGCGGGCGAGAGCAGCACCACCGGCTCCTTGGCGGGCGAGGCTTCGTCGTTCCACGCGGCGGCTTCATCGTCACCAACCTGTCGCGCCCGGCCGAGCACGTTGTTGCTTTCCACGACAAGCGCGGCACATGCGAGCTGAGCCGCGGCCGCTACGTCTTTTTCCAGATGGCTGAGGCCGCCATTTCCGGCAAATGCTCCAGGAGATTTTGCTGCTCATCGCGGAATTGCGGCCGCAGCCGGCGCGAGCGCCGGCGTGAGGTGTTCGATAGCCATGCGATCAAGCGCAACCGACGGGAGGAGTGTGCCCAAATGCCAGGGAAAATCGCCAAATCTGACCCTCAAACGCCCCTCGGACGGCCTGGCGTGCCGGTAAGCCGTCCACGCCACG
>CAYLMY010000250.1:0-3859 GCA_964384635.1 uncultured Undibacter sp.
GATCGTGTTCCTTACACCGAAAGTCTTGACCCTGCCCGCGCGCGGCGGCGCCTGGCTGCTGGCGGCGGTGGGCTTTGCCGCAGGCCTCACCGCCGGCGCGCTGATCGCGCCGGTCGGCGCCAGCCGCGGCGTCGAAGCGCCGGTGGCGGCGCCACTGCGGCCGGCGACGTCGGCCTGGCGCGGCGACCATGCGGCCCAAATGCTGCCAACCCAAGTGCTGCGCGTCATCGATGGCGACACCTTCGAGGCGCGGGTGCGCATCTGGCCGGGCATGGACGTCACCACCAAAGTGCGGCTGCGCGGCATCGACGCGCCGGAAATGCACGCACGCTGCGGGGACGAGCGCGCAAAGGCGCTGGCCGCGCGCGCCGCGCTGGCGCAAATCCTCAACGAAGGCGCAGTCGGTATCGCGCAGGTGCGACAGGACAAATATGGCGGCCGCGTCGATGCCGAGGTCTCGACCGCCTCAACGGCCGACGTCTCCGCCATCATGCTTTCGCGCGGGCTGGCGCGGCGCTATTCGGGCGGAAGGCGCGCGAGCTGGTGCGGGTGAGCCTTTACTGCAGCACGTAGACGGCAGTGCCGACACGCGCGCGCTGCCCGGCCCTTCACTGCTCGACGATCACCGGCGTGCCGACGGAGACCATCGAATAGAGCTCGCGGATGTCGTGGTTGTACATCCGGATGCAGCCGTGCGAGACGAAGCCGCCGATCGAGCGCGGATTATTGGTGCCGTGAATGGCGTATTCGCCGCCGCGCAGCGTGAGGGCAGCCGCGCCCATCGGATTGCGCGCGGAGCCGCCGGGAATGATTGGGCCCCAGCCGCCACGGGTGATCTCGGGCGGCGCCCGCCAGGCCGGCTTGACATACTTGGCTTCGATGCGCGCGCGCCCGTGCCACCGCCAGCCGGCTTTGCCGACGCCGACCGGAAAGCGCAGCGCGCGGTTGCCGTCGAGCACATAATAGAGACGGCGTTCGTGGGTCTTCACCACGATGGTGCCGGGTGCGGCGCCGCTGAACGGCACGCGGGTGGCCGCGCGGCTTGCCGCGGTGAGCAGCGCCCAGGTCAGCACAATGAGAAGAAAAATAGCAACCCGTTTGAGAACCAATGTCATAATGTCAGCCAGCAATTTCCAACGGGCGCGATCATAATGCGCGTGTGCGGGCGGTCAGGTGAAAACTCGCGGTAGCGTAAATAGCGATTGAAGGGCCGGGCGGCCGTTAACCTTATGCGGTACAACGCACTCCGCTCGTCCCCGCGGAAGCGGGGACCCAGTGTTTGCCGACAGCACAATCATACCTGGATGCCCGCTTTCGCGGGCATGCGCGGAGGAAAGGCGCGCGCTCCTGACACCAGGAAGTTTACGCCCCCGCCTTGGCCGCCCGCTTGTTCTGCCGGTTATTGACCAGGTCGTCGACCACGGCCGGATCGGCCAGCGTCGAGACGTCGCCGAGATTCTTGAACTCGTCCTCGGCGATCTTGCGCAGGATGCGCCGCATGATCTTGCCGGAGCGCGTCTTCGGCAGGCTGGGCGCGAACTGGATCAGGTCGGGCGAAGCGATCGGGCCGATTTCCTTGCGCACCCAGCCGACCAGTTCCTTGCGCAGGTCCTCGCTCGGCTTCTCGCCTGACATGAGGGTGACGTAGGCGTAAATACCCTGGCCCTTGATGTCGTGCGGATAGCCGACCACGGCGGCCTCCGACACTTTCGGATGCGCCACCAGCGCGCTTTCCACTTCCGCCGTGCCGAGGCGGTGACCGGCAACGTTGATAACGTCGTCGACGCGGCCGGTGATCCAGTAATAGCCGTCGTCGTCGCGCCGACAGCCGTCGCCGGTGAAATACCTGCCGACGTAAGTGGAGAAATAGGTCTGCACGAAGCGCTCGTGGTCGCCATAGACCGTGCGCATCATTCCCGGCCAGGCGTCGGCGATGCACAGGTTGCCGGAGCCGGCACCTTCGAGCGTCTTGCCTTCGGCGTCGACGATCTGCGGGATGATGCCGAAGAACGGCCGCGTCGCCGAGCCGGGCTTGAGCTTGGTCGCGCCCGGCAGCGGCGTAATGAGAATGCCGCCGGTCTCGGTCTGCCACCAGGTGTCGACGATCGGACAGCGGTCCTCGCCGACCACGTGGTAGTACCACTCCCAGGCTTCAGGATTGATCGGCTCGCCGACGGTGCCGAGCAGCTTGAGGCTTTTGCGTGACGTCTTCTTCACCGGCGCGTCGCCCGCCTGCATCAGCGCACGGATGGCGGTGGGCGCGGTGTAGATGATGTCGACCTTGTGCTTGTCGCATACTTCCCAGAAGCGTGAGGCGGTCGGATAGTTCGGCACGCCCTCGAACATCATGGTGATGGCGCCGTTGGCGAGCGGACCGTAGACGATGTAGCTGTGGCCGGTGACCCAGCCGACGTCGGCGGTGCACCAGTAGACGTCGCCGTCGTGATAGTCGAAGACGTACTGGTGGCTGATCGCGGTATAGACCAGATAGCCGCCGGTGGTGTGCAGCACGCCCTTCGGCTTACCGGTCGAGCCGGAGGTGTAGAGGATGAACAGCGGATCTTCCGCATTCATCTCCTCGCACGGGCAGTCGTCGGGCGCGGTCTTGGCGATCTCGTCGTAATAGACGTCGCGGCCTTTCTGCATGTTCACGGCGCCGCCGGTGTGGCGCACCACGATCACGGTGGTGACATGGCCGACCCGGTCGCAGGCGGCGTCGGTATTGCTTTTGAGCGGAATCTTGCGCCCGCCGCGAATGCCTTCGTCGGCCGTGATCACGACGTCGGACTTGCAGTCGTCGATGCGGCCGGCGAGCGAGTCCGGTGAGAAGCCGCCGAACACTACCGAGTGGATCGCCCCGATGCGGGCGCAGGCCAGCATGGCGACCGCCGCTTCCGTGATCATCGGCAGGTAGATGGTGACGCGGTCGCCTTTCTTGACGCCGCGGGCCTTCAGCACGCTGGCGAACTTGCAGACCTGCGCGTGCAGCTCCTTGTAGGTGATCTTCTTATCGTCCTTGGGATCGTCGCCTTCCCACAGGATGGCGGTCTGGTCGCCACGCTTGGCCAGATGCCGGTCGATGCAGTTGTAGGCGACGTTGAGGGTGCCGTCCTCGAACCATTTGATCGAGACGTTGTGCGTGTCGAAGGAGGTGTTCTTGACCTTGGTGAACGGCTTGATCCAGTCGATGCGCTTGGCCTCAGCGCCCCAGAAGCCGTTCGGGTCGTTGACCGAGCGGGCATACATTTCCTGGTACTTGGCGTCGTCGGCGAAGGCGCGCTTCTTCCAGTCGGCCGGAACCGCATAGATCTTCTCGGACATCGCACATCCTCCCTGCCCCGCGGCTGTTCCCCGCAGGCTATTTTTCGCAGACCTTTGCCCCATTATGCGAGGCGCTTGCAGGGGCGACAAGGCGCGCAATACCCCACTTTTGGAGGGTACGTTCCCGGGATGCGGCGCAGCATGCGGTCTAAACCCCCCAGGCGCCGATAATGGCCCCCATCAGCAGCAGCGCGCCAAGCCAATGGCCGCCGTCGATCAGAATCAATATATGGCGGCGCATGCCGAAGATATTGTTGACCGCCAGCGTGGTGACGACGAAGCCGAGCCACAGGAAGGCGGCCGAGATCACGCCGTTCTTGAAGCTGAGATCGCCGAGATGGCCGAGCACACCGGCCAGCATCCAGGCCATGATCAGGTCGGCCGCGAACGACACGATCAGCGGCCACATCGCCGTGCCGTTGCCGTGATGGGCGCGGACCTGCTCGGAGGTGAAGCCGTGCGCCGCCATCCAGGGCTTGGTCAGCAGGCGGTACCAGATGCCCCCGAAGACCCAGGCAACGGAGCCCGCCACCAGCAC
>CAYLMY010000251.1:0-3858 GCA_964384635.1 uncultured Undibacter sp.
GCTTGATGACTATGGTCGCGCGCCTTAATACGAGGCGCTATACTGATGTTTTCTAGCCGCAACGGGCCGTCACGGCCCGCGAGGAGTTTGGGTCAAGCGGCCGGCCTGTGTTTGGGAGGAAATGCGCGTGCAGGAAACTGGTGTGCGTAATGGCGCATACGGCGCCGACAAATTCGGCTTCAAGGGACTAGCCGCGGTCTACTGGAATCTGCTCGAGCCGGCGCTCTACGAGCACGCCATCGCGGCGGGTGAGGCCACGATCGTTGCCAGCGGCGCGCTCTGCGCCGAGACCGGCCACCACACCGGCCGCTCGCCCAAGGACAAGCATACCGTCGTCGACGCGCTCACCGAGAATTCGGTCTGGTGGGACAATAACCGGAAGATGTCGAAAGAGAATTTCGACAATCTGCTCGCTGATTTCCAGGAGCACTGCAAAGGCAAAAAACTGTTCGCGCAGGATTTGGTCGGCGGCGCCGATCCGAAATACCGCATTAGAACCCGCGTCTTTACCGAATACGCCTGGCATTCGCTGTTCATTCGTCAATTGCTGATCCGCCCCGAGCGCATCGACCTCGCCAAGTTCATTCCCGAACTCACCATCGTCGATCTGCCGTCGTTCCGCCCCGACGCCAAGCGCCACGGCGGGCGCGACGGCTCCGACACCATGGTGGCCATCGATTTCACCCGCAAGATCGTGCTGATCTGCGGCAGTTCCTACGCTGGCGAGATGAAGAAGTCGGTGTTCACCACGCTTAACTTCTATCTGCCGGCCGAAGGCGTGGTGCCGATGCACTGCTCGGCCAATGTCGGGCCGAACGGCGACTCGGCGCTGTTCTTCGGGCTGTCTGGCACCGGCAAGACCACGCTGTCGGCCGATCCCAACCGCACGCTGCTCGGTGACGACGAGCACGGCTGGGGCCCGGACGGCATCTTCAATTTCGAGGGCGGCTGCTACGCCAAGTGCATCAGGCTCTCGCAGGAAGCCGAACCGCAGATCTGGGGCGCCACCAATCGCTTCGGTGCGGTGCTGGAAAACGTGGTGTTCGACCCCGAAACCCGCGTGCCCGACTACAATGACGGCTCCAAGACCGAGAACACGCGTTCGGCCTATCCGCTCGAGTTCATTCCGAACGCCTCACGCACCGGCCGCGCCGGCCATCCGAAGAACATCATCTTCCTGACAGCGGACGCCTATGGCGTGATGCCGCCGATCGCCAAGCTCGATCCCAACCAGGCGATGTACCACTTCCTCTCCGGCTACACCGCCAAGGTCGCCGGCACCGAGAAGGGACTGCTCGGGGTGGAGCCTGAATTCTCCACCTGCTTCGGCGCGCCGTTCCTGCCGCGCCACCCGTCGGTTTATGCCGACCTGCTGAAGGAATACATCAGCAAGCACAAGGTCGACTGCTGGCTGGTCAATTCCGGCTGGACCGGCGGCAAATACGGCGAAGGCCGCCGCATGCCGATCAAGGCGACGCGCACGCTGTTGACCGCCGCGCTCGAAGGCTCGCTGAAAAAGGTCGATTTCCGCACCGATCCCTATTTCGGCTTCTCGGTGCCGACCTCGCTCGCCGGCGTCGAGCCGCATCTGCTCAATCCGATCAAGACCTGGAAGGACAAGGCCGAGTTCGACCGCACCGCGCGCGCGCTGGTCGGCATGTTCCAGAAGAACTTCACCAAGTTCGAAAGCCACGTCACGCCCGACATCAAGGCGGCGGCACCGGAAGTAAGAATCGCTGCGGAATAAGCTTTGCTTGTTTGCCCAGAGTAGGACGCGCGCCGCCGTGCCGGCGAGCTACGGCTCCACCTCTTCGAGCAAAACGAATTCGACGGGCGCCGTCGACATCGCGTTCACGCGGCGAAACGCCTCCTGCATGCGGTCCGACGCAAGAAAGGCTTTGACCTCCTTGACGTCCGATGGTTCGACCTCTCCGACAACGTGAACGCGATTGGGATCGTCGACCCCGCGCGTCAGCCGCCAACGGCCGACCTTTGGCGGAGGGTTGGCCTTGAAAACCTTAAGCCACTCGTCAAAGTCTTTGAGGCGATGAATAGCGACGAATATGGGCATTTGCCACCTCTCTCATTGCGGAATGTAAAGTCGCTTTCGCGCGCTATCGCGCTTCGACGGAAGATCTTCCCCGCTTTGATGCTAACACGAGGTGAGTTTATGTCTATGTTTGCAATGATTATCTGATCCCCTGCTTTCGTGCGGCTGACGTAAAGAGGAAAAGGCGGCCCGCCGGCCGCCCTTTTTATTTGCGCAATGCGCGCTCAGCTTTTCGACTCGGCCAGCTCGCGGCCGATGCGGTTGAAGCGCGCCTTCTGCTCATTGGTGAGCGAGCCGTAGAAATCGTCGAGCGCCGGCTTCACCGTGTTGGCGGCATCGATCATGGCTTGCAGCCGTGCCCCCATCGCCTCCAACCGGCCCGGCGGCGTCAGCGGCGTGTCCTCCGGACAGGCCGCTTGCAGGATCGACACCGCTTTCTGCGTGGCGTCCTCCAACGTGTCGAGCGCTTTCTCCTGAATATCGGTCGGCTTGACCACCTCATCGATCTGCTCGATCGGCAGGTTGGTGAGGCCGGGCTTGGCCTCGGCGCAGGCCTCGCTGTCCGACGGCAGCGCGGCGGTGACCTCGACGCTGCTGCGCAGTTTGCTCGGACCGAGTTCGTTGAAGCGCTCCTTCTGCTCGTCGCTCAACGAATTGTAGAACGCCTCCAGTGGCGGACGCACCGTCTGCACGGCTTCGAGCGTGGCTTGCAGCCGCGCCGTCATCGCGCGCAATCGGCCGGGCGGTGTCAGCGGGAAGGCGTAGCGCGCCGGGCAGGACGTCTTGAACACGTCGGCTGCCTTCTTGGCGGCGTCGCGCACCTCGTCAAGCAAGCGCTTCTGCTCGCTGTCGAGATGGACCTTGCGCTCGATCTCTCTAAACGGCCAGGCGGTGATGCCGGTGCCGGGATCCTCGCACAAGTCCTGCACTGCGGCGGAGCGGGGGCGCGGCCGCGGCGGCGCGGCGTATTCGACATATTCGGCGGGCGGGCCGCGTTCGCCCCAGAACAGGCCGTCGATGAAGTCGTCATAGACATAAGCCCAGTAGCCTTGCTCATAGCCGTAGGGCCAGAACACGTAATCGAAAATGTCGGAATAAACATAAGGCCAGAACACCGGCCCGTACCATGCCACGAAGGCGGCACGATAGCCGCGACGCCAGGCGCGCCGCGCCGCATAGTGATACCGGTGCGCGCGCCAATTGGCGTGGGCCTGCGTGGTAAACGGCGCTGCGAAACGGCCGCGCCGCGCCGCATGCGCGGTCACGGCGCCAGCGCGGTGCCGGCGCAAGGCACGGCGTTGCGCGCGCGCATCGCGTTGCACCGTGCCTGTGGTCTGCACCGCGGCATTGGAGCGCGCGGCCGTGTCGGACTGCTGCGTCTGCTGGAGCCGCTGCTGGGCGCGCTGCTCGCGGGCGCGGCGGATTTCCTCGCGCTTGGCGGCGCGTTGGCTGCGCGGGACTTGACGCAGCGCGCGATCCTCGCGGCGGCGCAGCGCCTGTTCGTCGCGCTGCTGCTGGCGCGTGGTGGCAGGCTGCTGCGCTTGCAGCTTCTGCTGCTCTACTTGCGCGCTGGGCTGCGCGGCCTGGACCTTCGATTGCGCCGCCGGTGTCTTGCTCTGGGATCGCTCGCGTTGTGGCGCGCGCTCGTGCTGGCGCTCGGCCGCGCGGTTGCGCGCAGGCGCAGCGGCGCGATTCACGGTCGACTTCGGAGCCGCGGCGCGGTGTGGCACAGGGCGCGGCGTCGCGGCCCGCTGCGGTGTAGGACGAGGCGCCGCGGCGCGATGTGGCACGGGGCGCGGCGTCGCGGC
>CAYLMY010000252.1:0-3854 GCA_964384635.1 uncultured Undibacter sp.
CCGGCCTTCAGGTGCACGCTGCCGATGTCGAGCGCCATGTCGATCTCGCCCGCCATCACCACCGCATAGTCGAGCGAATCGGTGCGGTGGTCGCGCGGGGTCACGCCCGGCCCGAAACTGATTACGCGGAACACCGAGCCGCCTGGAATGGTGGTGCTGATCTTCTTGCGCGACGGATCCTCGTTGCCGTCATTGCTGGCGGGCAGGATGTCGGTCGACCATACCACGCTCGATTCCGCGCCCGGCCGCAGCGAAATCTGGTTGCTGACCGTTTCATCGATGATGACCTTGGCGCGGCCCTGCTCATCATGGCCGGTGACGACGCGGCGGAATGTCAGACTCATTGGTTCATCCTTCCTTTGTTTTTGCGCGCGACGTTAGGCGGCGGCGGGCGGTAGCTTGCGGGTGCTCTCGTGCCAGAGCAGCACCAGGCCGGAGCCGACTACGACCGCCGAGCCGGCCAGCAACGTCAGCGACGGCACGTCGCCCCAGAACAGGAAGCCGAGCACCATCGCCCACACCAGCGAGAAATAATAGAACGGTCCCACCGCCGCCGGCGGCGCCAGCGTCAGCGAGCGCGTCCACAGATATTGCCCGACGCCGTTGAATAGGCCGTTGATCAGCAGCGCGGCGAGGTCGCGGTTATCCGGCCAGGCGAAGCCGAAAAAGGGCAAGGCCAGCGCGAAGAAACCGGTAAGCAGGACCATCTGGTACATGGTCAGCGTCTCCGCCGACTCGGTGGCGCTCATGCCGCGCACGGCTGCGGTGACGCTGCCGTAGAGGACCGCATTGGCGAGCGCGAACAGCGCGCCGATGCGGAACGTGTCGGCGCCGGGCGAGGCCACCAGCAGCACGCCGAAGAAGCCGACGACGAGCGCTGCGCCGCGCAGGCGGCCGATCTTCTCCTTCAGCCAGAGCGCGGCGGCCAGCGCCGCGAACAGCGGCGCCGAGAAATTGATGGCCGCGGCGCTGCCGAGCGACATCAGCCCGACAGCGATGATGATGCAGCTCTGCGCCACGGTCTGGGTAGCGTTGCGCCCGACATGGGCGCCGAGCTTGCCGGTGCGGAAAACGGCAAGGCCGGTACGCGGCAGGATCAGCGCCGAGCAGACCGCGAGCGAGCCCAGCGCGCGGAAGAACAGCACCTCGGAAAATGAGTAGCTGGCGACCTGCCATTTCGAAATGGCGAACGAGCCGGAAAACAGCAGCGTCGCGCCCAGCATGTAGGCAATGCCGAGCGGGACATGGTCGCTGCGCGCGCGGGCGGGCGTGTCGAGGCTGTTGGAACTCACCGGCGGGGGCCTCAAGGTGGCGGACGGGCGCGGCTGCCCTAGCACGGCGCTGCCGCCGCGGGCAGGGGGCGCGTGCGAATAGCGCCCGCCCCGCCCGCGCATGGCGGGCATTTTCCCCACACCCGGCTCGCGCTTGCCACCCTCTCCCACAAGGGGAGAGGGGAAGCGCATTTTGCGCGCGCTCCGGCTACGGCAGATCGGCGACGATCTTCTGGAATTCCTCCGAGGTCCAGGCCCGCGCGGTGCGGCTGCGCACAAAGCCCAGCGAGCCGACCGCAAGCGCGAACTTGGCCATGGCGTCGCCGTTTTGCGCTTCGATCAGCGCGACCAGATCGGACTCGCCCGAGGTCAGATAGACCTGCTTGATCTCGCAGCCGCACTTCTTGGCGAGTTCGCGCGCGGCCTGCTGGCGCTTGATGGTATCCTTGATGGCGCGGATGCCCTGCTCGGTGAAATTCATCGACACAATGAACAGCATGATTGTCCTCCCATTGGAAAGCTGTGCCGTCCCACGGCCGCGAGCATCGGCCAAAGCAGGCGGGTGGACAAGGCGGGTGAGGTTACGCTGTCGGGCGCAGGGCGTTTCCCCATCCTTCTGCTGTCATCATCCGCGCAAGCGGATGATCCGGTAATCACGGTGTCGTCTGTGTTTACTGGGTCCCCGCCTTCGCGGGGACGACATCTGAGTGTTTATCGCCCGATCACCGCGCAGCCTTTTGCCGCGCCCGGCGCTCACGCGCCAGCCGCGCTTGGCGGCGTTTCTGCAGGGCGCGCCGTTCGCGCGCGCGCTTGGCCCTACGCCTGCGGCAGCGCCCGCATTTGCAGTTCGAGCGGCCGATCACGTATTTCAGGTAATCGGTGCCGTAGTCGTAGACGATTTCCTCGCCCGGCTTGATATTGCGCAGCGCCTTGATGAAGACGCGGCCGCGCCAGATCACCGACTCGGCGTTGGGGTTGCAGGAGTGGTTGGCGTAGCGCGCGACATTGCGGCGCGGGGTGCCGTCGATGGTGCGGTGCTTGGAGACCTCGTAGAGGTAGCGGTTGCCGCGCCGCTCGGCGCGCTCGGCGTCCTCGAGGTCGAGGATCGGACCTTTGTATTCGACGATGCGGGCGTGCTTCTTGATCGGCCTGGTGGCGAACAGGCCGAAGCCGGTGAGCGAGCGGCCGATCTGGAAGGGTCTGCGGGGCATTTGCCGGGAGCGTCAGTGCGAACGTGAGGGCGGCAATTGCCAGATGTTGTGCGGGGCGTCAATGCAGGTTCGTTCTTTCTCCCCCGCTTATGACTCGCCATCGTCATTGCCGTCGCCGCGCCCGCCATCCATGATGGCGCATGCCGTCGAACGCCGAGCGCTGGCCGGAGCTGCCCTATGCCGCCTGGAAGGACACGGCGGACACGCTGCACCTGTGGACGCAGGTGGTAGGCAAGGTGCGGCTTAAGCTGACGCCGTGGCTGAACCATTCCTGGCACGTGGCGCTCTATGTCACGGCGAGCGGGCTCACCACGTCGCCGATCCCCTGGCAGGGCGGATCGTTCCAGATCGATTTTGATTTCGTCGATCACGTGTTGTGGATCCGCACCAGCGACGGCCAATTCCGTCAGCTCATGCTCAGGCCGATGATGGTGGCGGAATTCTATGCCGATCTTTTCGTCGCGCTGGTCGAGCTTGGCATCGACATCCGCATCCGGACCATGCCGTGCGAAATCCCCGATTGCATCCCGTTCGACCAGGACAGCACGCACGCGGCCTATGACCGCGATTACGCCAACCGCTTCTTTCGCGTGCTGCTGGCCGCGCACGACGTGTTCGCGCGCTTCCGCAGCGGCTTTCTCGGCAAGGCGAGCCCGGTGCATTTCTTCTGGGGCTCGTTCGATCTGGCGGTGACGCGGTTTTCCGGCAGGCCGGCGCCCAAACATCCCGGCGGCATCCCGCATTTGCCGGATAGTGTCGCGCAGGAGGCCTATTCGCATGAAGTGTCCAGCGCCGGTTTCTGGCCCGGCGGCGCAGGCGCCGATGCGGCGTTTTATTCTTACGCCTATCCGGCGCCGGAAGGCTTTGCCGCGGCGCGCGTCAAGCCCGACGCGGCGTTCTTCTCCGAGCAACTGGGCGAGTTTCTCTTGCCTTACGACGCGGTGCGCAAAACCAGCGACCCGGACGCCGCGCTGATGGCGTTTTTGACCAGCACCTACGAGGCGGCGGCCGATCTGGCGAAATGGGATCGCGACGCGCTGGAATGCGCGATGGGCGAGGCGGGGAAGGTGAGGGCAATCTGATTTTCTCCGTTCATGCCCGCGCAAGCGGGCATCCAGAACTGGGTCCCCGCTTGCGCGGGGACGAACGGTGTGTGTCGCGCGTTCATTGCACCGATTCATTTTTCAAACAGCCCGCCTTCGCCCTCACGGGCTTCGGCGCGGCAAGCCAAAGCTCCGCCGCCCCTGTTCTTTGCGGCGCGGGGTACGCCGTATTCCCCGCCTTCGCCCTTGCGGGTTTCGGCGGGCAAGTCTTTTTCCCCCGACAAGATGCCGAGGGGACGGAGCGCCGCGTGGCGCCCATCGTGGCCGCG
>CAYLMY010000253.1:0-3836 GCA_964384635.1 uncultured Undibacter sp.
TTGGCCGAGCGTGCCGGCCAGGTGCGCTCGCGCTCGATATCCGCGAGCCCTTTGAGGAAGCAGCAGACGTCGACCAGAAGCCCGGCGAATTCAGGGCCGGCCGCGTCGAGCGCGGCATGCACGCGCTGGCGCGCCGCGATCATGGTTTCGCTGAAATGCGCCGCACGCTCGCCGCCGCGGCGATCGGAGGCGACCGGGCTTGCCCAGTTCGAGGTGGTGCGCGGCATCAGATTGGCGCGGGTGAAATCGGCGCGCAGCCGCTCGCCGGCCTGCAATTGATGCGCCTCGATCAAGGCACGGCCGCTGCGGCCGCGCCGGCGGGCGAGCCAGGCGAGCGGGCTTTCTGATTCATCGACGGTCACGCTGGCGCGGCCAAACTCGGTCGCGATCTGGCGTTGCGCCAGGGCAAGATGCCGGCCGCGGTAGCGATCGATTTGCGCCCGCGGCGGCTCCGGTGCGCGCACGGTTTTGCGCGATTTGCCGCTCATATTGCCGCTCATGGCCGCACCTGCGGGTGCGTGAGGATGCCGCGCGCCATCTCGCCGCAAACGCCCTCGAGCGTTTGCAGCAGCATGTCAATCGTCGGATCGTCGCGCCGGTCCTCGACCTGTTGGCAAGCGTAGGCGGCGGTGGTGCGGTCGCGGTGAAACAGCGTTCCGACCGCGCTGTAACTCAGGCCCAGCGTGACATGGGCGAGGTACATCGCGCTTTGTCGGGCAAAGGCGACGTCGGCGGAGCGTCGGGACGGCGCCCGCAACTCGTCCACCGGCACGCCGAAGGCGGCCGCGGTCGCCGATTCCAGCAGCCAGCAAATGTGCGCGACGTTGCCGGCCGCCCGCGCCCGCTGCCTTGGTTTGTCGAGGGCTTCGAGAACATTCATCGGCGATCCTCTTGCTGTAGGATTATTTCCACAATTATATGGTTGACAAAGCAACGCCGCTCAGGCACTTTCGCTTTGGTTGACGCGAGGAACCGCCATGCGACTCACCGACGATTGCTTCAGCAATGCAGACAAGGCGCGCGAATATCTAGAGGCGCAGCGCTGGCCCGATGGCCCGGTGTGCGCGCATTGCGGCTCGCTCAAAGCCACGGCGCTCGAAGGCGCCAAGCATCGCGACGGGCTCTATCAGTGCAACGATTGCCGTGAGCAATTCACCGTGACGCTCGGCACCGTCATGGAGCGCAGCAAAATTCCGCTCAACAAATGGCTGCTCGCCATCCACCTGCTCGGCGCGAGCAAAAAAGGCATGAGCGCGCACCAGCTGCACCGCATGCTCAAGATCACCTACCAGTCGGCGTGGTTCATGTGTCATCGTATTCGCGAAGCCATGCGCGACGACAACGCGGACCCGTTGGGCGGGGGTGGCAAGATCGTGGAGGCCGACGAGACCTATTTCGGCAAGCGCGAGACGCGCATCCCGTCGAAGCAGCGCGGCAAGCGCCCCTACATCAAGCGCGGCCTTGCTGCCGACAAGCGCCCCATCGTCGCGCTGGTGGAGCGCGGCGGCTCGGTGCGCTCATTCCATATCGGCCACGCCACCAAGGCCAACGTGAGCAAGATCGTGAGGGAAAACGTGGACCGCGAAACGCGCCTGCACACCGATGAAAGCCGCCTCTATAACGATGCCACGCGCCTTTTTGCGGATCATCAAACGGTGAAGCACAGCGCCAACGAATACGTGCGCGGCGACGTTCACACCAACACGATTGAAGGCTACTTTTCGATCTTCAAGCGCGGCATGAAGGGCGTCTACCAGCATTGCGGCGAGAAGCACCTGCACCGCTACCTGTCGGAGTTTGATTTCCGCTACAACAACCGCGTGGCCCTCGGCATCATCGACACCGAGCGCGCCGTCAAGATCATCAAGGGCGCGGAAGGCAAGCGCCTGACCTATCGACGGCCTGACGGCGCATCGCTTTAGCGCGCAAGCTATTGAGTTTTTGCTCTGGCGTCGCCGCAACAGGCCGCGCAAGCGCGTTAATCAGTGGAAATGAGATCGACTTTTGCCGCGACTCAAGCTTGTATAACGAAGCGTCGCCCGTCCGGGTAGCGCACGATGCTATAATTAAGCCCGTCCAAAAATGCCGAATGCTCTATGCAATAAGCTGGTGTCGTTTGAACTGAGCCTTGATGACCGCGAATGCACCGCGACGCTCCAAACGGCAGAAGGTGTAACCAGCGAAGTACAGATGTCACGTGAATGCGCGCGCGACATGGCCAACCGGATTTTTCTGTGGCTGAAGATGAGTGCGCCGAAGGCTCATCACTAGGCATATAGATACATTAAAGCGTCTGCCCCGCCGTCAATTCCCGCGCTTCTTCCGCCTCTTGCCCGCCGGCCGGGACTCAGCCCTAAATCGCTTCTTCGGCATGTCCTTGCGCGGCTTTGGCGGCGTTGCCAGCAGCCGTCGCACCGTGCGCTCGAATTTTGCAGTGGCATCGTCCATGTCAGGCCGCCCTTTTTCTTCAACCACGCTCGACGCCGAAAATCTCACCCCGGCGCTGTCGGCAGAAGCACGCGAAGCAATTTGCACCCTGATAACCACCTCGGCAATGCTCGAAATTGCCCTCACCGAATGGCTCACCCGCCTTGTCGGAATGGACAGCGATATAGGGCCGCTGTTGATCGGCAGGATGGATAATCGAGCCAAAATCGACAAGCTCAAAGAGATTTATGCACACCTCAACAACAAGGGCGCAGTCAGATCGTTAAAGTGGTTGAGCAAAAACGCCAAAATTCATAGCGACGTGCGCAACACCGTCATCCACAATATTTGTTGCGGCGTGAAGAATGATGGAAACACTCTACAGTTTTTGACGTTTTTACCCGTGCGGGGAGATCGACGGCACCAGGTCGTCAAGACATTGACCTTCACCCAGATTTGGGCTGCCTCGCGTGTTGCCCTGCTCGCGGCAGGAAAGATACGTTCGATCCGGCAGATATAGCCGCGCGCAGGATTTTTGCGATGCAGTCCTCCACGGACTCCTCCCAGTCCTTGTCGCAAAGACCGTAGTACGCATCGGCACCGGCATCGATCATCGCCGGCGTAACGACGCACTCGGCTTGTTTTTGTGATGGCTCGTTCATTTTAGGATCATAGTCCCCAATTTTGTGCTGACAACCGCGAGCGACAAGCCATTGAAATCATTACACACGGTTGCTTTGTCATCCGTATAATTGTGATTATTTCCCTACATCATCGCCGAAACTTAAGGCAGCGGGGATAAGTCGCCGCGAAAAAGCTATCCCCTTGATAAGACGGAGGTGTCTGCAAGATCGGTAAAATTGCAGGAAAAGATATCCACAACTATAGGAATTACATCCGCAACTATCTGTGGCAGGGCGGCGCCGACAAAGAAACCGCCGCGGTCAGGGCCGCGGCGCAAGGCCTCGCAAGATTGGCCGGGGCTATTTGGCGCGGCGGCGACGCTGCTGGCCGAGCCCCATCTGCTTGGCCAGTTGCGAGCGCGCGGCCGCGTAATTGGGCGCGACCATCGGGTAGTCGGCGCCAAGGCCCCATTTTTCCCGGTACTGCTCCGGCGTCATGTTGTACTGGGTGCGCAGGTGACGCTTGAGCGACTTGAACTTCTTGCCGTCCTCGAGACAGACGATGTATTCGGGCGTGACCGACTTCTTCAGGGAAACCGCAGGCTTTAGCGGCTCGGCCGCGGCGTCGCCCGATTTTCCGGATACCCGGCTGAGCGCGGCATGCACCTGGTTGATCAAGGCAGGAATGTCGCCCGCCGACACCGTATTATTGCTGACATAGGCGGAAACGATTTCCGCGGTCAGCTCAATGAAATTTCCATTGCCTGTATTGTCGGCCATCGAAGC
>CAYLMY010000254.1:0-3804 GCA_964384635.1 uncultured Undibacter sp.
AGCGGACATTACAAGCAAGCATCACCCGTTAGGTTCAGATCAACCGGAAACGCAAAGGCCCGACTGTTCACCAAGCCGGCCGGCGCGCTCGACGTATTTGGGAACCTGCAAAGCTGAGAACAGCTCCTGGGCCTGTTTCAAATGCTTTTGAAAGTTTTCACCATCGCCTTGGGCTTGGGCAAGCGTCGAGAGGTCGAGGTGGGTCCGCGCCAGCTCGAAGCGCGCGCCGATGGCGCCGAGCGTTTCGATTGCCTCATTGAAATTGCGCGTCGCCTCCGCCATGTCGCCCTCGGCCCGCGCGATCCGGCCGAGGACCTGCTTCGACAATCCAACGCCCAGCAGAAACCGAATCTCGGTGCTCCCGTCCAACGCCTTGCGAACCACGAGCCGCGCCTTGTCGAAGTCGCCGTTCAGGACATAGGCATCACCCAACATAGTGCGAAAATAGCACCGCCACTGCAGCGAGCGGACCTGGTCGGCCAGCTCGACCGCCTGCACCAGCACCGGGACTGCTTGTGCAGCGTCTTCGCCCTCGGTGTGGGCCTTGCCCAAACAGGCAAGGATATAGGCCGTCTCGAAATTATCGGGCGAAAGACCGAGCGCCCGCTGCTCCGCCTCGATTCCCTCGGCCCAATCTCCGCGCGTCGCATGGGTGAGACCGATCATCGTTGCAGCATTGGCGCGAGCTCGGCGGCTCCCTGCGGTCTCTCCGAGCACATTCAGGCGGGCCGCAGCGTCAAGGACTGAGTCAAAATCGCCCCGGTAGTAGGAAGTGTAGCACAGCGCGAATAGCGCTTGCGCAAGCCAGAACCCATCTGCGTCCTGCTCCAGCAATGCCACCGCCTCGCGGCCGTGGTCGACTGCTTTCTCCAGCGGCTGCCCGGAAAAGGTGCATTCCATGGCGAGGGCGCGATGAATCCGGCCACACACGGCGCCATCGCCGGCTCGTGTCGCCTCCTGCAAGGCGCGGCCCAGCGCCCGTTCCGCCTCCGCCCGATGTCCCAGGAAAGAGTGGGCAAAGCCCAGCCAGAAATAAAACTTTCCGGCGAGCGAGGCATCCGCAAGCCGATCCAAACGTGCCTGCTGCTGCAGCAGTCTTTCCACGAGCTCTTGGCGACGGCCAAGAAAATGGAGGGATTCAGCGAGCCGCAGCACGATTTCCAGGGCACAACGGTCTCGATCCTCGCTCGTGAGCCTCTCCGCGTGGAAGAGTGCCGCCTCAAGCGTCGTGACCACTTCGGTATGGGCGTATAAGCCCGCTGCCTTGTCGGCTGCGCGGCTGAGATATTCCACCGCTTTCGCGTCGTTCTCCGCCTTGACGTAATGTTGCGCCACCAGGTTGGGCTGGCTCTGGGTGATTTCAGGGTAACGACGCTCAAGCAGCTCGCCCACCTGCTGGTGATAATATCTCCGCGTGCGCTTGAGCAGCGATTGATAGGCCGCATCCTGCACCAGAGCATGCTTGAAGGTGTAGCGGGAATGCGGGAGCCGCCCTCTCTGGTAAAGAAGCTCGGCTTGGACCAATTGATCCAATCCGTTCTGCAAGGTCAGTTCCTCGTGGGCGGCGATTGCATGGATCATCTCGTAGGCGAATTCCCGCCCGAGAATGGAGCCGATCTGGGCAACTTCCCGGACAGTCGGCAACCGGTCGAGCCGCGCCATCAACAGGTCCTGCAACGTGGCGGGAATGGTGACGCTGGACAACGGGCCGGTCAGTTCGTAGCGGTCCTGCTCCTCGCGCAGAAAGTTCGCTTCCAGAATGGCCTTGCTCAATTCTTCGACGTAGAGCGGCACGCCGTCGGCCTTGTCGACGATGTAGTCGACGACCTCGGCCGGCAACGGCTTGCCACCGGTCTGTTGCCGGATCATTGCCTCCACCTCCGGACGCTCCAGCCGGTTGAGAGTGATCGGCAACATGTGCGAACGCGCTGGCCAGGGAGGCGTGAAGCCGGAACGAAATGTCAGCACGTTCATCATCGCCACCGTCGGCGATTGCTCGATGCACAGCGCCAGAAGGTCTAAAGTCGTCGGGTCGGCCCAATGCGCGTCTTCCCATACGCAAAGGACGGCTCGCGTCTCGGACTCCCCAAATAACCATCCTGCCAAAGCATCGAGCGTGCGCTCACGCAGCTCCTGGGCGCTCAACCGTAATGGGGGGAAGCGGCCTTCCGGCAGCGGCAAGCTCATCAGCTCGGCGACCAGGGGCATGATTTCTGCGAGCGGCAGGTTTTGCGCGCTGAGCGCGGCTTCAAGCTTCGAAAGCTGCTGCTCAGGCGCGTCCTCCTCTTTCCAGTCCAAGACATGCTTGAGGTGCTCGATGACGGGGTAGAGTGTGCTGCCACCGTGAAACGGCGAGCATTGCATGGCGATGACGGCGTGACGTTCGCCCAGCTCCTTCGCCTTCGCGCGCAGAGCCGCGACGAGACGGGACTTGCCGATCCCGGCCTCACCCTGGATGAAGACGACTTGTCCGTGGCCGTTCTTGCTTGCCTCCCATCCACGGAGCAAAAGCCCGAGCTCTTCCTGGCGGCCGACCAGCGGCGAGCCGTCGCCCGCGAAATCGGCCTCCGAAGCGCTTTCGGCGTCGCGCTTTCGCGCCAGTCGCCACGCGCGCACCGGCAGGGCGATGCCCTTGAGCAACCGCTCGCCCAAGTCCTCGAGCGCGAAGGCGTCGCCGATGAGTTGCCGCGTCAAGGGGCCGATCACGACCTGGTTTGGCTGGGCGAGTTCTTGCAGGCGCGCAGCGACGTTCGGCGTCTCGCCAATGACGCTTGCTTCCTCCGCAGAACCCTCGCCGACAATATCGCCCACGACGACCGGACCGGTGCTGATGCCGACGCGCACCGACAGCAGTAGGCCGCGGGCGAGCGGACTGCTTGAACCAATCTTGGCGACGGCCTCGACTATATCGAGGCCAGCGCGCGCTGCGCGTTCGCAGTCGTTTTCATGCGCCTGCGGATAGCCGAAATAAACAAGAATTCCGTCGCCCATATATTTGGCGACGTAGCCTCCGTAGCGCGCGGTGACCCGGGCGCAGGTTTCCTGATAAGCCCGGATGACTACCTGCAAGTCCTCCGGGTCGATACGCACGGATAGCGCGGTCGAGTCCACCAGATCGCAGAACATCACGGTGAGCTGGCGCCGTTCCGCCTCGGGCCGCAGCATCGCCTGAGCGTCGGCTGGCCCGGCACGTTCATTGGCCGCGCTGGCGCCATCAGCGAGTGCGGCAATCCCCTTCAATAGTTTTTTGCGGTGGCCGAGAGGGATTTGGAGGTCTTTCAGGTCCTGCTCCGTTAGATCGGGCAGAACCTCGAAATCAACTTCGTTATCAGCAAACAAATCAGTGTATCTCGATAGACCTAGTTCCTTGAGCCACTCGTCTACGTTGCGAACCAAGATGCCTCACTCCGCAGCAGTTCGCCACATCCGGCCGCGCAAGATGCTGCGCCGGTCAAACTGTTCAATCGATCCGAACTCATATTTGCCACTAAAGTATTTTCATATTCAAGCGTTTTGAGAACTCCTATTGTCCGCGATGGGCTTGCCGGCTTACCCGGTCGACGCAACACGTGCGTAACGCTCACGAAACGCTCGCCAAATCGCTTTCAAAATCCCCGGCTGCCAGCGACGCCAGGGCTCCATTTTCTCGGCCGCAGTGAACCCTCGACGACATCTTTCGTTCATCAGCACACACTCCATCTTTTCTGGTCAGGATAATGTGTTGCGTCGACCGGTTGAAACCACCGTCACTAGCGGACAAACGGTCCCCGGCCAAAATCAAGCTTTGTCCGCTTTGGTCCGATT
>CAYLMY010000255.1:0-3772 GCA_964384635.1 uncultured Undibacter sp.
GGGCCGCGGGCGGCCTTGGCATTTCGCTGGCGCGTCGCTAGCGTCGGCGCTTACCGGCAAGCGGGAGCGCCGAAGTGGCCGACACCGTTGTTGCCCCGCGCTCGCGCGCGGGCACGCTATCTTGCGGTCAACATCTCGCCGCGGCTTTGGCTGTCGCCGCGCGGACGGCCTAAGCGATGCCACGCCCGGCCAACGCCGTGGATTTCTGGCGCGGCTTTGCGCTCATCACCATTTTCATCGACCACATCCCCGGCCTGTTCTATTCGCATTACACGCTGGTCAATTTCTCGATTTCCGACGCCGCCGACCTGTTCGTGTTCCTGGCCGGCTGGTCGCTGCGGCTGATGGCCGACGGCGGCGGCCGCAACATGCCGACGCGCGACGTGATGCTGCGGCTGTTTGGGCGCGCGCTCGAGCTCTACGCCGCGCAGGTGCTGATCACCATGCTGGCGATCGCCATGCTGGCGCTGAGCGCGACCGAGTTGGCCAATCCGCTGCTATTGCAATGGCACAACGCAGCGGCCGTGTTCGACGATCCGGTGCCGACCCATATCGGGCTCGCCGTGCTCACCCATCAGCTCGGTTATTTCGACATCCTGCCGCTCTACGTGGTGCTGATGCTGATGGCGCCGTTCTTCGCGCTGATCGACCGCACCGCGCCGGGCTGGGCGCTGCCGGCCTCGCTCGCGCTCTATGTCTGCGTGCTGGCCTTCCGGCTGACGCTGCCGACCTGGCCGGTGTCGGGCACCTGGTTCTTCAATCCGCTGGCCTGGCAGATCGTCTTTGTGCTCGGCTTCACCATGGCGCGCGCCGACTTCGGCGTCGGCCGCTTCGTGCGCCGCCACATCGTGGCCTTGCGCATGCTGGCGTTGCCGGTTGTGATCGTCGGCGTGCTGGTGCCGCTGTTCGCCTGGTGGCCGGACCCGACGAAGGTGCCGGAGCCCAAGCTGTTCTTCATCATCGACAAAACTTACGTCACGCCGATCCGGCTGATCCAGTTCCTGTCGCTGATCGCGGTCTTCTCGCTCGCCTTCCGCTATATCCGCTGGGCCGCCGAGGCGCCTTATCTGCGCACCGCGATCGCGCCGCTGGTCGGCATGTTCGCGATGCTGGGGCGCAATTCGCTCTACGTGTTCTGCATCGGCTCGCTGCTCAGCTTGAGCGGCCAGATCGTCCGCTTCACCTACCGCGGCTCTGTCACCGTCGACACCGCCGTGGTAATTATTGGCATCATCATCATGGCATTCACCGCATGGCTTGCCGAATCGCGACAACGCACCCGACCCGCTTCGCCGGCGCAATCGGCGCAGCGCTCGTAAGCGCGCTGATCTTCTGCGGCCAGGCAGCGGCGCAAGCCGCGCAGCCCTCGCCGCTGTCGAAGACCTGCCAGGGCGGCAGCGCCGCGCTTGGCGCGCAATCGCCGCTGCCTAACGTTGCGGCCGCGCTGGCGCAGCGTAAAGACTTGCGCATCCTCGCGATGGGCGCGGCGCCCGGCCACGTCACCGCGCGCGGCGGCGGCTATACCGAGCTGATCGAGGCGATGCTGGAAAACGCGCTGAAGGGCACCGACGTCATCATGATCAACCGCGGCGTCTCCGGCGAGCTTGCCGCCGGCGCCGCCGTCCGCATGAAAAACGAGGTGGCGCTCGACGAGCCCGACCTGGTGCTCTGGCAGGTCGGCACCAATGACGCGCTCGCCTATGTGGACGCCGGTGACTTCACCAGCGTCGTCAAGGACCAGATCGACTGGCTCAAAGCACACAAGGTCGACGTGGTGCTGGTCGGGCTGCAATTCGCGCCGCAGATGCTGCGCGACGCCCATTACATCGAGATCCGCGACCGCTTGCGCCGGCTGGCGGTGCAGGAAAACGTCATCGTCATCCGCTTCTTCGAGGCCATGCAGATCGTCGAGCAGGCGTCGCGCGCGGGCGCCGTCCCGGTGGCCGACCAATTCGAGCGCAGCGAGGCCGGCTATGATTGCCTGGCGCAATACGTGGCGCGCGCCATTACGCTGGGCGTCTTTGCCAAGAGCATGCCGCGCCCGCCGCCGCCCGCTAAGTAGCTGCCCCAGCAGGCAAAATTATTGCATTGCCAAGCAGATTGCTGCGACGCAATATATCCCTTGCGTGGTGTGCGTAACCGCCCGCGGGCCGGGTGGGCGAAACGGAGTGTCATGTTCAAGGCAGTAGCGGCGTTCAAGCAGTGGGTCGCAAAACCGGCCATAAAATATCCGCTGATCGCGGTCGCAACCGTGCTGTGGCTGATCGGGCTTGCCGATCAAATTCCCGATCCCGTACAGACCGCCAAATATGTCGGGCTCTCGATCCTGATCGCGGCAGTGGCGACGGTGTGATCAGGCCGCCGAGGCAGATGCCGCGGGATCGCGTTCGACCATGACCCACACGCCGCCCTGGCGCGCCGACTGCACGCGGACGCGCATATCGCGCTTGGCGTCGGTGAAATCGCCGACCCAGACGAACTCGATATCGACGGGCCCCGCCTCCATGGCGCGCATGATGCGGCCGCGGAAGTCGTCGCTTTCCAGACAGCGCGACACTTCAAACAGATTCCTGCCGAGCGGCAGCTCGCCGTAGCCCGACTGGCGCGCCTCGGTCTGGCTGTAGAACAGCACGGTGCCCTGGCGGTCGAGCAGGATGACGCCGAACGGCAGCGCGTCGAGTTCGGACTGGCTGAGTTGCTCGATGCGGCGCGCGAGATCGGGCGCATCGAAATTGACAGTCGCCATCGAACGGTCCTTTCCGCAGTTTGATAATCACTTTTCTTGTTATTGATTGTTGCGTCGCCCCGAGCCGGCAATGAATCGAAGCTGGCAGCGCCTTTCTGAGTCGGCAAGCGCAATCTGCCCGCGCGTTCTGGATATAAGCCATTGCATCGCTGTGATTTATCGGCGCGCCCAACAACTCCGGCGGGCGCTTGCAACCGCCGGCGGTGATTGTCCTAGCTGTGCCGTCTGCCGCGCCGGGCCCTGTTTCCCGCGCAACGGCGAACATGAGACGCAGGCAGCTATGACAAAACGGCACACGCGGCGGGCACGACCCACGCGGTCGCGGGTTGTGCCGCCCGCCGCCCGGCATGGCTGGCATGCAAGCCGAGGCAAAACGCCTCAGCCCAGATTGAGCTCCTTGAAGAAGTCGTTGCCCTTGTCGTCGATGACGATGAAGGCGGGGAAGTCTTCCACCTCGATGCGCCAGATCGCTTCCATGCCGAATTCGGGGAACTCCTGCACTTCGACCTTCTTGATGCACTGCTCGGCGAGCTTGGCGGCCGAGCCGCCGATGGAGGCGAGATAGAAGCCGCCGTGCTTCTTACAGGCGTCGCGCACTTGTGCCGAGCGGTTGCCCTTCGCCACCGAGATCATCGCGCCGCCTTCCGCCTGGAACTGGTCGATGTAACCGTCCATGCGGCCGGCCGTGGTCGGCCCGAACGCGCCCGAGGCATGACCCTCCGGCGTCTTGGCCGGCCCGGCGTAATAGATCGGATGCATCTTGAAATAATCCGGCAGCCCCTGCCCGGCCTCCAGCCGCGCGCGCAGTTTGGCGTGCGCGAGATCGCGCGCCACGATCATCGGCCCGGTGAGCGAGAGCCGCGTCTTCACCGGATATTGCGACAGCTGCGCCAAAATCTCCTTCATCGGCCGGTTGAGATCGACCTTCACCACCGCGCCGCCGAGCTTTTCCTGATCGACCTCGGGCAGATATTGCGCCGGGTGATGCTCGAGCTCCTCCAGGAACACGCCGTCCTTGGTGATCTT